>CAIKAS010000349.1 GCA_903825445.1 uncultured Acidobacteriia bacterium
ATCACGGTCGTCGACCGTTGCGAGCGCCCCGGCGAGAACTGAACGCCCGACCTGGGGCCATGAATGTGGGCTCGCAGATATCTGGAGCCGATATCGCCTCCGCGCCCGCCCCTGCCGCCCCCTTCCTCCGCCCGTACGTCCTTCTGTTGTATACTTTTAGTTTCCCCCTACTACAATGCCGAAACGTACTTTCCAACCGAACAATCGTCGCCGCGCCAAGGTGCACGGTTTTCGGAAACGCATGAAGACGGCCGATGGCCGCGCCGTGCTCTCGCGCAGACGCGCCCAGGGCCGCAAGAAGCTGACCGTCAGCTCGGAGAGGTAGTCCGGATAACGAACGACCTGAAACGGGACGTGCCGGCTCCAGTAGCCCGGCAAACTCCCGGTGAGTCCAAATCCGGCTTTCCCAAGAGTGTCCGGCTACTCCGATCCAGCGATTTCCGAAAAGTTTACGATGGGGGCGTGCGCTACACGTGTCCCCTTTTCGCAGCTTTCTGCCTGGCTGACCCGGCTTCCCGGAACTCCGATCGGCGCGCAGTCGGCTTCACTACTCCCAAAGCGCTCGGTAGCGCCGTTAAACGAAACCGCATCCGCCGCCGCGTCCGAGAGGCCGCTCGGCTGGAACTGGCGTCACTGAGTTCAGGGTGGTCCATCGTATTCAATCCCCGCCGCAAGGTGCTCGATTGCATTTTCACGGATCTTCGGAGCGAAGTGAAACGTCTCTTCTTACGGTGCAGCAATTCGCCAATACAGCCGGTGCCGCAGGCACCGCTACCAACGCAGCCAATTCCCTCGTCGGACGCTGTCTCACAGCAGCCCTCCGGGGGTACAAGCGCGTGATCTCGCCGTTTCTGCCGTCTGCCTGCCGCTTCCATCCAACCTGCTCCGAGTACATGCGACAAGCCATTGAAGTTCACGGCCCGGCGCGCGGCGTCTGGTATGGTGTGAAGCGTCTCGGGCGTTGCCATCCATTTCATTCAGGCGGATTCGATCCGGTGCCTCGTCCCTAACTCCAGTCAATAACATGAGTTCTCCCACACCACCCAATAAAGGCCCGAAAGAGCTATCGAGCGAACTGCGCATGCTGATCGCGTTCGGACTGATGGGGATTATTCTCCTCGGCTCGCAGTGGGTCTTCCGCAAGACCGGGCTGATTCCGCCCGATGCGCCAGCCAGCCAGACCGACGCCGCGCAAAAAACCACTGCACAAAAGTCCGATGCCAACAAAGCCACGCCGCTTCCCGGTTCGGCGCCCGGCACTCTTCCCGGTGAGACCCCAGCGTCATCAGATAATCCTGGAAACGCAGCACCCGCATCAGTCATCGCCGCCACCAACAAACAGATCTGGTACGTGGATACCGATGTTTATCACGTAGTCTTCTCGAACGAAGGCGCGGTGGTACAGAGCTGGACCCTCAAGAAATATAAGGACGCGCGCGGCCAGCCTCTCGAAGTGGTCAACCAGCGCGGCGCCATGAAAGAAGGCTTCCCGCTGGCCCTGCAGTTCCGCGGTCAGCCAACCACGCCCCTCAACAAAGCTCTCTGGGAATGGCATCCCCGCGGCGACGGCCTCTCCATCGAATACGACTATTCCGACGGCCATACCGTTGCGAAGAAAGTGTTCTCCTTCGCCCGCAGCAGCTACCTCGTGCAGATCGCCACCGAGGTCACCAAAGACGGCGTCGGCGTGCCCCACCAGATCTCCTGGCGCGCTGGCTTCGGCGATATGGACGTCACGAATGCGGCCAGTCTCGAAGCTGCCATCCGTTACGATCTCAAGGACGACAAGCTTTTCCGCGATGCCGCCAAGAGTGCGAAGACTACCCCGATTTTCAACGACGGCCAGTTCTCCTTCGCCGGTATCGACGACAAATATTTCGCCGCCGCTTTCATTCCTCCCGTTGATTCCACCCTCAAGACCACTCTTTACGACGATTCCGTTGCCACAGCTTTCAACGGCACGGAAGACGCATTTCCCGGTGTTGCTGTTGGTGGTGAGGCGCGCAATCAGATGGGCCTGTTCGTTGGTCCCAAGGAAGGCGACATTCTGGAGTCGGTGAATCCGAATCTTAGTCATGCCATCGACTGGGGCTGGTTCCGCATCATCGCCCAGCCGCTCTTCATGATGCTCCGGATTCTGGACAACCGCTTTGTCCACAACTATGGCTGGTCGATCATCGTCCTGACGATCTTCATTAATCTGGCGCTCTTCCCGCTGAAGGTCTTCAATCTGAAATCGATGCGCAAGATGCAGGTGGTGCAGCCGCAGATCCAGAAGATCAACGACAAATACAAAGGCATCTCCATGAGCGATCCCCGTTCGCAGCAGAAACAGGCGGAGATCATGGAACTGTACAAAGCGCACGGCATCAACCCCATGGGCGGCTGCGTGCCGCTGCTGATTCAGATGCCGTTTCTGATCGCGTTCTACAAAGTGCTTTCGGTAACCGTCGAGATGCGCCATACCGGATGGCTCTGGGTGGACGATCTCACCCAACCCGAGCATCTCGCTATCCGCATGCTCCCTGTCATCATGGTCTTCACCAGCCTTCTGCTGCAGAAGATGACGCCAACTCCCGCAGGCGGCGATCCCAGCCAGCAGAAAATGATGCAGTTCATGCCCGTCATGATGGGCGTCTTCTTTTGGCAGGCTTCCAGCGGACTGGTGTTATACTACCTAACCAGCAACATTGTTGGCGTGGCGCAGCAGTGGTTCTTCAATAAAACCGCACCCGCCGTGCCCAACAACAAAATAATCAAGGACGGCAGGAAGAAGGCTTGAAGCCCAAATATTCGGTTCACGAAACCGGTCCACGGATCGAAGAGTTTCTGCGGCAGACGATAGCCAACGCCGGCCTGGATCTGACATTCACACTCGAGGCGGGGGATCAGAGCAACCCGGAATTTGAAAGCCCGGATCTGGTTGTCAAGTTTCAAGGGGAAGACGTCGATCTCATCCTTAGCAATCGCGCCGAACTGTTACTGGCCCTCGAACACGTGTCGCAGGAAGCCCTGCGCATGCACTCCGACGATCATTCGCGCATCGCGTTCGATGCCAACGACTATCGCGCGCTGCGTATTGAAGAACTACGGATGACCGCGCAGGTAGCTGCCGAGCGTGTTAAATCATCCGGGCAGCCGTTTCGGTTCGCGCCCATGAACAGCCGTGAGCGTCGCATCATCCATCTCTCGCTCCGCAACGAAACGGAGCTGCGCAGTGAGAGTTCCGGTTCCGGCCCGTACCGTGGAGTGATCGTGTATCCCGCCGGCATGCCGTCTTTGCCCGAAGCTCCGCCTCCGCCTTTCCGTCCCTCGCGTTTTGGCCGCCCGCCGGAACCTGCAGGTGCAGGCGGTGACCGTGATCGTGATCGTCGCGGTGGTCGTCCCGGCGGTGGTGGTCGCCCGGGTGGTGACCGTGGCCGCGGTGGTCCGCGCCGCCCTCGTTAAGTTCTCCAAATGCGTCTCAGCGACACCATAGTCGCCATCTCTACCCCTCCAGGGCGCGGTGGCTTGGGCGTCGTGCGCATCTCAGGTTCAAATGCTGCACAGATCGCCGGCGCGATCCTCCGCTTGCATGGTGAACTCCGCCCCTGGACCGCAACCCGCGCCGAATTGACCGACCACGATGGCACGCACGTCGTTGACGAAACCATCGCCACTTATTTCGCGGCGCCCAAATCCTACACAGCCGAAGACGTCGTGGAAATCTCCTGCCACGGTGCGCCCGTAATCCTGCGCCATTGCCTCGATCGCGCCGTCCGCGCCGGAGCCAGACTCGCCGAGCCGGGTGAATTCACTCTACGCGCCTATCTGAATGGCCGCATCGATCTCCCTCGCGCCGAAGCCGTGCGTGATTTGATTGAAGCGACGACGCTCTACCAGGCCCGCATCGCGGCTCAGCAAACGCAGGGCTCTGTGTCCCGCCTGCTCGCGCCGATCAAAACGCAGTTGCTGGAATTGATCGCTCTGCTTGAAGCCGGTATCGACTTCGCTGAGGACGATATCAGCGTTGCACCCGCATCGGAAATCCTGCGCCGCCTGGAACCTGTGATTGCTCAGACCGCGGTTTTGGTCAACAGCTTCCGTTACGGCCATCTCGTGCGGGAAGGTTTCGCACTCGCCATCGTGGGCCAACCCAACGTGGGGAAGAGCAGTTTATTCAATCGGCTCCTCGAACGGAACCGGGCGATAGTAACCGAAATCCCCGGCACCACGCGCGATGTTGTTTCCGAAACGATTGAATTCGCAGGCATCCCCGTTCACCTCGTCGACACCGCCGGTATCCGCGAGACTGGCGAACTGGTCGAACGCCTCGGTATCGAGCGGAGTTACGAGGCCATGGCGGACGCCGACCTGACCCTCGTAGTCATTGACGGCACATCCAGTTCCGATCCCCACTCCCATGATCTGATTTCGAGAGCGTACTCACAAGGCAAGGCGCTGATAGTCGCGAACAAATGCGATCTGCCGAACTTCCAGCCGCAAGCAGACGAAATCCCGGTCTCCGCACTCACGGGGCAGGGGATCGACGCACTCAAAGAAGCTGCCATCCGCATCCTCGCGCCCGGAGCCGAAGCCCAGTCCGATGGCGGCTTCATCACCAGCCTCCGCCATGAAAATCTGTTGCGTGAAGCCGCCTCCATGCTCGAGAAGGCTCGCGCCGCCGCCACTGCCGGCTTCCCGCACGAACTGCTCCTCCTCGATCTCTACTGCGCCCTCCAACCGATCGACGCCATTACTGGCGTCACAACCGCCGACGACATCCTGAACCGCATCTTTTCCACTTTCTGCATAGGAAAGTAGGCGTAGCCGATTGAAATCTGCCCTGAGGACTCCTCCGCGAGCGCGCGACGTGTCGTGCCGGAGCGCCTGCGTGCGATGACGAGGTCAAGGTCATCGCTTACGAAACAGGGGCGCGGGCGGGGCACAGCATACGAGACGTGCTCGAAGAGCGCGCACATGAGAGCTCTTTTGCTCGCCTTGTGATGACAGCCGAGGACGAGCAGGCAGACGGCAAGTTCAGAGCTCGCCAGAATGTGGTTCACGAGGCGGGCCTTTTTCATGGGCGTCTTGGATTTCCGAAAGCGATCATGGTTGTCGAGGACGGTGTCGAAGAATTCTCGAATGTGCACGGCATACAGCAAATTCGATTCAGTCCGGGAAATATCCGAGAAGTCTTTGGCGAAGTTCTGGCTACCCTCCGCCGCGAATTTTCGTCCACAGACTGAGGACTCGCATACGCGATGAGGTCGATGGATTCGAGGAATCATGGGCTTTTGATTGACAGAAGTGCTTCGCTTAGCACGCTCCAGTCCATCCGTGTTGGACTGATCAGGAAAGTTGGATAATCGCCCACGAAGGGGAGCCAGTTTTAATTTTCCGGCTTCGGCCGCTTCGCAGCCAGTACTCACCTGAGCCGATTCATTCACAAGCGCAATCATGTCAAACGGTTGTCGCCAAACCGGAACGATCTTTCATTCACGCCAGACCGAGTTCGACACCACGAAAATCAAGGAAACTTGGAACAGATGGGGACGAGCGCCGACCATTTGGGTGGAACTATCTCGGTGGAGAGGCCCGCGCGTACCCCTGGAGCCAGATTTTCCGGCTTGCCGACTTCATCGAGAACACAAGGCCGCATCCTCCGAGTTGGCGAGTTGGTCAGGCTGAGAGCTTTGGATCGACTAACCAGCTCAGCGCAAGCATTTTGCTTTACCAACTCGGCGACAACCCTCTACAATGAAAATCATGAAGCGCAAAGCTGTCAGGGGATTTTCGTATTCCGTCTTTTATGAGCAAGCTGCCGAAGGTGGCTATGTCGCGTCGGTCCCCGCACTTTCCGGCTGCCACACGCAGGGCGAAACACTCGAAGAAGCTGAGCGCAATATCAAAGAAGCCATCGCGCTGTACCTCGAGAGCCTGGCGGCACACGGGGAAGCGATTCCTCAAGAAGGTCCCTCATTTCAGGGAAGAGTCAGCGTGCCGGTTTCTATTCCGGCTTAGTACATGCCGAACTGCCTTCGTTAACGGCTCGGAAAGTGATCCGGGCCCTGAAACATGCGGGTTTCGTGGAAGATAGGCAGAAAGGGAGCCACCTGATGCTCACTCATCCCGATTCAATGGCGCGGACTGTCGTGCCCGGCCACGCTGGTCGCACCATCAAACAGCCATTGTTGCGTCGCCATTGTTCGCGATGCCCGCCTTACAGTCGATGAGTTCATCGAATTGCTTTGAGATCAATCGCGCTGGCAAGTTGTGCCGGATGGACTCATCAGGACGGCTCGAGAATCGATGTGGGTGCTGGCACCAAAGAGATTCGGATCAAAGACGCGAGCGGGATCTACCGTGTGATGTATGTCGCCAAATTTGAGGAGGCAATCTACGTCCTGCATTGCTTCCAGAAAAAAACTCAGGCAACCAGCAATCAGGACAAAGCTATTGCTTCGGCACGCTATCGCGCCGTTGTCAACGCGAGGAAGGAAAAAAATGAAGATCGACACCGAGATCCGTCATGTGACAAAGCCAGGAGCAAACCTCTTCCTGGAACTGGGTTTTACGCGAGACGAGGCCAAACGGCTGCAGGCTGCGTCCCGCAGACAGATCAATGACACGCGGGTGCTCAAGCAGCAACTGATGGAGGAGCTGTCTGTCTGGATTGCAAAACACAACTTAAAGCAGGCCGACGCAGCCGAGATTCTGATGGTTTCGCGCCCGCGTGTGTCCGACGTCGTGAACAAAAAAACCGCCAGGTTCACCGTCGACACGCTCGTGGAAATGCTCAGCCGTGTAGGCAAGCCGGTCAAACTGGCGATCAGTTGACCACCTGGTGCAAGCGAAAAACCGGCGCGCGTTCTCTCCGGCATTCCGGTTGACAGACTTGGCGGCATTTACTGGCGCTGCCATGGGCATCGTTTCCATCCTGGAAAATGCCCGCGACGCCGCACTGCTGGTTTCCCCAACGAACTGCTCCTGCTTGATCTCGAGCGCGCCCTCCAACCCATCGACGCCATTTACAGGCATGACCACCGTCGGCGACATTCTGAAACGCATCCTTTCCACTCTTGCACTGGACGGTAGGGGCATTCACAGTATTCAGAAATATATTTCCAACTATCTCCATCTAATTGAACAGCCGCAACTTAACCCCGTTCACGCCTCTGCCAAACCCACCCCGCACTCTCAGTCCTCTTCCCCCTCCCATGCTCTACTTCAATCAGGAAGCGGACCTTCACCGGGACGCTTCTGACAAGTTCTTCCTGGCCAGGGAGCGTCGATGGACGGTGAAACTGGACTTCCGGTGTTCCCAACCGAACGGATTCGCGAGGGACGTTGCGGCACA
>CAIKAS010000350.1 GCA_903825445.1 uncultured Acidobacteriia bacterium
AGCCTCTCTACGAATTCTTTCAGCGTCTCCGATTGTGCGTTCAGTTCCTCGGCTGCCGCGGCGCTATCCTCGGCATTGGCCGCTGTCTCCTGGGTCACCTGATCCATCTGGGTGATCGCTCTCGAAACCTGTTCGATCCCCTTCGTTTGCTCCCTGCTCCCCTGGCTCACCTGCTCCACCAGCGCTTTTATTTTCGCGGATTCCCCGGTGACGCTCCGTATAGCCACGGCCACCTGATCCATCTTGATCTTGCCGTCGCTGGACTTTGTGACTGACTCCTCAATCAGAGCCGATGTATCTCTGGCGGCCTGCGCACAACGTTGCGCCAAGTTGCGTACTTCATCGGCCACCACGGCAAAACCCATCCCGGCCTCTCCGGCCCGCGCCGCCTCTACGGCCGCGTTGAGCGCCAGAATATTCGTCTGGAAAGCAATCTCGTCGATGACCTTGATGATCTTCGAGATCTTGTCGCTCTGGGTCTTGATTTCGTCCATGGCCACGACCATCTGATCCAGAGACTTATTGGTCTGGTCGAACTTTTGCTGGGAGCCGGTGACGAGGTCGGCTGCCGCGCGCGAGTTCTCACTGTTCATGCGGGCCATAGAGTTGATCTCTTCGCTGGAGGCAGAGGTCTCCTGGATAGACGCGGCCTGCTCGGAGGATCCCTGCGCCAGCGACTGGCTCGACGATGAGATCTGAGTGGCGGCAGATGCGACCTGCACGGCGCCTTCGGAAATCTCACGAACGGCTACGGCGAGCGTCCGGCTGATAATCCGTACTGTAAAGACGGCTACCGCGACTATTGCCAGAAGAATGCAGATCATCATGACTCCGATAGACATGCTTTGCGACTGGAGAGAGTCGGAATGTGCCTGAGACTCTTTCAGAAACTTTCTCTGTTGGGCAATCAAGCTGCCGAGATCCTGTTCCGCGACGGCTGCGAATGCCTGGACCCTGGGACTAAGTTCGGCCACCTGTTCCAGCTTGTTTTCCTGGCATAAGCGCTTATATTCCGAGGAAACCGTCTGGAATTCACGCAGCCCGGATTCGAAACCGGCCAGGTTCGCCTTGCCTTCATCAGTGCTCAGCAGCGGACTTAGTTCCCTAACCTGCTCATCTGTCCTCTTGAAGGCTACATCCCACTGGCTGATGCGGTCGTCAAGCCCTTTCTGATCCTTGAGACTCGCGAAGAGGTACATTCCCCGAAGGGCGGCCACCATCTCCCAGGTGCGGGCCCGGCTGGCGTTTACCAGGTCGAGCTTTACCGCCGTCTTGTCGGTGGCCACAGTCAGTTCCTGGCCAAGTGTCCGGAGATACCACATCCCGGAGCCCGCGACCAGCATTCCTGTCAGGGCCAGGGCACCCACAATGCTGTATAACTTCGTTGATAGTTTCATATAGAGCGACTCCTTTTTATTAAGCCCTGGCAGTGGATTTACCGCTGTTTGTTCAGCCCGTTGTCCTTGAAGTTGATGGCGAAGTAGGGGTAGTTGTAGTGCGGGCCCTTTGTCGTATCCACAAGGAACGTGCCGGGCATCAAATGGCCGACTCCCGCCCCGATGTTCACGTGCCGGTTCAGTTCGTACCAGGTATAGACATCGAACTCCTCGCCAATGTGTGTTCCCGATTTCCCCGTCGTGTCGCGAACGATGGAGCTGCCCGAGGTGTTGTAGAGCGAATCGGTGGCGCTGGCCAGCGAGAAATTGAGAGCCTGTCCGGTGACCGTCCAGCGGCGGTACGGCTCCAGCGTGATTCCCGCGCGCTCTGCCACAATGTTCTGCCAGCCGAACTGGTCGCTGATACCAAAGCGGTCGTGCGCGGAGGCATACATGGTGTCGAACGTACCGTGCGAGATCGCGGTCGGACTCTTATCGCCGGAGGCGTAGTCGTATTGCACGAAGGCGCGCGGATGCCAGTAGATTCTGTTGATCCGATAACCCGCGCCGAAGGTCTGGGCCCATGCGTTGATATCGTTGGGGCCATCCGTGCCACGCTCGATAATTGCCTCGTACGAATAGTCCACACCGGCAGTCACGGCCTTGTACCGCATGCCATAAGCCTGCTCGTCCTGCTTGCCGGTTTTGAGTTTAGCCGTGGTTACAATCGTCACGCTCGGCTGCACGCGCCAGAGAATAAACGGCTCCAGCGTCGAGTGTCTGAGCGGGCCGTCGATTCCGCCATAGAGGCCATAGACGTTGTTGCCCTCCTGATGGTGGCTGATGCCGGAGGCCAGGGGCACCACGACCGAGGCGGCAAAGATGGCCAGCCGGTAACGGCTGTAGTGGAGATTGGCCGCCACGGCGTCAAAGGACCGCCCCTGATCGCGCCATTCGGAATTCGCGAATATGGTGTTGTTGTAGTTGAGGATCTGACGACCCACGCGCAGGTTAATCCAGTGTTGTTCAGGATCGCCGAACTCGGCATAAGCCAGCTTCAGGTCCCATCGGTTTTCGTTGGGCGGCCCGTAGGGCGGCTTCTGAAGGAAGGGACGCGCATCCTGCGTCTGCCCCACGATTTTGAACCAATTGCCGAACCTGAGATTCATCTGAAAGCGCATACGGTTGAGCAAGTATGAATCGTTGTTATTGAGCTTGAATCCGCTGTCGTGATAGCCCTCGAAGCGAAACCGCTCTTCGGCTGCGAAGCTGATCCATACCGGCAGTTGCTCGCCGGCAACACTAACCGGATCGAAATCCGGCAACGGATAGTGCGAAATGGAGTTGAACGTTCGGTAAGCATCGCCATTCAGAAAGCTGAGCGGGTTGGATGCGGGCCCGGTGATATAGCCGCCGCCATAAGCACTCGCCCCGTTGCGCGTTGTTACGTCGTCCTGCGCGAACGCAGGAAAGATGGCAACCGTCAAAGCGGCCGCCGAACTGAGGATGATGCGTCTGATTTTCATACTGGACCCCGATACCGCAAGTTTTGTTCTTACGTACTCACGTATCGGACCAATAGGTTCCGTTATACTCGCGCAAACCGGAATATTTTATTTGAAAAGCCGCGTCTACAATGGATTTCAGGCCGTTAATAGGGCATTCCGGGAAGCATGCGGGCTAACGGAACGTCAGGCTATTTTTTCCTTCGGCGACGCCATGAAACGGCATTCATTCTTCGGAATCGCCGGTTCCGCCAGAGCACCCGGAATCGTTGCTAGAGTAGGAATCGACTGCGGAATTCCGGAACCCGGCCCCAGCCTGGAGGTAGATCGATTACAGATCGAAAGACATCCCGACGTCAGGCCCGCTTACTGCTCTGGAGCGGCTTCGGCGGTCTTTTGTTACTGCTGGCGGTTCTTGGCCTGAGTTCGTTGTCGTTCACTTCCCAGATCGAAGCCAGTCAGGAAGGCATCCGTAAAGACTATGTCGAGCGCGATCGTCAGCTTGAAAAACTCTGGTCCGGGATTTACATTTCCGGCACCTACGTCCGCGATTACCTGCTCGACGACAGCGAGGCGACGGCGGAGGCCCACAAAGCGGCATTCCTCGAAGTTCGCCGGCAGATCGAATCGGAAGCGGCTGCATACGAGCGTCTTGTCCGCCCCGATGAGCGCGCGGTTTTCGATCAATTCACCGCGGAATTCCGGGCATATCTGGAGACAGTCGGGCCGGTGCTGAACTGGACGGCCAGCCAGCGCAAGGCAGGCGGAAAGTCCTTTATCGAGAAAGAAGTCCTGCCCCGAAGAGCTCTGGTAGTGGATCTGGCGGATCGAATTCACGAACTGAGCGAGCGGCATCTCGACGCCAACAGCGATCAGGTGAGAAAGCTTTTTTCTTTGTTCCGGAGCCGGCTTGTCTGGCTCCTGGTATCTACGCTCGGAACGGGCATTCTTCTGACGGCATTGTCGCTGCGGAGAATCCTCGCGCTGGAACTTGAAACTGAGCTTCGTTTTCAGCAGTTATTGACGGCACAACATGAATTGAAGCGGCTATCGGCTGAACTCATCTCCGCGCAGGAGGACGAGAGGCGAAGGATCTCCCGGGAACTCCACGACGAGGTTGGCCAGGTGCTGTCGGCAATCGTACTGGGTCTGGGAAACGTTCGCTCCGCCTTCGAGCGTCACGACGGAAACGATGCGCTTCGCCAGTTACAGCTTGTTGAGGATATGACGCAGCGGAATGTGAACGTGGTTCGCAATATCGCCCTTCTGCTGCGCCCTACCATGCTGGACGATCTGGGCCTGCTGCCTGCGTTGAAATGGCTGACACGCGAGGTTTCGCGAAGAGCCGGAATAGATATCGACGTGACCGCCGACGGAGATCTCGACGATCTCCCCGATGAGCTCCGTACCTGCGTCTACAGGGTTGTCCAGGAGGCCGTGAACAATGCCGGGCGGCATTCCGGTGCACGCAAGGTCAAAATCTGCCTGAATCGGACGTCCACGCCAGGGACAAACGAGCGCTGGCTGCTGGTGTCCATCCAGGACGATGGCAAGGGCTTCGATCCGTCGCAACAGACGGGACTCGGGATTCTTGGAATGGGGGAGCGAATCAGGCGGCTTGGCGGCGTCGTCAATCTCGACTCCGAACCCGGCCGAGGCTCTATCGTCTCCTTTGAGCTTCCGGTGCCCGGCGAAAGCCCCGGTGTCTCAAGCGACCAGTCCCTTGCGCACCGCGTATAAGACCAGTTCCGGCATGCCGTGAATGTGCAGCTTCTGGAAAATGTGATTGCGATGAGTCTCAACGGTAGGGACGCTCACATTCAGAAGCTTCGCCACCTCGCGGTTATTCCTGCCGGAAACAAGCAACTGCAGGATCTCTTTTTCGCGAAAAGTCAGGAGGTCGTAGCTGTCCTCGACTCCGCGCCTCTTCATTTCCCCGACATATGCTTCGGAGAGCATCTTCGTAATCTCCGGGCTGAAGTAAGCCTGGCCGCGCGCCACAGCCCGGACGGCCGAAAGAACCTCCGCTTCGGGCGACGCCTTGAGCAGGTAGCCGGAAACGCCGCTTTTCAAAGCTCTCAGGACATATCCTTCATCGGCATGCATGCTGACCATAATGATGCTGACCGAAGGAAGTTTCTCGCGAATGCGTTGCGCCGCCTCAGTTCCGTTGAGACGGGGCATCGCGACGTCGAGGAGGATCACATCGGGAAGGTGCTGAGCGGCCAGTTCGATTGCTTCATATCCATCCGCCCCTTCGCCCACGACCGTGAATTCGCCGTCTCGTTCGAGAAGGGTTCGCAGGCCGCCGCGAACCAGCGGGTGGTCGTCCACGATCAGAATGCGTGTTGTCGCCACTTTCTCAGGATACGCTGATATTCCGACTCTCCGGCCGGAGGTTACAGTGCCGCTCGGGCCGCTCGATGCTGGCCTACGCAAAAGCGTCTTCCAGCCCTTCGATCCAGCGGATCAGCTGATTCTTCATCCTCGGAATGTCTTCTTTTTCGATCTGATCGCCATGAACGATGACATCGACCTTGAGGTTACGTGGGATCGATATCATCAGAGTCTGAGTGAGCAGTGGGTTGCCGCATCGCTGCGCCTCTTTGCCGAGAACGGGTCCCGGCATCCCAATGGTGGTGGCCCGGCTCACGTTCCGATTGCGGGATGGATTGCCAGAAGCAGTCAGCCCTGCAACGGATAATGTGTCCCGGTAGGCAGACGCAGCCAATGCCGCGCCAAGACCAGTAAATCCTCTTCTTAACCTCAGATATGATTTGATGGCGTCGTCCGGCTCGTTCCGGTGGGTTGTGTAGAGATCCCGAAAGAGCGGGGGAGTGAGGGCAGCTTCCCGAATGGCGATGGCCTGTTCCTCGCTTCCTTCCGGGCCGCGAACGATCAGCTTCGCGTTGTCTGAAAGGCGCGTCCTTTTACCTTGCTTCTCCAGCAGCCCATACTGACGCATGGCGCCGATCAGCGTCCGGGCGGGACCGCTGTGGCTTCGATAGCCCAAAGCTTTAGCCAGTTGTTCGCCCTGAAGTGCCGTTTTCTTATCCTTCGTCCACAGCAGATGAACTCCATTGATGGCTTCCGTAAGACTCACAGCGGGGTACCGCGGGCTACGTGGACGGTTCATGGCCAACTCGGGGACTGTCAGAACGGTCTGTTCTTCACGGTGAGATAGTCTTCGGACAAAGGGAGCGAGTTTTCCTGGGCTGGCCAAATTAATCCTGCGTTACAACTAACCTTGAAGAATCAATACCCTGGGAAGACAGCTTGGGTTGGGCCGTTCCGAATTAAACGCCCTCTGATTCAAGGCTAACGATACGCTGGCGGCGTTAAAATACAGTATCCGCTGTATTTTTTGCAGTTTTCCCCAGTAGCGACGGAGGCAATGTGTGCCCAACCGTGATCACCGTCGTCATGGCGAAGGCAGCTTTAGTGCAGGAGCCAGGCCTCATTTGAGCGTATGTGCGCCACCACCGCGCACTGTCGGTTTTTCCGAACCACCCAGGTAGTCATCGCGCGCTGATTTTGGACTACCGTGGTTTTCAGGGGGTCGACGAGTTCGCCGCCTAACCGTTGCGTCAGCGCGTCGAGCAGCGCGGCGTCCACGAGATAGCGCTCCGCACCATCGGGCGACTTGTAGCGGCGTCCGTGGATTTGTTCGAACTGATTCTCCATGCCGATCAGCGATGCGAGGCGGCAGAAGAAGAGTCCGCCGGGTTTCAGCATGCGCCATGATCCGAGCAACATGGCTTCAAAGTGCGCATCATCGGTTGCGAAGTGGAAGACGGTGTTGCTTATTACGACATCCGCGCAGGCATCGTCAAACGACGTTTGTTCCACGGTTTCGAGTCGAAAATTCGATTCCGGCAGGGTGGGCGCGAGGGTTCGTGCCAGGGCGCGGACTGTCTGCAGAGATTGCGCGTGGGAATCGGCAGCGTAAACATCGTAACCCTGTTGCAGGAAATAGACGAGGTTGCGGCCGGTACCGCATCCAGCGTCGAGGATTCGCATGCCTGGCGTGATGCGGCCCTTCAGGAGCTGGTCGAAAAGGTAGATATCGATCTGGCCGAACTGTTCCTGGAGCGTGGGTGTGGACATAACGCTATAGTGTACCGATGGGTCCCGATCCGGAGCAGGTTGAAGAACCGGCGGTATTAGCAGCCGAGTATAAGGTTGAGCTGCGCAGTTCCGAGCTCAAGAAAGAGCTTCGCCTGCTCGATTTGGTTGGAATACAGATCATGACCACGGTGGGGCTCTCGTGGGTGGGGGTCGCCGGAAAGCTGGGATCGGCGCATGCGGTGTTCTGGATGCTTGCGGTGCTGCTGTTCTATATCCCGTCGGGCATTGTGGTGGCGCACCTGTCGAGCGAGATGCCGCTCGAAGGCGGGATCTACCAATGGGTGAAGCTACGGTTCAATCCGTTGCTGGGGTTTCTGGTGGGACTGGACCTTTGGATGCAGAATCTGTTCATCGTGGCCGCAGCGGGCGTGTTGGCCGCGGATAATGCTCCCTATATTTTCGGCACCGGCGCGGCGTGGGTTCCGGGCGATCGCCCCGTTATTTTCGGCGTAAGTTTCGCCGCTATTGCCGCACTGGGACTGCTGGCGTGGCGTGGCCTGGGGGCGGGCAAGTGGATCAGTAATATCGGCGGCTTCCTCACGGTTTTTCTGTTTGGAGCCATGGTTTTCGTGGCGCTTCCTCATTGGCTGCACGGCGACGTGGCGACTGCACCCCTGACACTGACGGTACCGGCCGCTTCGCTGCTGAATCTGAATCTTCTGGGGAAGATGGGCTTCGGCGCGCTCAGCGGATTCGACGGAGTGGCTATTTTCGCAGGTGAATTTCGCGGGACGGAAGTTGCCAGGCCGATTCGGCGCTCCCTCTTTATTGCGGCACCGCTGATATCCGGCATGTTTATTTTGGGGACCGCTTCCGTCCTTGTGTTCACCCGCCCTGGGGGGATCGATCTGGTTTCACCCATGAGCCAGGTGCTGAGCCACGGTGCGCCGCGCTTTGCGGGATCGGCAGCGTTCCTGCTGGTGCTGACGTATCTCGCCGCATCTTCTCTGTGCCTCACGATCATGACCCGCCTGCCGATGGTCGCTGGTTGGGACCATCTGCTTCCTGCGTGGTTCTCTCGTCTTGACCCGCGCTACAGGACACCGGTTGGCTCGGTGGTGTTTGCGGCGGTGGCTACGCTTGTGGTTGCGATTCTGGCAAACCTGGGCACGGGGAATCAGGAGGCATTCCAACTCCTCAGCAACGCCGGAGGGATCTGTTACGCGTGTGTTTACGTGGTGATGTTTGCGATTCCGCTGGTGGCGCGCGGGGAGCGGCCGTCCTTGATGGTGCGTATCGCGGCGGCGTCCGGTTTTCTCATGACGCTCTTGTATGTTGTGCTCTCGATTTTCCCGATCATCGACGTGAAGGATCCCTGGTCGTTTACAGCCAAGATTGTGGGGACGGTGGCGGCGATCCAATGCGTGGGAGCGGCGTATTATCTGTGGGCCTCGCGATTTCGGCAGCGGGTTTCATGAATGATTCCTTTGGCCAGGTTTCACGCAGAGCACGCCGAGGCACCGCAGAAGGACGCAGAGAAGAAACCACTAAAAAAGAGATGCCCTATGTCCGTGAGACATCGTCTGCTCCAACTGGTCCAGGTGAGTATTTTCCTGACTCCGACTGTGCTGCCGGGGCAGGTGGCGCTTCATTTTGAAGTCGCCTCGGTACGTCCGCTACTTCGGGACGCGAGCGAAGAACTGATCCGATTTGCGTATGGCGTGGACAGCGACCAGGTTTTTGGCGCACCGCGTCCGGTGACTGGCGGGAAGCCGGTGGACTACTTCTACGAAATCGAGGCGCGGGCACCGGGGACAGATGCTCCCACTCACGATCAAGTGACGGAAATGCTGCGGACTCTTCTGGCCGATCGCTTTCGGCTGAGCGTACACCGGGAGAGCCGTGAACTCTCCTACGACGTCCTTGTGATCGGACGAAACGGGCCAAAGCTGTCGCCGGCGGTGGAGGGTTGCAAGCCGCACGGTGTGATGGGGCTGGCTTCCTCCTGCAATGTCACGATGGAACAGTTCGCAAAGGTGTTGGCAAGTTATGCGCGTCTTCGCGTTATCGATATGACGGGGCTGACGGGAAAATTCGACATCGGGATTCCGTTTGACACGGCAGGGGGTGACATGGGCGCAGCTGTGCTGGCGGGTGCGCAGGAACACCTGGGACTGCGCCTCGAAACGAAGAAAGGCCCGGTAGAGACCGTTATTGTGGATCACGTTGAGGCACCGACTGAAAACTGAGTAGGGACATTTCCTTCGCCAGCGTTTCACGCAGAGCACGCAGAGACCCACAGAGGATGCAGAGAGCTACCTTTGGCTACGCTACCTTCAATCTGTGACGATACAATTGGCAAACAAGGAGGATCCAATGAGAGGAATACGTGTACCGTCGGGCACTACCTGGCAGGATGTCGTGCTGGCGATGCTGTTAGTCGCAGTGGTCCTCTGGTTACTGTTGAAATTTCTGCCTAAGCGCTAAGGCAAGCTCAATTGCTACCTTCTCGGCTCATACCGCATCGCCACCGCGCCTGAGGCGAACTCGAGCCGGCTCACGAGCCTTAAGTCGAGGGGCCTCGGGAGCCCGGCGAACAATGTGGGCCCGTGGCCCACTAGTCTGGGATGCACCACGAACTCGTACTCATCGATCAATCCCAGTTCCGCCAACGCCTGCGGGAGCTTCACGCCGCCCGTGAACAGTCCATTGCCCGGCTCCCGCTTCAGTTGCAGGACGGCCTCCCGCAGATCCCCGCGCACGAGTTCGGTGTTCCAACCGACCTGGTCCAGTGTGCTTGAGACGACGTATTTCTTTGCCGCGTTGATTGTCCGGGCGAAGGGTTCCATCCATTCGGGCCTCGCTCCCGCGGGCGCGGGCGGTCGCCAGGCTGCCTCCATCATTTCGTAAATCACCCGGCCAAAGAGAAGGGCATCGGCCTGCTGAATGAGCTCGGCGGCGTGACGATGCAGGTCTTCGTCCGGGGGAATTGCACGATGATCGCAGCACCCGTCCAATGTGACGTTGATGGAATAACGAAGGGGTCGCATGACGCCAGTTCACTCGCGGGTCAGCGTGAGTGCAAGGCTACCGCCGCCCTGTGTCCAACGGCCTTCGATTGCAGGAGCGCCGGCGGAGACGATCCTGCCGTCAAACCCGCCGGCCAACTGTTTCATTTCCAGCTTGAGCGTTGCGCCGTTACGCGTGACCGCAGTGACCGGTAGCCCCTTAGCTCCCTGATCCGGACTATCCATGGTTGCCGTCAAGCCGTCCTCGGTATTGACGATGTGAAAGACCAGATGCAGTTTTGTTGCTCCCGTATCCAGCGTGCCGTACCATGTGCCATCGATGTCAGAAGGCGGGGCCGGCTTGTGCCCGGTTTTCGCGGCCGCCGCCACACGCTGAAAGTCCAGGGGGAAATCGAGATGCTGCGTCCAGGTGCCGCTGATAGCGGTCCCCGCCGCATTCAGGTTGCCCTGGTAGCTACCGTCGATCGAGATGACGGTAAAATTCAGCTTCGTGCCGCGCAGGTCGATGGGCCCCACCTTGATACCGGTGGCTCCCTGATCGGGGCTATCGAAGGTAGCACTCAGGTTGCCGGCGGCGTTCTTCGAGATATGCACTACGATGCGGAGTTCGACGCCGCTGGCTTTCAGTGTTCCCTGCCAGTCACCGGTCACGTCCTGCGCGTGGAGGGGAGTCAGGGTCAGGGCGAGGAGGGATGCAATCAGGAATGTCGCTTTGGTCACGGGAACTATCTTGGCAGATTGAGTGTGGAACGGGCAAGTTCGTTTGCGGTAGCCGCTGAGGGCGGAGTGGCTTGGTGCTGCGAACGTTTGCGCGGCACTTGCGCAGAGGTTGTCCGGGGACGCTGACGGCGTTGCGCTGCGCATAATAGATCTGTGGCCGATTCCGTCATCGCAAGAGTCTTGAGAGGTTCCTCCGATGCCAACATTCGTTTCAACGATCTACGCAGCCTTTTGTTGACGCTTGGCTTCGAAGAACGGATCAAAGGAAGCCATCATATCTTCGCGCGACGGGGAGTGGATGAAATTCTCAACCTGCAGCCACGGGGTTCAATGTCCAAGCCATATCAGGTGAAACAGGTACGGGGCGTTCTGGTTCGATATAAACTTGTGGAAGAGGCGTAATGACCAGATACGAAATTATTTTGTATTGGAGCGCGGAAGACGACGCTTTCATCGCCGAGGTTCCGGAACTGGCCGGTTGCGCCGCGGACGGCGCCACTCGTCAGGAAGCGTTGGCCAACGCCGAAATCGTGATTGCCGAGTGGCTGGAAACCGCATGCGAATTGGGTCGGCCCGTGCCTGAACCCAAAGGTCGTCTGCTTTTCGCGTAAGCCAAGCAGAAGACTCAGGCACGAATGGTGCGTCTAAATCGCGGATTTCGGTTTGGTGAAATCCCGGCTTCCGTGTGTCGACTGGAACGACGGCTGGCCTCTTTTTCGTTTCGTGAACAAAGGAGCTGGGCTGCCAAGAGCCGCCGCAGGCTGGAAGGTCTCTGGACCCCGAAGCGGCATTTACGGACCTCTGATGGCAGGCGAAGCCGCTTATGATGGGGCTAGACCCGGGCTGTGAAGGCCGCGACGTGCGCAATAGAAGACGGAGCACTACGTGGTTCTTTCGGTGTTGCACCAAGGGTAAGTCTTGACACATCGCCGGGAACCCTGCAAACAGAGGGGTTGACGCGTTTCATATGTCCGGGTCGAGCTCTACCGTGCGCTTGCCAAGTGAATGAACCGTGAGGGTGTGTAATACCCGACTGAATCTTCCCTGTCGGTATGCGAATGATTCCCACAGTCCTTTGCGGCCAACTCCCGGCACTGTCGTCCAGCGCACGGAACATTCGGTGTCAGCCGATCGTCACTGATGTTCGTTGAGTGCCTCGCCCGGCGCTCTGCTGTCTCGCGCCCAGTAGGGTCTGATGAAGCAGTGTCGCTTGTACGCCACTACCAGCAGATAAACACCGATAACGATACCTGGGATGATTACGAGAGCGGAAGCCTCGACGCCGAATTCTCCCCCGGTCAACAGTTCGTTACCCCTTAGGGAACTCCTGAAAAGGCCATTAGTCTCCAGCTGTTGGCCGGAATAATGGTAGAGCGCCAAGCGAATATCCATGCCGTTTTTTTTGTAAGACTTCGCGGGTGATCGATTCGTCCCAGTTGTTGAGGAATTCGTATTCGGACTTCGGGTCGAGGCCAAATGCGGGAGTTGGGAAACCGTCTTTACTCACCAGCACTTTGGCAGTGGTGTCAAAGAGCAGGATTAGCTCCAGAGGGAGCGGATGCGGGGTGTTGGGGCCTTCGAAGATGTTGAAGGGGCGGGGATGTCCGTCTTCACGGAGGATGAAGTCCGAAGGCTGGAGGTCGGCGGCGAAGTACTTGCCGCGCTGGACGTGGAAGGGAACCAGGACAAGTTTGGCGTTGGCATCGAACGTGGGGGAGGCGGGTTCCTGCGCTGAGAGGGTGGATGCGAACACGGCCAAGGCGAGCAGGCAGGCAATTGTGATGCTTGTGCGAGGGTTCGAAATTGGCGTCACGTTTTTGTTCCCGGTGGAGCCCATTCAGGGCGAGTACCCGGACACTTCGACGCCAACCATGTGAGTTTTGTTCCATGAGGATTCTTTTCGATTTTTGAGGGGGAATCTAAATTCCCTGCGCTTCGAAGATGGGCAGGTTACCAACCTGCCCCACATTCAAAAGAATCGGTGCTGTCGATTGTTCGAGAATAGTGCCTTTGTTATCAGTATATTGCGGAAAAGTCGGGTCTGGAATGGTTGACGGTCACGCTAGTCTTCGGACAGGTGGGTGATACGGATGGATCTAAAAATCGATTTTTTGATGGCTTACGACGAGAAGAGTGTTGTCGCCGAGTTGCGACGAATTGCGAAGGCTATCGGCAAGAAGACCTTGTCACGGGACGATATCGACCGGTTTGGGCGGTTGGGGTCGGGGACGGTGATCAGGAAGTTTGGCACGCTGCATAAGGCGCACGAGGTATCGGGCCTGGTGCCGGGCGTTTTCAAGAAAGTTACCGATCGGGAACTGCTGGATATTTTGGTGGCGCTGTGGAAGATCACGGCGAAGAAGCATGGGCGGAGCCCGACGATGGACGAGGTGCGAAGGTACGGCTTTCCGGTCTCGGCGTCGACGATTGCGGTGCGGTTCGGATCATGGCCTAAGGCACTGATGCGGGCGTTGAAGCTTGAGGCGAAGCGACAACCGCGGAAGGCGGCGGAGGCCGACGGCGCGGCTAAGCCGAAAGTTATTAAAGCAAAACGGAAGAGTATTCCGGTGAAGACGCGATTCCTGGTGTTCAGGCGGGATGAATACACATGTCGGATTTGCGGGCAGAAGGGTGGGGAGTTGCAGGTGGATCATGTGGTTCCGTTGGCTCGCGGCGGGTCGGATCACGAGCGGAATATGCAGACGCTTTGTAAGGATTGCAATTTTGGGAAGGGGGTGAATTTGGAGGAGCGGGGGAAAAAGGCCGTTTCACGCAAAGTTCGCAAAGGCGCCGCAAAGACGCAAAGAAAATCTCCCGATAGGATTAGAGTGTGAAACGACGAATCGTCAGCTTTCAGCAGGATGAACAGGGCGACTGGACCGCCGAGCTTGAGTGCGGGCATACGCAGCATGTGCGGCATGATCCGCCGTGGATGATTCGCGAGTGGGTGACCAGCCCGGAAGGTCGCAGCCGATTTATTGGGTATGAGTTGACGTGCGTGGAGTGTTCACCAGGCCTGCCGCACCCCACGCCGATAGTGGGGTGACGCGGGCTTCGCCGTTCGGCGGCGGGAGTTCGTGAATTTCGAAGGTGGCCTTCGCGCCATCAACGGTGGCCAGAATGTAGCCGAAGAACCAGCCGTCCTCGTATTTGACAGATGCGCGGAGATGGCCACCGGCGCTGGGAACGGAGATGTATTCCACGTCCGCTACGTTCAAGTGCATCATCTCGTGAACGTGACCAGCGATGATGTAATGCACTCCGTACTTCGCGGCCAGCTGACCCAGCGGGTAGTTGGGGTTGGCGAGGATAGCGTTGAACAGCCACGACGGCCGGTGCGAAACGATGAACTTCACGGGCTGCGCTTCGTGGGCTTTGAGATCGGCTTCGAGGAAAGCGAGTTCAGCGGGCGGCATGTCGTCGGAACGGCTGTTATCAAGCACAGTGAAATGCGCGAGGCCTTTGTCAAAACTGTAGTGGAGGGCGTGGCCGGTGTGTGTAGTGAAGAGTTTCGCGGACGCTTCCGACCAGACGTCGTGATTGCCGGGAGCGGGGAAGTAGGGAATTTTGCGGAACGGTTCCAGGGTATGGGCGAAATCGGTCCATTCGTTTTCGGCGGTGGCGTCGTTGAGGCCCTGGATGGAATCGCCGGCACCGATTACGAAGGCTGGTTTTGCGGCTGCGATTTCGCGCCAGACGGATTGGTAGACGCCGGGTACGGTTTCGCCTGTGCGATCGCCGAGGATGGCGAAACGGAGTAGTGCGGGTACGGGGGGCTGCGCAAAGAGAAGCGCGGCGGCCCCGATCGAAATCGAGACCGCCGCGGTCAAGGTGAGAGTTTTAATTACGCGATTCAATGATGAACGTGGGCGCGATGCCCGACGCATGCGAGTAGCCTGCGCCTGAAGACGAAACATAGCTCGGGCAGCCGGACACTTTGCCGAGGAAGGCCTGGGGCTGCACGTCCACCTGCATCTCTTTGAACTCGAGATGGCCGAAAGTCATCATCGGGAAAACGCTGCGCACGGGCCGGACGCTTTCCTGGACGACATACGGAGAACGCTGGGCTTCACGCATGGCGCGTTCCCAGGCGCCATCGTCATGTTCGTAACCGATGTAGCTGTGCAGATCCGAATAATCGTCATTCGGCCGCAGGACGAGGGTTTCGCGGTTCTCGCGAATGAAGTCGATCAGTTCGACCTGCTTATCGCGCCACATGGTCTTGCCGGCTTTCACCACGCGGGTGAAGGGCACGTGTTCCTTAATGGCCTTGCGCTCGTTGATGGGAAACTTGGAGGTCAGCGCGTCATCGGTGAGCAGGGCGAACATAGCCTTCTTGTGGGAAAGCTCAGAACGGAAGCTGTTCACGATGCAAACTTTGTGATCGCGGTAGGCGTGGACCAGCGGATGATCCAGCGTAAAGCGCATGACGAATTCCTGCACGCTGACGCGGCGGTAAATCAGATCGATATCCACGCCGTTGCCGCGCAAAACGCCGTTGCGGTATTCGAGCTGATCGGGCGAAACGAGTTCGGCCTGGTAGCCTTCGGCGCGGAAGTAGTCGCGGAACATCTCGTATTCACTGCCACCGTTGACGGCGCGGAACTCGAGGATGGCGATGTTGGGCTTCTTCGCCGCGGTGCGGGTGGAAGTGGCGAACATCTTATAAGCCTTGAGCAGCGCCTGCAGGAAAGGCTTCTTGCCGCCGAGGCGGGTGAGGTTATAGCGGCGACGGAATTCTTTGACCGGCGGGCAATCGTAGAAAACTTCGGAGAGACCTTCGGCGTATGCGCCGCCCGTCAAAGCGTCTGCGCTATATTGACGGACATGCAGCGATCCGTTGTGGATCTGGAGGTCGAGTTGAGCGGAAACTTCCGGCATGGCATAGCCGGGATCAATTGCCGCCAGCATTTTCTCGGCGGGCAACAGCTGCATGGTAGAAAGAAGTTGCGGGGATGCCAGCGCAAGATGCAGCATCCGATCAACCGCGGAAATCAGCGCTTCGCCGGTTTTGACCAGATTGTCGTATTGCTTCTGGGTGACGAAATTCGGCCGCAGGAATGGACAGAGGAGTCGGCCGCCGGCTGAGAGCTGGCGAGCTTCCATCTGCTCCTGTAAGTTTTTTACCCATCGCAAGTCGCGGTAGGGCTCGGATTCAAGAATCCGATGGTATCGCGCGATGGCTTCATCAAGTTGCGTCATACGTGGCGCTCTTTCAATTGGTGGTCGCTCTGCGACCAGCGTTAGTTTACGGTCGCTTATTGAGCGGCCGATGTGTTACGACCGCTTTTCAGCGGCCGGGTGCAATGATTTCGGTTCGGGTTCGCCTGGTTGACGAACTTTCTTCCGTTTCTGGAAGTAGTATTGCACAAATTTGCCACGTTTGTACGGTCCCGAGTCCCGTTTTTCTCTCTATCCTGCTGAAAATACTGGTAAATATTGGTTTGGGTGGACTGTGGAAATTGTGTCTCTTCCGCTACAACTTATGATGCGGGAGAGGGCGGGTCGGTTGCAGGTCTCCCTCGCCCCGAACTGGGCAGATTACCAATCTGCCCCACATTGGTGACCGAGGGCCGTATAATCAAGCTCGTGAATTTCAGCTCGATCACCCGACGGCAGTGGATCGCCCTGTTTTCCGCACAGGCTGGCTACATGCTGGACGCGATGGACGTCCTGCTGTTTGTTTTCACCGTTAACGTCCTGCGCGGTGAGTTTCATCTGAGTGCGGCTCAGGCGGGGCTGGTTAGCTCCTTCACCCTTCTGTTTTCCGCCGCGGGCGGGATCGTATTTGGCGTTCTCTCGGATCGCATTGGACGGGCGCGGGCGCTGATGTGGTCGATTTTGATTTTCAGCATCGCGTCGGCGGGTACGGCGATGAGCTGGAACCTGGCATCGCTGCTTTTCTGGCGGGCGCTGATTGGGATTGGGCTGGGGGCAGAGTGGTCCACGGGCGCGGTGCTGGTGGCGGAGACGTGGCCGGCGGAACATCGCGCGAAAGCGGTCGGGATTATGCAATCGGGCTGGGCGCTCGGTTACATGCTGGCGGCAGGGATGACGGCGCTGATTCTGCCGAGGTGGGGCTGGCGCGCGCTGTTTCTGGCGGGGCTGTTTCCGGCATTGCTGGCGCTGTTGATTCGCAGGCATGTGGAAGAACCGGCGATCTGGAAACGGGACCTGGCAAGAGGGACGGTTCGCAAACATGCGCTGCGGGAGATTTTTCAGGGCAGGTTGCGGCGGCGGACCATTCTGGCGTCGGTGCTGGCGACGTGTGTTCTTTTTGCGTACTGGGGATTGTTCACGTGGATTCCTGGATTTCTTTCGGCTCCAGTGTCGCGAGGCGGGGCGGGGCTGACGATTGTACAGACCAGCGGATTTGTGGTGCCGATGCAACTTGGCGCGTTTGCGGGTTATGTGGCATTCGGCTGGCTCGCGGACAAAGTTGGACGGAGGCCAGCGTTCGTATGCTATGTACTGGCGGCGGCGATACTCACTCCTATCTATGGTGCGACGAGGGACGAGCAGACGCTGCTGTTGCTGGGTCCGGCGGTGGGATTCGTCGGGACCGGGTTCTTCAGCCTATTTGGAGCGATGCTTTCGGAACTTTATCCGACAGCTGTGCGCGGGGCTGGGCTGGGGTTTGTGTACAACATCGGGAGGGGCGGCAGCGCGCTGGCCCCGTGGACGGTGGGGTATTTCGCGGATCACTACGGGATCGGGACTTCGCTGGGGCTGAACTCGGCGTTTTTTGCGCTGGGGGCGGTGCTGGTTCTTACGCTGCCGGAGACAAAGCAGGCGGAACTGGAGTAGAAAAGAAATGGGCGGGATGATTGCTCATCCCGCCCTACGATACCTGACTGAAAGTTTGTCAGAATGTCAGGCGGCCGCTGATTTGCATGCGGCGGGCCTGCGTTCCGTCCGGGAAGCCGCCATCCGCAGTGCCGTAACCCCAGGCCGTCGGCGTTGCCTGCAACACGCCCTTGGTGGCCGTGTATTCCTGCGTCGCCAGACTGGTGGGAGACCAGCTGTTGCTTACGTTAAAGACTTCAAAGTTGAACTGCAGGTGAGCCTTTTCCGTCCCCAGAGGAATCGACTTCGCAATCCGGATATCCGCCCGATAGCTGGCCGGAGTGTAGATGCTGTCGAGCGGCAGGAACGGGACGCGTGTATTGCCGCCGCTGAAGCCATCGATGGTGGACGTGGAGAGGAAGCTGCCGGAGGCCAGGGTTGGAGCCGAGACCACGCGAATCGTCGGGCTGCCCGCAGGCCGGCCTGAAGCCAGCGTCGTGATGGCGGAGAACTGCCAGCCATTGGCGAGGTAATTCAAAGCCGAATTGCCGCCTTTCAACGGCGTCGGCGCCCAGATCAGCGAATAAACCAAACGATGGCGCTGGTCGAGCAGACCGCTGCCACGATCGAAGTTATAGTCGCCGTTGTAGGTATAGGAACTCGCCGAACTGTAGAAGATGGCGCTCGATCCGCCGCCCTGGTTTTCGTCGATTTCATGTCCCCATGTGTACGACGCGAGAGACTGGAAGCCCTTTTCGAAACGCTTTTCGAAAGTGATGGCCAATGCGTCGTAATAGCTGTTCGTTCCGTTGGTGGTCTCGAGGATTGCGCCGTACTTCGGATTCGGACGGGGCGTCGTGTAGACGGGAGTGGTGAAGGTGCCGGTCGGATTGCCCGAAGCGTCCTCGATCGTGTAGGTGTAGCTCGAAGTCGCGAGCGCATTCAGATCGGTAACGCCGTAGAGGTTGACTCCGCGGCTCCAGATGCCGGAAGCGGTAAGAACCATTCCCGAACCGAGTTCGCGCGAGACCGCTATATTGGCCTGTTGTGAATAGGGGGTCTTCAGATTCGGGGCGGCGAACTGCAGCGTCGCTGCCCCGACGGTGGCTCCCGTAGGAGCGGTGGGCAGCGCATAGGGGAAGATCGGTCCCACACCCAGCTGCGTTGGGTTGGTGGCGCTGAAGGAATCAGCGATCTGATAGATGCCGTTCGTCGTCCACAGGTTATCAATCAGCCCACCGAGCATGCGCGCGTTGAACATACCGTAACCGGCACGAACCACGGTCTTGTCATTCACCTTGTATGCCAAGCCGAATCGGGGCGCCAGATCATTGCTGGGTGTGTGAATGCGGCCGGTCAGTGAGTAATCGGGATTCGTCACTGGGAACCGGGGGACGATGGATTTATCCCAGCGAAGCCCGAGATTCAGCGTCAGCCTCGGAGAGAATCTCCACTGATCCTGCACGTAGGCCGCGACCTCCGTGATGGTGTAGTCGGCCACCGGGTTGCCGAAAGTCTGCGAGTAGGCGGACCAGTTTTTCGCACCGGTCACATTGCCACTGTAGTCTTCGGCGAAGGTGGTCGGGGTCAGATAAGTATAGGATCCGTAGGCGTTGCTGATGTAGTAGTTGTAGTCTTCAGTTCGGGCCAGATTGAGACCCGCTTTCAGGGTGTGATTGCCCGTGGTCCAGGTGAGATCGTCGGCGTATTCGTGGCGGGTCTCATTTGGTTCCACGCGCGGAAGATAGGTTGCCGGTCCCAGCTGTACGCCACCGACCGAGACATCGAGGTAGCCGAGGCCACCGCCGAGTTCAGCCTGGTCGAAGGAGTCGGCCTGGCGGTCGGTGTCGATGCCGAAGCGGAACACATTGACCGTCGAGTTGTTGAGGATGGAGGTCCAGCCGAACTTTCCGTTGCGCACGCGAACGGAATCGTCGCCGTTGCCGGTGATGCCTGCGCCGCTGGTGGAAGACAGGCCGGTTTGAATGCCGTTGGGAGAGAGCCAGCGCAGAAAGTTGAATTCGGCGACGAACGTATTGTGGTCGTTCAGACGGTAATCCAGTTTGCCGAAAGCGAGATCGTTGTCGTCGGTGCGGGGAATCTGGCCGAAGAAACGCGGGAGCAGAGCGTTGATAGCCGCGCACTGCGCGGGCGTGGCCGGCAGCGTGCAGCCGATCCAGGTTTGTGTAGCGGAGTTCACGACGGTGGAGACATAGCTATCCACCATGGGGAACAACCGATAGGTGAGGTCACCTGTGACCAAATAAAACAACTTGTTCTTCACGAGGGCGCCGCCGAGCACGCCGCCGCCTTCGACCCGCTTTTCCGCCGGATTGATGGCTGCGTAGGGATCACGCGCGTCGAAGCCCGTGCTGCGGAAGTAGTAGAATCCTGAGCCATGCAGCTGGTTGGTGCCGCTCTTGGTGACGGTATTCACCACGCCGCCCATGGCTCGTCCGTATTCCGCCGAGAAATTATCGGAGACCACCTGGAATTCCTGCACGGCGTCCTGCGAGAGTTGCGACTGGATGCGCGTGCGGCCGGCGTTTTCGTCGTAAAACTGTTCGGTGTTATCGTTGCCGTCGAGCAGGAATGAGTTGTTGCCGGCCACGCCACGGAAACTGAGGAGCCCAAAGGTGGCGTCGTTGGAGACGCCGGGCGTCAGGAGCACGAAGGAGTCCACGCGACGGCCATTCACCGGAAGATTGGAGATTTGATTCTCGCCGAGAACCTGGGAAACATCAGTCTTTTGGTCGTCGATCAGAACGGCGACGTCGGAGACCGCCACGACGGTGGCGCCCTGTGCAATGGAGAGTTTGATGTTCAGATCCAGGCTCTGGCCCACTTGAAGCGATATATTGTTGCTGTCATACTCGGCGAACCCGGCGGCGGTGACTTTCACCTCGTATCCAGGGCCGGGGATCAGCGCCGGAGCACTGAAAACGCCCGCTTCGTTCGTCTGGATGGAACGGATCTCACCTCGTGAGGCGCTCGATATGACCACTTTGCCGTTTGCGACCACCGCGCCCGAGGGGTCGTGGACTGTCCCTGAAATGCCGGCAACACCCCCCGCCTGAGCGAAGGCGCTTATGGCGACAACGCACATCCCAACCAGTATCGATAGAGTCTTTTTCATTGTAAGAATGCCCACCTTCAAGTTTTTGGAGTCCAAACAGGACTCTCCGCGAACCGCCCGACACCTGTTCAAAATGAACGCAGGATCGGTCGGAACCAAGCGCTTGTTCCGTCCCGAGATGTGCCCGACCCCGTTGGCGATGCCGCAACGCCTATCGCGCTCCGATGCGTGCCTGTAACACTACAAGTAACAGCGGACGGTAAAAATGGGATGACATTGGCAACAACGGACGGTCAACATGTGGTGACGTTCGGGTTACGTGGTTTCATGGATCCCGGACTCAATGGGTGAAGAAGGATTGCCGCCGGACGACTCGATGGCTCCCCGGTTCCGGACAGTGGGGATCTGGAAATGGAGCCCATAAAAAATACTTTGCGGGAACCAATACCTTCTTGATCCTTTCCTCATTATTAATTCTTACTAAAAGATTGTTTTGTGACAGTTGACCGCACTATTATGAAAAACATGGGCTCTTCTGCTTTATCTGTGGTTACAACTTCGGAGGGGCGAACCAATCGAAAACTTCTCAAGGAGAGTGTGAAATGATTTCATCGATGCGTTGGTTGCGTTTCTCTGTTGTTTTTGTTTGCTTAACAGCTCTTGGCTTGTTGGGCGTTACCGTTGTCAGCGCTCAGGATATCCTCGGCGCGATAACCGGGACTGTGAAGGATTCGAGCGGCGCCGTTATCGCCGATGCCACGGTGAAGGCCCGTAGTCTGGCCACGAATCAGGAGGTGACGCAGCGCACAAACGAGAGCGGCTCCTATTCCGCGCTCAACCTTCCGATCGGCATGTATGAGGTGACGATCTCGAAGACAGGCTTCCAGACCGAGAGCCACACGCATGTGCAGGTTAGCGGTAATCGAACGTCAACTGTGGATGGCGATCTGCAGGTAGCGACGGCCAGCGCGTCCGTGAACGTGATTGCATCGACGCCTTTGATGAATCAAACTGATACGACCAACGGGTACGTAGTGGATGCGGAGACGATGCAGGACACGCCGCTCGGTACCGGCAGTTTCACGCAGCTGGCGATTATGGCTCCCGGCGTCCACGCGGACTTCCTCAGCAGTTCGGGTTCGAACGGAGGTCTGGGCAACCAGGCGATTTATTCCAACGGTCAGCGTGCCACCAGCAACAGCTTTTCCATGAATGGTGTGGATACGAACAATTTGTTCAATGGAAACTCGACCAGCGGCGTGGGGCAGTACCGCTTCGTTCTGAACGAAGGTGAGAACTTCCCGGCGGGCGGCGGCATTCAGACGGCAACGTCGGTATACGCTGCTATCGGGCAGGCTTTACCGAGTCCTCCCGTGGAAGCGATGCAGGAGATTAGCGTGAACGCCGCGCTTTACGACGCCACCCAGGGAGCTCATAGCGGTGCGCACGTCGGAATCATCACGAAGTCAGGAACTAACGGGATCCACGGAGAGCTTTACGAGTATTTCCAGAACAGCAAAATGGAGGCGGCCCCCTTCTTCATTAACGCTTCGCCCGCGTATTCGAGCTCTCAAAAGGTTCCTTTCCAGGTGCGGAATCAGTTCGGCACCACTCTTGGTGGACCGATCAAAAAGGACAAGCTCTTCTATTTCCTGTCGTATCAGGGGGTTCGCAACGCGGATGCCCAGGATTCAACACAAACGGACGGCGTGCCGCTCGGTCTCACGAGCGATCGCAGCGTGACGGGGTTGCTGAACATGTATAACGCAACTACCGGAAAAACGCTGGCGGCGAGCCAGATTAGTCCGGTGAGCCTGGCCGTTATGAGTGCGACCCTGCCGAACGGCCAGTTTCTGATTCCGAATCCGCAGATCACGAACGGGCCAACCGCAAAATCGCTGGGTTATGACGTGAAGGTCCAGGGCCCCGACGCGCTTTCAAGCGTGAACCAGGGGATTGCAAGCATCGATTATCTCTTGAGCAGTAACGATCGCCTGACCGGCAAGTATTACGTGCAGAACGATCCCACGTCGACTCCGTTCAGCCCCAATAGCTACTTCCTGGGGTTTCCGCAAACTCTTAACGCGGGCAGCCAGGTGGGATCTATTGAGAACACGCAGACTATTACCCCGACGATGACGATGATGCAGCGTTTCGGATTCACGCGGATGGAGGCTTATGCTTCTACCCAGCAAGAACTCACGGCGCAGCAGATGGGGATCAACCTTCTGGGAGTTACGGCCTTCCCGCTGATCGAGGTTTCGAGTTTCGATACAACGCTTGGCCAAAAGGTGGAGTTTGGAAACAGCACCAGCTTCGGCAACGCAGGCATGTACCAGAACAACTGGGAATACAACACCTCGCTGAACTGGGTTAAGGGTCGCCACACCCTCTCTTTTGGGTACGGATTCGATCACACCCAGCTAAACATCATCAACAAAGCGGCGGCCAGTTCCGTCATCGACTTCAGCAGCCTGGCCAATTTCCTTGAGGGCAACGTGAAAACGGGCAGTGTTTCGAGCCTGTTTCCTGGCACCGGCTCGGCAAACCGCTATTATCGCTCGAATACGATTGGGCTATACGTCAACGACAACTGGAAGGTGCGCAGTAACCTGTCGGTGACCCTGGGCCTACGGTGGGATGACGACGGGGCCTTATCGGAGAAGTACGGTCGCATGGTTGGTTTCAACGGTGCCCAATACGCGTATAACGCGGCGACAGACACAATCACTAATGATGGGCTGGAGTTCGCCGGGCAGAATGGCGCCAGCAGCACACTCATGCAGAACCCGCAATGGGGTTTTGCGCCACGGATCGGCGTTGCGTGGAGTCCGTTCTCGAAACTGACGGTGCGTTCGGGCTATGGAATCTATTACGACCGGGGTGAATATTTTACGGAATTCTCGCCGAGCGCGGGCGGCGGCTTCAACGGCCCGTTTGCCGTGACTCTGGAACCGCCTTTCAACTCGGCGATATTCGCCACCACGGGCGCTACCTTCGCCAATCCGTTCGGCACCGGCACGCCGGCGGCTCCGGTGACGACGCCGGGAGCGTTCCAGGCGCTATTGCCCAATCTTGCGCAGACGACGGCAGGTAAATACCCCGCAGGCAATGCGTTCGGGCCGTTCTTGTTTGGCGGATACGACGTGACAAATAAACTCCCTTATACGCAGAACTGGACTTTCGACCTGCAGTATCAGGTGTCGAACAGCTGGCTGTTTACCGCGGGATACGTCGGCAATCACGGTACCCATCTGGTGCTGCCGATTCCGTTCAATCAGCCGGGAATCGCGACCGCGACCAACCCGATCAACGGGCAGACCGCTTCGTACGGTGGTATCAGCCCCACCGATCTCACCAATGAGCCGATCGACCCCGCACCCTCATTCGCAGGCAATGCCGAACTTCGCGTTCCGTACCTTGGATACGATATGAACTCCGTTCTCTACAAGGCTCAGGGAATATCCAACTACGATGCGCTGGAGCTTCAGATGCGAAAGCGGTTGTCATTCGGCCTGCAGTTCACCGCTTCCTACACGTGGTCGCATTCTCTCGATGAGCAGAGCGGCGAGGGAATCTTCTTCACCGGAAATAACCCGCTGGATCCCCACAGTAGTTACGGAACTTCGGATTTCGACCAAACCCACGTGTTTCTGATCAATTATGGCTATAGCATTCCCGCCAAGTTCGGCAACAAGAGCCTTAACCAGGTGCTTGGGGGCTGGACGATTAGCGGCCAGGCGGTGGCCCAGAGCGGAATGCCCTACAGCGTGTACGACTACTCGGGCTCGGTCGCCAGCCTGTATTACGGCGGGGATGTATATATCGCTAATCCCATCCTGCCGCTCAAGCCGGGCGTGACCCCGCAGCAGGCGGAGTTACAGCCGGGAACACTGGGCCTTAATGCGGGTCGGCCCGTGCTGAACGCGGCGGATTTCTACCCGCAGTTTGTTCAGCCTGGCACGTACGGCGTGCCCGCCTGCAATGCATCGGGGTGCGACAGTTACGAGTCTCTCTTCTCCGGTACGGGGCGCAATATATTCCGCGGGCCTTTCCAGACACGCTTCGATATGGGCGTAGGGAAGCAATTCACGATAAAGGACAAATACCGGCTGCGATTCAATGCGACGGCGTTTAATGTCTTCAATCATCCGGACTTCGATGCGCCGAACAATGACGCCACCTACTTTGCCGATTTTGCAGGGCCGCCACTCGCGACTCCTGAGGGCAGCCTCGGCTACATCCAGCACACGCTTGGCAGCTCTCGTTTCATGCAGATGGCACTGCACCTGAGCTTCTAAACTCAGCAGGAAATGACAGATGACAAAACGGGGTGGCCGCAAAGGTCACCCCGTTTTTTTTGATCACCCGGAACGAAGACGTTCGCAGACCTGCCGGGCGGCGTTGTGGGACGCGGATTTTTTTGACGAACCCTCGGCTGTGGCGGCGAGTTCGCGGCCAAGGCGCACTTCTACCAGGAATGTTCTCGCGTGGCCAGGCCCGTTTTCTCCCACGAGTTGATATTCGGGGCGGGGCAGAGCGCGGTCGCGGGCGAGCCTGTCGAGTTCAGCCCGGAAATCGCGGGGAGGTCCGGCGCCGGCGAGTTCAGCCAGTTCGTCTTCGGTCGGAATTGCCTGGCGAATGATTACCCCGCGGGCGGCCTCAACACCGCCATCCAGATACACGGCAGCCAGCACCGCTTCAAAAGCGTTTACCAGGAGGCGCTGCTTAGACCGTCCACCGGCCGTTTCCTCACCGCGGCCGAGCTGGAGATGGCGGCCAAGGTCGAGCCTGTGCGCCGCTGCAAGCAGGTGGGCCGCGCTGACAAGGTGATTCTTCAGGAGAGACAGCTGGCCTTCTGTGAAATCGGGAAAGCGAGTGAAGAGCCAATCGCTGACGAGCCAGCCCAGCACGGAATCGCCGAGGAATTCGAGACGTTCGTTGTCGGTGCGGAGGTCGGGGACGGGGGGGATACCAGGCGGCTGAGGATCCAGGCGGACAGCGCCTGATGCGGGCGCTGCGTCATTTGCTTTAGAGCTATGGGTTAGAGCACGGTCAAGTAGCGCGCGGTCCCGGAAATTGTAGCCGAGAGACTGTTCGAGTTCGTCCAGATTCGGCGTCATCGTTTGTAGACTAAATCCGGGACCGGCACGCGCGCATTGTTTAACAATTATTGCGACTGCTTCTTAAGGCCTTCTACACGTGTCTTATCGCTTCCAGTGATGCGTTTGACGGTGTCGTTGGCGTTGGGCGAAGCGGCGGCTTTGTCGATCCAGGCGAGCGCGTCGTCATAACGCTTCACATCGGTGTAGGCGCGCTCGATATAGAGCATGTCGAGAGGATCCGGATACATCGCGATGCCCTTGTTGAAGTTGGTTTTCGCGTCGTCGTATTTCTTGTGCAGAAGAGCGGAGAAGCCCAATGAGAGGTAGCCGCGCGATTCCTCGCTTTGCTTAGCAGCGGCCCAGTCGGCATCGGGAAGGTCGGCCTTCGGCTTTTCGGCTTTGGCAAGCAGGTCGAGCGCCTCTTTTGCATACTTATCGGCCTTGGCCAGCTTGTCGTCCATGTCGAGGTCGGTTGCCTTAGTGGAGCGCGAATAAATCTCGGAGAGCAGAAGGAGAGTGTCGTAGCTCTTGGGATCGACGTCCAGGGCGGCCTCACCGGCGACGATGGCCTTGGGATCCTGTTTCTGCGCGTGGTAGGCCTGGGCCTCAATGAGCAACGTCTGAGACTTGTAGTCAGTGTCCGGATACGTCTTGAGGAAGTCCTCCGCAGCCTTCGCCTGAGCGGCGGGATCTGCCGTCTTCATCATGGCTACAAGGGCGTTATTTTCGGCGGCGGACTTCGGGTGCGGTCCTTTCGGCGCGACGGCGCCGCTTGCTCCCATTGCGCCAGCCGGCGGCGCTGTTGCCGGGGTTTGGCTGAATGCCGGCAGAGCGGCTATAATGCTGATGCTAAGAATGGCTATACGCCTCATGGTGTTTGTTTCTCCTGAGTTTTTAAGAGTTCCTGTAATTCTTTGGTCGCGGCCTGCTTCGCCTTATCCGATGCACCGTTAACGGCCAGTGCGTCCTGGTAATACTTCGTGGCCAGGGGAAAATCCTGCCTGATGTTGTGAAGACGGCCCAGATATACGTCGGCCCAGGCGCGCGTGAAATCGTCTGGGGAAGTTTGGAGGACCTTATCGAATAACTGAATGGCGGCTATCGCGCCGTTGCCCTGGAGGACCGAAATACGGGCGAGTCCGTACCAGGCCTGCGCGTGCTCGGCGGGTTCACCTTTCAGTTCGAGTGCCTTGGTGAAGAGAGCTTTCGATTCTTCGAGGCTGCGGGCCGTGTAGAGATTCTCGGCTTTATCCAGGGTTTTCGATGCGGCCGACGGCTCGGGCCCGGCGATTATGACTTGTTGAGCCTGCCGCTGCAATGGCGCGGCATCGAACGTAACAGTGGACAGACGCGCCGACTCGTACTTCAGGTCGATTGCGTCAATCATGACGTCGGCGTAGAAGCGCAGACCCTGCTCCTGCTTTTCGAAGATAGGGAGTTGTTCGGCGAAGAAGGGCGTCAGGATATAGCCCTGGCGGGTGGCACGCTTCACGGCAGCTGAGTCTTTGTCGAGACGGGCTTCCACGGCTTTGATCAGGCTCTCATCGGCGAGAAGCACGAAATCGGTCTTGAAATCGTCGGTTAGAGGCGCGGTTTGTACCAGATCAAGCAGCGACCGTTTTTGGTGGAGATCGACGCTGTAGCGGATCATGACCGGATCGATTTGGAAGTGGAGATAGGCGTGGCGAAGGTCGTAGATGCGGGGCTGTTCGGACGGGGAAATGATGACGTAGGTGTCGTCGGCGTAATGGAACGTTGAAACCAGTAGATCGG
>CAIKAS010000351.1 GCA_903825445.1 uncultured Acidobacteriia bacterium
CCCTGAGACGGCACCGAACGACTCCGAAGTCGTCCTCAGCGTGGCCCTTGACTCATTTCCGTCGCCCGATGAAACCTGCGCTTGGCAGGACATTCTGGATTTCAAAAAGGACAACCGCGACAAGCAATGGCACTTCCGCCGGTTCTTGAGGGCACTATCGACCAAGAAACAAACCGAGGCCGAGATCCGCGAAGAGATCGAATGGACCGTGAATGAATACCGCAAGGCGATGGAGATTCACAAAATCAGGGCTTCGCAGAGCTTCGTGGAAGTTTTCGTCATCACTCCGCTGGAGACCATCGAAAATCTCGTCAAGTTCAACTGGTCGAAGATCGCCCAAGGGGCTCTACAGGTCCGAAAGCGGAAGGTCGAACTCCTCGAAGCGGAGATGAAGGCACCCGGACGGGAATGCGCCTACGTGTACGGTGCACGGAAGCGGTTCGCACCCAAATAGACCCTGACGGTCCTCGACCAGGTCCATAACAAACGGCCGGCGTTGGCTGAGAACGTGAGAGCTCGTGTGACTCAAAATAAATTCTCTTGACCCTGTAACCTACATGGTAGTAGCATAAGCCTACAGAGTAGTAGAGAATATGTTCCAGCCAAGACTCAGCAAACTCGAACTTCGAATTCTGGAAGCCCTCTGGGCTCAGGGGAAAGCCTCCATTCGGGAGATTCACGAGGCCTTTCCGGAACCCCGCCCCGCCTACACTACGGTCCAGACGATTGTGTACCGGATGGAGGCGAAGCACGCCCTCCGCCGCATACACAGAATCGGCAATGCCGATATCTTCGAGCCACTCGTGGCTCGCGATGTAACGCGAAACCGCGTGCTAGACGAGATTCTGAGTTTCTTCGGAGGGCAGGCCGCTCCCATGATGGCGCAATTGGCTGACGCAGGGAAACTAACGCCGGACGACGTTCGCGAACTCGAGAAGACGATCAAAAAGCTCAAGGCCCAACAGAAAGCGGAAAGGACGGGTGAGTCAAAATGATCGGCGAACTCACCCGACACTTGTGGCAATCGACCGTTTTCGCCGTAGCGGCAGGGCTGCTGACTCTGGCGTTCCGTGGGAATCGGGCACAGGTCCGGTACGGACTATGGCTGAGTGCCTCGCTCAAATTCTTCATCCCGTTCGCGCTGCTGATGAACGTGGGAAGCCATCTGGCGTTGGCACCCGCCGCTCATCGGATTGCGACGCAGATTGCGGCGCCGGCTGTTTCGTTTACGATTGAGCAATTCAGTCAGCCCATGTTCCCTGAGAGCTTGGAACCCGCGCCCACGACGCTAGGCACGATCCATTGGATTCCAATCGCAGCCTTCGGCGCATGGCTATGCGGATTCCTGACGATTGCGCTAATACGATTTCGAAGCTGGCTCCGCATCCAGGCGGCCGTGCGCGCAAGCACCGCGATTAACATTCCTTCAAGTGTCGAGGTACGCGTGGCCTCCGGACTGCTGGAGCCCGGGGTTGTGGGCGGCGTCATCTGGTTGCGGCCGATCCTGCTGTTACCAGAAGGCATCACAGAGCGTCTGTCGCCTTGTGAACTGAGCGCGGTTCTCGCTCACGAGTTATGCCATGTCAGACGGCGCGACAATTTATTCGCTTTGATCCACATGATCGTCGAAGCGGTGTTCTGGTTCCATCCGCTCGTATGGTGGATCGGTGCGAGGCTTGTCGAAGAACGCGAACGAGCCTGCGACGAAGAAGTATTGCGGTTGGGCAACAACCCCGATGTCTACGCCGACGCGATTCTGAACGTCTGCAAACTCTACGTGGAGTCCCCGCTGGCGTGCGTGTCCGGGGTATCGGGTGCGGGTATCAGACGACGAATTGAAGCGATCATGGCTAACCGGAGACTTGCGGGATTAAATCGCGCGAAGAAATTTTTGCTGGCCACCGCAGGAACCCTGACTCTGGCTGCTCCCGTTGTAATCGGCCTGGTGATCGGCGTCGGCCATGCGCCCGTGATCCATGCTCAGTCGCCAGCGCCGCAATTCGCGCAAACTGCCACACCGATTCCAAACGCGCAGATGCAGCGCACACCGGTTACGACTCCACAATCGCCTACTACTGTTGCACCGAAGTTCGATGCGGTGTCGATCCGTCCGTGCGAGCCTAGGTCCGGGGGCGGAGGCAGGGGCCCGAATGGGGGCGCAGGAATCGTGCCGTCACCCAGAACCAGCCCCGGAAGGTTGAACTTTGCCTGCGTGTCCGTGCAGGAACTGATCGGCCGTGCGTACATTCAGTTCGCGGACGGCCGAATTCATTCTCCATTGGTTCCTCCGACAATTGAAGGTATGCCCGACTGGGTCCGGATTAATCCCGGTCCGGCTTTTAATCCCGCGAATCGCTTCACACTCGAAGCAACCGCGGAAAGCACGCCCAGCCAAGAAATGATGATGGGGCCTATGCTTCAGGCAGTTCTGGAGGACCGTTTCAGAGTGAAGGTGCATAACGAGGCGCGCGATGTGCCCGCATATGCGCTGACCGTGGCAAAGAACGGTCCTAAACTGACGCTTCTTCCGGGGGGAACGTGCTCCAACCCTGACCTGACAAAGTTCCCGGCGGAGTATCCGCCACCCGGTCAAGTGCGCTGCGAGCATGGCGATGGCAGAAAGGGACCGAATATCGCCTTCGCAGGCCAGGGCGAGAGCATGGCTGATTTCGCTCGCCGCTTGAGCAACATCGTCGGGCGGCTTGTGCTCGATAAGACCGCAATCGCTGGCTCGTTCGATTTCGAATTCGAGTACGGACCCGACGAGAACACGCCACCGGGCCTGCGCAACATGGATCCTGAGCGTTTTTGCGCCGGGACGAACGTGCCCGTATGCAAGACTCCAACGCTCGGCGAAAGCGATCCCGCAGGTCCATCGATTTTTACGGTCCTGGAGAAGCGGTTCGGATTGAAACTCGAACCAACGACCGGCCAGAAGGAGTTTCTGGTGATCGATCACGTAGAGAGGCCCTCGGAGAATTGATCCTATGATTGCAACGCTGACCACCCATCTGTGGCAATCGACGTTCTTCGCCTTCGCAGCGGGGCTGTTGACTTTCGTGTTCCGCAAAAACCGCGCTCAGGTCCGCTACTGGCTGTGGCTGAGTGCGTCGCTCAAATTCTTCGTCCCGTTCGCCGTGTTGGTGGGTCTTGGGAGCCGTCTGGAGAACACGACCACCCGCCAGATTGCGACCCAAATTACTACGGCACCAGCGATCGCATACACAATGGAACAGTTCAGTGGATCGTTGCTCCCTGAACGCCTGCCTCCATCCGTGCCCTCAGCCAACGCAATCCGTTGGATCCCACTTGCGATCGTCGGACTCTGGTTATGCGGATTCCTGGTGATCGCGCTGATACGACTCCAAAGTTGGCAGCGCATCCGGGCCGCTGTGCTCACAAGCACGCCGACGA
>CAIKAS010000352.1 GCA_903825445.1 uncultured Acidobacteriia bacterium
CCCGAATAGATCTCCACTCAGAATAAAATTAAAACGGCGAAGCGCTAACCAGCGGCTTCGCCCGTTTTTTTGTGCCGGACCCTCATTTCCCCGGTCGCCCGCCCACGTACCAGGGCGCCGTAACCGTAAATATCCGCTCATTACCTCGTGTCAAAAGTACCCACTCCAGCAGCCGTGCACGTTGATTGTGAAGGAAGTATTCATACCATTTGTCCTCCACCAACTCCGGGATCACCACAATGACGGTTCGTCCCGGATTTGTCTTCGCAACATCCAGAACGAACTGAACGATCGGCACAATCACGAAACGATACGGCGATGGGATCACATGCAGCCTGGGCGGCACCTTGCCAGCTGCGTGAAACGGCCGCTCGACATAGTGGTCCCAGTCCGAGACCAGCAACTCCGAATGCTCATTCGGCTCCACATGCAGCGCGATCACCTCCGGCGATAACCTTGCCGCAAACTCAATCCCCTGACGCATGATGTCGCTCCAGTGCTCTACGGGAATGACGACAATTGGCGCTTCGCTCAGCCCGGCCGCGTTGACAGGTACCTTGCACGCACTGAGCATCTTCACGGAATGGTAATGGCGCCGGACGGAGACAAAGAGCCCAATGGTCAACGGAATGAAAAGCAAGGTAATCCACGCCCCATCGGCGAACTTTGCGACAAGTACCACGGCAACAGTCACGCCCGTGACGAGCGCGCCGATCCCGTTGACCGCAGCACTTTTCACCCAACCCGGTCCACGGTTCCTCCGCCAGTGAACCACCATGCCCGCCTGCGAAAGCGTGAACGCCAGAAAAGCGCCGACTGCGTATAACGGGATCAACCGGTCCGTGACGCCGCCGAAAAGAAACAGCAATCCGGCGCTCATCACCGCCAGAGCCACGATGCCATACGTATAAACCAGCCGCCGACCCCTGTAGCCAAACGCATGCGGCAGATAGTTATTCTGCGCGATCGCACGGCACAAGCGGGGAAAATCGGCGAAAGCAGTATTGGCGGAAAGGGAAAGGACGAACAGAATCGATCCCATTGTCAGGTAGTAGAAAACGCCTTTGCCGAACACGGCGGCGCTTAGCATCGAAAGTACGCTTTGGTACCCTGCCTGCCCGGGATCGGTTGCCGCAATGCCGTAAACATTCACCAGATAGGAAATCCCCGCCAGCAACAGAGCCAGCAGGAAAATGATCACGGTCAGCGTCCGCCGGGCGTTGTCCACGGCGGGCTCGCGAAAAGCCTTCACTCCGTTGCTGACAGCTTCCACGCCGGTTAAAGCCGTGCAGCCGCTGGCGAAAACTTTCAGCAGCAGCCAGTAGCTCACGGTTTCCGTTATGTGCGGGGCCACGGGGAGCGGCGCAACTGGCACCGGATGCCCGCCACTAAGAAGAACTCTTGCAACGCCAGCCACAATCGTGACGAGCAGCGTTCCTACAAAAAGATAAGTAGGTACCGCGAACACAAGACCCGCATCGCGCACTCCACGGAGATTCAGGATCGTCACAACAATCAGAATGCCGATGCACAGTGAGACCGTATGCGGCAGCAGGGAAGGCACCGCTGAAACCAACGCGCCGACGCCCGCCGAAATCCCGACCGCAGCCGTAAGAATGTAATCCGCCAGCAGTGCCGCCGCAGCCAGCAGCGCCGCAGATGGCCCAAGATTGAAGCGCGCCACAGTATACGAACCGCCTCCGGACGGATAAGCGGCGATCGTCTGACGATAAGAGAAATACACAATCACCAGCAACGTGACGATGGCCGCACTGATCGGCAGAATGTAGTGAACGCCAGCGAGGCCCAGCGGAATCAACAGGCTGAGCGCCGCCTCCGGACCGTACGCCGCCGAACTGAGCGCGTCCAGCCCGAATATCGGAATGCCTTGTGCCGGGCCAATTTGTTCGGCTCTTTCGTCAGAGGTCTTGATGGGCTTGCCGACAACGACGTCGAGTATGTTCATGTTGGATAGCGCACAACGGGCGCGACGATTGCCCGGTTCCCGCCCTTTAATCCTACCCGGGCGGAAGCACGTATGTCGCCACTCTCCGCTTCCATCTCAGCGTGCCGGGTTGCGCGACAATAGCCACATGTTAAAGTTCCGGCCTCTTCTGACGATTGGCGCCCTGTTTCTCGTTACCATCCTCTGCGCTCAGTCACCCGCGCCTAAACTGACGAAGGCAGACGTTGACAGCATGATGAAGGAGCTGTCCAACTGGGGGCGCTGGGGAAAAGACGACCAAAAAGGCACTGTCAATCTAATCACTCCTGCTGTGCGCAAGAAGGCCGCCGCCCTTGTCACGGAAGGCGTCTCTATCTCGCTGTCACACGATACCGACCCCAAAAAAGGCATCGACAACTCCAATCCTTACGGCGTCAAAATGAGCCCTCCCGTCGATAACCAGTTCAATATGGATGAGCAAACCGTCTTCTTTCACGGCGTTGCCCACACGCACTTCGACGCGCTCTCACATGTCTTTCACGATGGTCAAATGTATAACGGATTCCCGGAATCGGCCGTGACACCGGATGGTGCAGGCGCGCTCGCTGTGACGGCCTACAGCGAAGGACTCTTCACCCGCGGAGTGCTGGTAGATTTCGCCTGGCTGCGCAACGTGCCGTATTTGGACCCTGCCACCGTCATTTATCCCGCCGATTTCGATGCCTGGGAGAAGAAGACCGGCGTTCACATCCAGTCCGGCGATGCGGTCTTTGTGCGCACCGGGCGCTGGGCGTACCGAGCCGCGAAAGGCCCCTGGGATATCGGCTCACACGCCGCGGGTCTCTCCGCGTTATGTGCTCGTTGGCTGAAACGACGAGATGTCGCTCTGCTCGGCAGCGACTCTTCCCATGACGCCTCGCCCTCCGGAATTCCCGGTGTAAGCTATCCGGTCCACCAGCTGCTGATCGTGGCGATGGGGATGCCGTTGTTCGACCAGTGCGATCTTGAAGAACTGTCAAAAGCGGCAGTCGCGCGCAACCGCTGGACGTTTCTCTTCACCGCGGCACCTGTCCGGGCAACGGGCAGCACAGGCGGTCCGGTTAATCCAATTGCAACGTTCTAAGGCATTATTGCTTCGGCCAGACCACGCCCTGATTCTTCGTCGTCACAGGCGCCAGTCCCTTGTACCGGAATTTCTGGACTCGCTGCCCCCGGTACGTCTCCGTTGTGAAAAGGTTTCCCTTCGAATCCACATCGATGCTGTGTACCGCGTAGAACTCGCCCGGCTGCCGGCCGCCATCGCCAAACGCCGTCAGCTCCTCCATCGTGCTGCGTTCGAAAATGTGGATCTTCATGTTTGACCCATCCGCCAGATACAAATATTTCTGCTGTGCATCCTTTGAGAACGCGATATCGAACGCTGATCCATCTCCCAGCGTCTCCTTCGCCACGAATGCCTCTTTCACAAACGTCCCATCCGTTTTGAAGATCTGGATCCGGTCCGCTGTCCGGTCGCACACATACAGCAATCCGTCGTTCGCCAGCGCTACGCAATGCACCGGATTGCGAAACTGCTGTGCGGGAGGAGCCTGCGGATTATAGGGACCCGGGTTCGCATCGTCTGGCTTATGCCCATACGCGCCCCAATGCCGCTTGTACGTGCCCGAATCGGCATCGAAAACGATTACGCGATGATTCCCATATCCATCCGCGACGTACAGCTCGTTCGTCTTCGGATCCACCATCGTCTTCGCCGGTAGTCGCAGATTGGCGATGTCGTTGCTCCCCTTGCTCTGCCCCGGCTTGCCGATCTGCATCAGGAATTTCCCGTCCTGCGTGAACTTCAGCAGAAAGCTGTCGTTCACCGCGCCAGCCGCGCCCATCAGGCTCTCATCCGCGCCGGATTCCATCCCGCGACCCGTCACCGCAACTCCGCCGACGGGAGCTGGAGGCGCCGGTCGGCCGTTGCCGCCAATCCAGACATTGCCCTTGTAATCCACCGTGATCCCGTGATTCGACGATGGCCAGTCGTAACCCGCGCCTGGCCCGCCCCAATGCCCGATCAGGTTGCCTTCCTCATCGAACTCCAGGACCGGAGGAGCCGCAGCGCAGCACTCCGCATTCTTCGGATTCATCGTGGCGTACTGCTCCTTCGGCTCCAGCGACCCCTGCCGGTGAATGATCCAGACGTGATCTTTCGCATCCACAGAGACGCCAATCACCGCGCCTATCACCCAGTGGTTCGGCAGCGGCTTTGGCCAAAGAGGGTCCACCTCGAAACGCGGAGCCTGCACGGCAGCCGCCTCCACTACCGCGCGCTCGCGCATCAGCGATGACGCCGCTCCCAGGACAATAATGCTTGCGACAATAAAGACCGCGCCGGTAGTGTACTTCCGCGTCATATGAATCACCTTTCCGAAGAGTCTATCAGTGTTAATCAGCCCTGCACATGGACGCGTACCGCCTGGGCTGCTCTCCCATTCCTCCTCGTCCTGACCTTCCTCGCCCCCACGCCCGCCCGCGCCCATGACATCCCCGTCGACGCCACCGTCCAGGCATTCGTTAAACCCTCCGGCGACCGTCTTCACCTCCTGATGCGCGTTCCGCTCGAAACAATGCGCGACGTCGACATTCCCACCGACCCCCGCGGCTTCCTCGATCTTGATAAGCTCCGCCCCATGATGCCCGACGCCGCCCGACTCTGGATCTCCAACTTCGTCCGCATCTATGAAGACGACGAACCTCTGCCCCGTCGTCCGCAAGTTGTCGCCACACAAATCTCATTGCCGTCCGACAAGTCTTTTGCCTCGTACGAACAGGCCCTCGCGCACGTTACTGGCGCGCCGCTGCCGAACGATACGAACGCCGTCTGGAGCCAGATGATGTTCGATGTGCTCTTCGACTACCCCATCCACTCCGAGCGCGCCGAATTCTCCATCGACCCCGCCGTTGACGGCCTCGCCGCGCGCGTCAACACCGTGTTGCGCTTCCTGCCGCCAGGCAATGCGATTCGCGCCTATGAATTCTCCGGCAATCCCGGCCTCATTCATCTCGACCCCAGCTGGGTGCAGGCCGCGCTTTCCTTCATCCGCATGGGCTTCGAACACATTTTAGACGGCACCGATCATTTGCTGTTCCTGCTCTGCCTGGTCATCCCGTTCCGCCGCTTCCGCGCTTTGATTCCGGTAGTAACGGCCTTCACCGTGGCGCATTCCATCACACTGATCGCGTCCGCCTACGGTCTGGCGCCCGACGTCGGCTGGTTCCCGCCACTTATCGAAACACTCATCGCGATCTCGATTGTCTACATGGCGCTAGAGAACATCGTCGGCCACACAACGGTTCATCGCCGCTGGATGATGGCCTTCGCATTCGGACTCGTCCACGGCTTCGGTTTCTCGTTCGCATTGCGCCAGTCGCTGCAATTCGCGGGAGCCCACATGCTGGCGTCGCTCCTGTCGTTTAATGTCGGCGTAGAACTCGGACAGTTGCTGGTTCTGCTCCTGATCATTCCCGTGTTGAACGCACTCTTCCGCTACGTCGTCGAAGAGAGAATGGGCACCATTATCCTTTCCGCGCTGGTCGCTCATACGGCGTGGCACTGGATGCTCGATCGTGCCGACGCCATGCGCCGCTTCCCGTTCCGCTGGCCCGACCTGACATCCGACTTTATGGCCAATACCCTGCGCTGGGCAATGGTTCTGGTCGCCCTGGCCGGCGCCGCCTGGCTGTTTGACGGATGGCGTAGGAAGCGAACGAAGAGTTGAAGGTCTAACTCCGCCATTGCCAGATCAGTGTCTTTATGGAGTGAACCCGTAAACTGAGACACAGCGAATGAACGCACTTTCCGTCGAAAGGAGAGGGAAGAGATGGGAAAGTGGCAGCGACATAGCCGGGAGTTCAAGAAGCAGGTAGTGGAGCGGATGAAGACAAGCGACAA
>CAIKAS010000353.1 GCA_903825445.1 uncultured Acidobacteriia bacterium
CCGTATGGAGGATGCCGACGCCGTCGCGGCGGCATGCCTGATCCCCGAAGCAGCAGAGAAAGCCGACGATGGCGAGACGAACGTAACGGTCCAGTAGGCAGGCTGGCATATGCAGGCCAAACAGCAGCAATTGATCGCATCAATCCGCGCCATGGGGAAGGTCATAGTGGCCTACTCCGGTGGCGCGGATTCCGCATATCTGGCGTGGGCGGCAAAGCAGGCTCTGGACAATGACGCGGTTGCCATAACGGCCGATTCTGCCTCTATCCCTGAATCCCACAAGCGGGATGCCGAAGCCTTCGCGAAACAGTTTGGCATTCGGCACGAATACGTCGCAACCAGCGAGTTCGATAATCCGGACTACGCCAAAAACGGCCCCGACCGCTGCTTCCATTGCAAGGACGAGCTTTTCACCGTCCTCGAACGCATCGCCCAGGAGCGAGGCATCGTCCACATCGTCTACGGTGTCAACAGAGATGACCTCGGCGATTACCGCCCCGGCCAGCGCGCCGCGAAACTGCATGAGGTGGAGGCGCCGCTCGTGGCCGCCGGACTTACCAAGGCCGAGATTCGCGAACTTTCTCGCGAGGCAGGCCTGCCCACCTGGGACCGCCCCGCGGCGGCTTGCCTCAGTTCTCGTATCCCCTACGGGACGCCCGTGACCATCCAGAATGTGAAGCAGGTGGAACTGGGCGAAGAGGAAATGAAGGCCCTCGGCTTCCGCCAGTTCCGCACCCGATTCCACGGTGAAATGGTACGTATCGAAGTCGCCCGCGAAGAGCTCCCGCTGGCTATGTCCCTCGAGATGGCGGACCGCTTAACCGCAATCTTCAGGCACCTCGGTTATAAGTATGTGGCGCTGGATCTTGAAGGCTACCGGCAAGGCTCCCTGAACGAAGTGCTTCCGGTCCTTAACGGTAATTCACTTGCATAGAGTCACAGGATGACTCGACGCGATTTTCTCGCATCCGGAGTGGCTCTTGCCACCACCGGCGCCCGCGCGCAAGATAACGCCAGCGGCGGGGACATCTTCAAGCTCCGCATCGCCCCCGTCGCTCTGGACCTCGGCCCTAAACGCACCGTCAAGACGGTTGCCTATAACGGTCAGGTTCCTGGCCCGCTCTTCCGCTGGAAGGAAGGCCAAACTGTGACCATCGAGGTCACCAACGACACCGCCGAGGCCGACCTGGTTCACTGGCACGGCTTCCACATCCCGCCTGAAGTGGATGGGGCCATGGAAGAGGGCACGCCCATGGTCGGCGCCCATGCGACACAGAGCTATAGTTTCAAGGTCACGCCAGCCGGGACCCGTTGGTACCACTCCCACGTGATGGGTGGCCACAACTACCAGCGCGGCACGTACACCGGCCAATTCGGAGTTGCGATCGTGGAAGCGGCCAACGAGCCTGCCGCCTATGACCAGGACATCCCCATTGTGCTCCACGAATGGGAACCATCGCTCGTCGAAGACGAGATCGCCTACAAGGTGCAGTCTATTAACGGCAAGATGCTGGGTGCCGGTGAGCCGGTGCGGGTCAAGGCCGATCAGAAGGTGCTGTTCCGTATCGTGAATGCCTCGGCCACGGTAACCCATCGCGTCGCGCTGCCGGGCCATTCATTCCGGGTGATCGCTCTGGACGGCAACGCGGTGGCGACGCCCCGGACCATCCCGGTAGTGGAATTGGGACCTGCGGAACGCGCCGATTGTATGGTAGAAATGACCAGCCCCGGTGTTTGGATTCTGGGCGAAACCAATACCGCCCAACGCAACGCCGGCATGGGGATCGTCGTGGAATACGCCGACGCTAAGGGACCTCCGCGCTGGCTCCAGATGCCGGAACGCGAGTGGGACTATACGGAATTTGGCGCGGCACAACTCCCGGCCCCCCAGCCTGCCGGCAGGTTGCTGACGCGCGCGGATGGACCAGTCGAGATCCCGCTCCAGTTCAAATCGGTTGGCGAGCACAGCTGGACCATCAACGGAAAGTCCTGGCCGAGTGCCGACCCGATCGTTGTCAAGGCTGGCGGGCGATACCGGCTGATCTTCGATAACCAGAGTTCCATGGCTCACCCGGTCCATCTCCATCGGCACACGTTTGAGATCACAAAGTTCGCCGGCAAGCCGACCGGTGGCGTCTTCAAAGACGTCGTGATTGTGCCAGGGTGGAAAGAAGTAGAAGTGGATCTGCTGGCCTCCAATCCAGGTCCGAGCCTGTTCCACTGTCATCACCAGTTCCACATGGACATGGGCTTCATGACGCTCCTGAAGTACGCCTGATTGCGCGTCATTGCACGCAATCGCCGCGTAAAAACACGCACTATCCAGTCCAGCAGGCCCTGAACTGCTAATTCAGAGGATGAATGGTTTGGCGCGCGGAATGCATTAAAGTGAGGCCTCAAGTCTAAGCGGACTGAAGAGACCTGAACAAGGAGAACGATATGCGACTAAGTTGTGTTGTAGCGTTTCTCGGGATAATTGGCATGATGGCAGTCGGTGGTTTTGCTCAGCCGACCATCAAGAAAGTACCTCCGAGTGTTGTAACGTCGCCGGTCGATGCGAAGGCGTCTTATGACGCCTACTGCGCGGTTTGCCATGGGAAAGCGGGCAAGGGCGATGGCCCCGCGGCCGTCGCGTTGAAAAAGGCGCCCACGGATTTGACTCAACTCACGAAGAAGAACGGGGGCAAGTTCCCGGACGCCAGGTTGAGCCAATATATCTCCGGGCAGGAGACTGTCGCGGCCCACGGAACCAGGGATATGCCCGTGTGGGGCGTGATTTTCCACTCCATTGATGCGCAGGACAAGATCAAAGACGACCTGCGGGTTCACAATCTTGTGAATTACATTCAGACACTCCAGGTAGAGTAGTCGGAACCATACCTGGAGGCGACTCGATCTCGTGTCCTCATAGTCACGGTGCGTGAGATACTGGGCGATGCCCATGAGCATCGGTAACAGCGGCGGAGCGAAGGATGCGGGGAAATTGTCCTCGCACGCGGGTTCCGTGCGCCTCTTGCCGGAACGCTGCTTCTTCGTGAGCGTCGTGATTGGACTCTGTGTCCTGGCCGAAGCCGCGTTCAGCGGTTTCCTGCCCCTGAGTGTCCGGTATTTCATCGAGAATATTACCCACCTGCATGACCGCGCGGCCCTTGAGTCACTTCTCACTGTGGTCGGCGCGGCCTTTGTTGGTGTGATCGCGGCGGGCTTTTTACGCGACTATCTGTTTGCCGGGTTGCGCAGTCGTGCCCTTTCCGGATTGCGCCAGGGCATGTTCCGTCGCCTCCAGCATCTGTCCATGCAGTTCCACGCGGAACTGGATCAAACAGAGATGCTCGACCGTTTCTCCGGCGATCTGGCGACGGTCGAAAGTGCATTAGGTCTTTCGATTTCCTGGGGCTTTTACCCGCTCATCGCCAGCCTGTTGGCAACGGGAGTCATGTTTCGACTGGACTGGCATGTCGGGGTGGTCGCCATCCTGCTCTGGCCCTGGGCGTTACTCGCGCCGCGCGCGATGTCGCCGAAATCGGCTCACGCTGCGTATGAATCCCATAGTCGCGAGACCGGTGTCTTAGATGTTGTGGAGGAAAGCCTGTCCGCGCAGGCAGTGATCCGGGCGTTTGCTATCGAGCACCTGGGCGCTGCCGCATTCCACAACCGCAATGAAGCGCTCTCCCGCAGCGCCATGCGGGCAGGGTTGTGGGGCGCATTCGTCGAGCGTTTTACCGGCACAGGAATTCTGCTCCAGCAGGTCGTGGTGCTCGCTGTCAGTGTATGGCTGGTCCTGGACCACGGCATGGTGCTGGGAACCATGGTCGCTCTTCAGATGCTCGCGGTACTGCTGGGAAACTCCCTGCTCTATCTGGTGGAGTATTTTCCGGTATTGCTGGAAGGTCAGGCGGCGCTTGCTGATATACAGGAAAGTTTGCAGGAAACTGACGCGGTGGTCGATGCGCCCGATGCCAGAATTCTGCCGCCGTTCGGCTCAGAGATCGTTTTCTCTCAAGTCAACTTCGCCTGCCGCGACGCCGATGCCGACGAAGTGGATGGCGAGACGGAGAGGCACCTGCCCCACCGGACCCTTACCAACGTCAACCTTCGCATCCCGAAGGGCAGCTACGCGGCGTTTGTCGGTCCCAGCGGCGCTGGCAAGAGCGCGATGCTCAACCTGCTGATGCGGTTCCACGATCCGGCAAGCGGCCGGATCACCATCGACGGACATGACCTGAGGCAGGTCACGCAAGCTTCACTGAGAGCGCAGATTGGTGTGGTACTGCAGGAGGGATTCGTATTCAATTCGAGCATTCGAGAGAACATCCGTATGGGCCTTCCCGCAGCGACCGATGAGGCGATTGCCGAAGCAGCCCGGGCCGCCGGGATGCTCGAATTCGTGCTGGCGCAGCCACTAGGATTCGCCACGCAGGTGGGCGAACGCGGCACATCGCTCTCCGGCGAGATGACGCAGCGTCTCGCGCTTGCACGGGCTATTCTGCGGCAACCGGGCATTCTGCTCCTCGATGAGATTTCGTCGGCGCTTGATCCCTCGGAGGAACTGTTGATCAACAAGACTCTCCATGAGCTGTCGAAGACCACTACCATGATTTCTGCCACCCATCGCCTGGCGTCGGCGGCGGCGGCCAGTCATATCTTTGTCTTCGATCACGGCACGGTTGTGGAGCAGGGAAGTCATTTCGAACTGATGGCGCTTAACGGCACCTATGCCGAATTGTGGCGCAAGCAGGCCGGCTTTCGCTTCTCCGCAGACGGCCGCCACGTCGATGTGGATGCGCAGCGCCTGCAGTCCATGCCAATTCTCGAAAAACTGGCCGAGCCTATACTGGCCGAACTGGCCCCTTTCTTTGCCACGGAAACGTTTGAAGCGGGTCGCGAGATCGTTTGCCAGAACGATCCCGGCGACAAGTTCTACATCATCGCGCGAGGCAAGGTCGAAGTGTGGCGCACCGAAGAACAGTCGGGCCATAGCCTTTGCGTCAACGTTCTGAATGACGGTGATTTCTTCGGAGAGATTACCCTGATCACGGGCTTCCCTCGCACCGCGACGGTACGTACGGTTGCGGTCACCACCTGCATTTCGCTGGAACGCGGCCAGTTCACGAAGCTCATTGACCGATTTCCCGATCTGAAGCGTGAACTTTCGGAGATCGCCGTACAGCGGCTGCGTGACTCCAGCAAACTCGCGGCCGGGGCAAAATATCAATAGAGCGATGTTACGAACCGCATTCCTGATCTTTCTTGCAACGGTTAGCCCTCTTGCGGGCGCTGATGTATCGTCGGTTGCGCTGGATCCCTATCTGTTGGCTCAGTACATCAACGGGCATCCATCGGTGGATTTAGGCCCCCTTCGGGTAGTGCTTCGGATGGATGATCCGGCGGTTCTGGGTCAGTCGTGCGTCGATGCGGACTGCCACGCGGAAGTGATCAAGGTATCGGGTTCTAACTATGAGCAGGCCATCGTCTGGAACTACTACAAGAGTCGCCGCGCCGCGTTCTGGTTGCGGTATCAACGCGAACCGTCGACGCCGTGGCAGTTCCTTTCCGGCAATCACGTGGAAGGAAAAAGTTCCGACCCTGAACGCGAGGTGATTACCGCATTTGGCAAGCCGTTCTTTGTGGTACGCGGTGCTGGTCCGGGTGGCACTGGAGTGACGAGCCGGGTTGAGACCTGGTTCGATCTGACGGTCACCAACGCTCAGCCCGTGGTTGCTTTTACGAAAGAAGGCAGCCGTACACGGGGTTGTGAAGGTTGCATCGTGAAGACGCTGACGACGGTAGTGAAGCCGCAGGACGTTAAGCCTGTCGAACTCCGTGTGGAGCGCACTGTCCATTTCGGAGTGCCGGCAAAGGACAGTTCACAGACGTCGATAGATCTGGGCAGCATCACCGCCTTGGTTGTGTACCTGCGACCGGACAACGGTCCCTTCAAGCTGGCGCCTTCGCTTTCGAGCGTCCCCAAGAATGTTCTCGAGTCTGTTTTTGACATTTCAGACGAAAGCGGCATGGCAAACGAAGTCTTCCTGAAGTACGACATTGCGAATTTACGGAAGATCGCCAACGATCGACAGACCCCCGCGGCGCAATGGCTCACAACGTTTCTCAGGGCCTGCAAGGAAACACCCGAGAAGACCGAGCTCCTCAGGCAGCTCCGGTGATCAGTTGCAAACAGCTCACGCGGCGCTTTGGCGCCTTTACGGCCGTGGATGCGATCTCACTTGAAGTCGCCACCGGATCGATCTGTGCTGTGCTTGGCCCGAACGGAGCGGGGAAGTCGACCACCGTCAGCATGCTCACTGGCCTGCTTGCGCCCACTTCCGGCGCGGCAAACGTTTGCGGGCTTGATGTCGACTCCGATCCGGTCGGCGTCAAGCGCATGATCGGCGTACTTCCTGAGAACCTCGGCTTGTTCGACGACCTGACCATTGAGGAACATCTGGAACTCACAGGCGATATTTACGGGCTGAGTAAAGCTGTGACGCACGACCGGATGGAGCGGCTTCTTGCTGTGCTTGGTCTCACAGCTGGAAGACGCACGTTTGCACGCGCCGGTTCGCACGGCATGCGCAAGAAGACATCGTTTGCCATGGCGTTGCTTCCAAACCCGGAAGCGTTGTTTCTGGACGAGCCTTTTGAGGCGGTTGACCCCGTCACTTCGAGCGTGATGGCGGATCTGCTTCGGAAGGCCGCGGCGCGGGGCATCACGGTTTTCCTGACGTCGCACATTCTGCCGATGGCCAGCCGGATCGCCGATCAGGTTGTGATTATTCGCGGCGGAAGAATTGTCATGAACTCCCCGGCAGCGGAGATTACGAGGCCGCTCGAAGAATTGTATTTCGAATTGGCCGAGGCTCCGGTCACGGAAGAACTCGAGTGGCTGGGTCATCGCGTCGGATGAACGGCGTCTCGCGACCGCTCACGATTCTCCGATGGCTGGCGCGAGCCACAAAACGCAATCGAAGTACGTTCACTTTCGCAGGCAATAATCTGAACTACACGGCGGTGGCCCTGATGTTTATGCTGGACCCGGCAGCCGCCGCGGCGTTGCTTCTGATCATGGGCCTGATTGTGGTGCTACCGCTCAGTTCCGACCCGCTGCGGGCCATCCCACGTATCCGTATGAACATCTGGCCGCTGGAGAACAGTGAGCGTCGCTTGTTGCGTCTGGTCTCTCCCTGGCTGAATCCGATGACCTGGGTCGTGGTGGCACTGGCGCTGTGGAAGCGGGCGTCGCTGGGTCTGGTTGTTCTGGCCGCGGGGGTAGCGGCAGCCGGATTTGTGTCTACCGGCGGATCGGTGAGCGGGCGCGGATCGCTGTTGCGGCGTGTGCCGCAACTCCCGGGTCCGCTAAATCATCTGATCCGCAAGAATCTGCGCGAGATGCTTTCAACGCTCGATTTCTTCTGCGGTGCTCTCATCTCAGTTGCCGCTCTGGGATGGCGTCTGGCCGGTTTGCTTCCTGCCGCCGCGTTGTTCCCTCTTACCGCAATCGCGATGCTTGCCATATCGACTTGCGCGCTCACGCTATTCGGCCTCGAAGGCGCGGCAGGGATGACGAGATTGCGGCTGATGCCTTTGCGGGGCTGGCAGATTCTTATGGCGAAGGATCTGGCTTACCTCGCGATTGCATTGTTGCTCTCGTTGCCGCTCTCGTTGCCGGGAGCCATGGGTGCCGCGATGGTGGCGTTAGCCATCGGACATCGCGCGTCCGTTCAAGCGCCGCGCGCGCAGATGCGATGGCGCTTTCAGACCGGGCCTTCGCTGGGTGACGCCATGGCGCAGATTCTGCCGATGATTATGGCTGGTGCGGCTGTGGCATACACGAGCGCGTGGCTGTTGCTGGTATGTGGCGGTGCCTGGGCGATCTCGCTTTGGTGGTTCGGCCGCGAGATCGACAGAACGTGGCATTAGACCGGAGCGTTAATTCTGGGTGGCAGTCTTCTGAACGTGATCAATCACCAGCACGTCGACCGGTCCCTTCCGGGATTCCAGCCTGAGTCCAAGTTGCTCTTGCAGGGCGTTGAATATGCCTGGCGGATTGTCCGGGCCAGGGGAAGTGCGATTTGCGGGGTCGCCGCCAGACGGCGTTGGGTCCAAGGCTTCCTTCGAGCCGGTGCGTCCTCCGGGCATGCTCGATGGGTCGTAGCGAAGCTTCAAATCGTACTTACCCTTTAGGCCGGTCTGGTCGATTACCAGACGGTCGAAGCTGTTGGATAGCTGCGCAGCAAGACCGTCCATGGTCTGGCGGTTGGAACTCAGACACAAGCCGTTAGGCGTCATCATCATCATGAACTCTCCGGGAGCGCTGGCGGCCGGCGGAATCTCGGGGCAGCCATCGGGCCCAATCTTCATATCGCGGATACTTGGCAGGAGAGGCGGCGAGTTCCCGCATCGGCGGCGGGAGGAGCGTCAGTGACGCGGAGTCCTTCAGCTTATGACCTTTGGCACCCACCACCAATGCGTACATCGACAGCTCTTTGTTCTCGTGATGCAGGGTGAGCTTGAAACGCTCGGCGAGCAGGTTTTGCAACATAACCTTGACTTGTTCCTTCGTGGCCCCTGCGGGCGCCTTGGCCACGATGTCAAATCGCTCGGAATGCAGCCAGTTCGGGCCGCCTGTGATTTGGGAACGCCCTATCCCATAAGCGTCTACCATCAGATCGCGGATCGTACTGAAGGCGTATGTGACGCGGCCGGGATTGCTGCTGCCAGGACCGCCCTGCTGGCCGAGCCGGATCGTGCCGTTGCCGGCGGGAGGCGCCGAGGCTTTTACAGAGGCCACTTCGAATTCGAGCTTTGGTTCCGCGGGTTTTGCGTTGACGGCAGGTTGGGTGCGCCAGCGAGCAAAGCCACGCGGTGAGGAGCGTCCCCGCAATCATGCGTCTCATCCTTCGGCCTCCATTTTCGGGGCTGTGAACGTGTAGATGCATGCCTGGAAGAAACGTTCCACCCCTCAACGGTTGTTTCCAAGCCAGATGCCCGCATGGCAGTGGAAGTACCCCACGGGTTCCAGGGTAGCCAGTCCGAAGGCCCACTGTGCCGCCGCAGTTGCTACAGGCTGAGAATTCGGGTGGCGAAATCTTCCATGCGGTCCACGAGAAGATCCGGCGGGCATTCCCCCAAGGTCTCCGGCTGAAAGCCATACGTGACGCCACAGGATTTCACGCCGGCATTGCGCGCGGTCTGCATGTCCACGATGCTATCGCCGACCATCCACGTGATCTCAGCAGCGGTTCCGGCTTCGGCGCGCAATGTATCGATTCCAATCGGATGAGGCTTCTTCTGCTCGAAGCTGTTGCCGCCATAGACGCGAAAGAGCATCGGACTGAGGCCCATCGTGTTCATGATGGACTCGCTGATTCTTACCGGTTTGTTAGTGAGGACTGCGAGTTGCATGCCGGCAGCATGTAGTTGTTCGAGCGACTCGCGAACGCCGGGGTAGAGCGTTGTGTCATCGACTGCATGATCACGATAGTAGGCCAGAAAAAACTCCAGAGCGTGTTTCACATCAGCTTCGGAAGCTTCTGGCCCCATGGCTTTACGGATGAGGACCGGCGCTCCGTTGCCTACATAAGAAAACACCAGGGAATGTTCGAGTGGCGCCTTGCCCATCTCGGCGCGGGTGGCATTCACTGCGTTAGCGAGGTCAAGGCGCGAATCAATGAGTGTGCCATCCAAATCGAAGATTAAAAGCGCCCGGTCGGACATGGGCAGGGTTGTGACAGAACTCACTACGAGGCCTTACGCGGCCGACGAACGAGCGTCTTGGCAGGAGTGGATTTAGCGGCTCTGCCGACTGGGCGCTTGCGCGGGCGTTTCCCGTCAATCTGATATTGCAACATCTTCCGCTGCAGTGTATTTCGGTGAATACCTAACGCCTTGCTGGCTTCCGACTGATTGTGATTCGCTTTCGCCAGCGCACGGGTAATCATCGCCTTCTCGAGGATCTCAACTGCTTCCTCCAGAAAGAAACCACCCGCTACCAGGTGGTCGATTAGCCCGTCAAAACCCTCTTTCATCTCTCCCCCGTCCTTCTTTCCATGCGACGCGCACTAACGCCAAGGAAACGTCCTGTGCGCTTAATGTTCTGCCGCGCACGTCATGTGCGCTTAATCATTCCCGCCGTCCTTAGCGTTCGGCTGTGCAAGCTTCCGAATTTCCGATTTTACTTCCTCGTACTCGTCGCTGAAGCTGCGTTTCAATTCAGTTGGTGCGACGTCTACAAGGACTCGTGAAACTTCCATCAAGTACGGCGCAATCTGCGAGTGTACCACCGCAGATGGAGCGGTCTTCGAGTCCGCAGTATGACCAAACGCTATGTAGGCTGTCAGCAACGCGATACAAATAATCGATCCGCGCAACAGGCCAAAACCCGCTCCCAGCAAACGATCGAAAAACGAAAGTCCAACAGCCTTCACAAAGCGACGAACGATGGATCCGACGATGGCTCCAGTAGTTAGAACGACTGCCACTACAATGACGAAACCGAGGAAATTCGCCGCCAGATCGGAACCTACCGAATGCCGTACCAGCGCTGCCGCCGTGCCGTAGAACCACATCCCGAGGATGAGCGCGGCGATGGCGGCTCCCATGCTGATGAACTCGCGCGTAAAGCCACGGCGGAAGCTCCCCAGAACGGAAAAAGCGATAATGGCAAGCAGCAGGTAATCGAGCCAGTTCACGGAAGCTCCGGGATCAAAGATCCCGGCCGGTGATGCGCCGATAGGCTTCGTGATATTTTTCCGAGGTCTTCGCAATCACGTCGTCCGGCAGTGGCGGAGCAGGCGGCTGCTTGTTCCACTTGAGAGTTTCGAGATAGTCACGCACGAACTGCTTATCGAAGCTCGGCTGCGCGCCGCCGGGGACGTAACCGTCGCGCGGCCAGTAACGGGAAGAGTCGGGTGTGAGCACTTCGTCGGCGAGCAGCATCTTGCCATCGTGCCAGCCGAACTCAAACTTCGTATCGGCAAGGATGATGCCACGGGTCGCAGCGTGAGCGGAGGCTTTGCCGTAGATCTTCAGGGTCAAATCGCGAAGGAGGGTGGCGGTTTCGAGACCGACGGTCTTCACCGTGGCTTCAAAGGAAATGTTCTCGTCGTGGCCGGTCTCGGCCTTCGACGCCGGTGTGTAGATGGGCTCGGGCAGGGCGGCGCATTCGAGCAGGCCGGCAGGTAGCGGGATGCCGCAGATCGCCCCAGTGGCTTTGTAGTCTTTCCAGCCGGAGCCGACGACGTAACCGCGCGCTACGCACTCGATGGGCTCCATCTTGCAGCGCTTTACGAGCATGGACCGGCCTTCCAGCTGGTCGCGATAGGCGTGCAGCGGGGCGGGGTATTCGTCGACGCTGGCACTGATCAGATGGTTGGGTACGACATCCCGCAGGAAGTCGAACCAGAACAGCGACATCTGCGTCAGAACCCGGCCTTTGCCGGGAATGCCCTGCGGCAGAATGCAGTCGAAGGCGGATATCCGATCAGTGGCGACGATCAGCAGCGGATCGCCGAGCATCTTGTCGGAAATGCTGTAAACATCGCGCACTTTGCCCCGCGCGATGCGCTCAATACCGGGGAGTTCTGTATGGGTGATGACCTGTTTGGAATTCACGTTGGACACGAATTCTATTTTCCACTATGGCCTTGCGTTGTGCGAGGAAGCAGGCGGAGGATCTACAGGCCGTTCCAGATTGAGGTGAGCGGGAGGACAAAGCCGGAGACCGGGCCTTCGCCCTGGATACTTTCGGCGTTGGCGATCACGCGGGCTCGGAGGTACTCCGATAAACGTAAACGGTGCGATTACCGCCGTCAATCAGCCAGCCGAGTTCAACTCCGTTGTCCGCCCACAAGCGCATTTTCTTTTTCGCAGTGGAGAGTAGATCACTTGGTGAAAGGATCTCGATGACGAATTCCGGAACGAGCCGGGGGAACTGCCGTAACTCATTTTTGGACAAAGTGGTGAGCAGGCGCTTCGATACCCAGGCCGCGTCTGGAGAAAGGCCTGAGCCATCGGGTAAGAGGAGGAGCCGAAGTCTCTTCGGCGTCCGTCTTTGGCAGCCCAGGTATGAGTTCGCATACCGCTTCGGTCATTCGAAAGGCCGATTCTCCTCCCGCAAGCAATCCGATGGCGATTTTGCTATCCGCAGTGCGTTCGAGATTCAGATCCGGGTTCTCGCCGCAGAAAGCGAAATACGCATCGTCTGAGAGGCGATCTTCCGGACCGAAAACCAACATTGCCGGTGCGGTTAGTTCCGGTAGAGTGACTCGCACGGCTTGCCTTGGCGGACCTATTTCCTGGTACAGCTCAGCATGAGTTTGCTTCGCTTGCGGCTGTAGGTGAAATAGATCACGAGGCCGATGACCATCCAGATGATCAGCCGCAGCCAGTTCGTCCAGCCAAGGCCGTAGATCATCGCGCCGCACGTGAAAACTCCCAGCACCGACACCAGAGGCATCGCGGGGACGGTGAAGCCACGGACGAGATCCGGACGGCGCTTGCGCAGAATCCATACGCCGATGCAAACCAGAATGAAGGCGAACAAGGTTCCGATACTGGTCATCTCGCCCACAATATCGCCAGGGATAAAACCGCCGAAGGCCGCTGTCACGAAGAAGAACAGAATGTTGTTCTTCCACGGAGTGCGGAATTTCGGATGCACGTCGGAAAACATGGCAGGGATCAGTCCGTCGCGGCTCATGGAAAAGAAGACGCGCGACTGGCCCAGCAACATCACCAGAATCACGGATGAGAAGCCACCCAGAATCGCCACCGTCACAAGTTTCGCGAGCCACCCATAACCGATCATGTACTTGGTGATGGCATAGGCGACCGATGCCTCTTTACCTGCAGTGCGGAAATCCTGCACCGTGGCCACGCCGCTGAGGACGTGCGAGAAGAGAACGTAGAGAGTAGTGCAGAAGACGAGCGAGCCGAGGATGCCGATCGGCATATCGCGTTTCGGATTGATGGTTTCCTGTGCCGCTGTCGAAACCGCATCAAAGCCAATGAAGGCGAAGAAGACCACGCCAGCCGCGCCCAGGATACCCATCAGGCCGCCGAATGGGTGGGTCACACCTTCGGGCGTCGTGTAGGTGGTGGCGGCGGGAATGTAGGGAGTGTGGTTCGCCGGATTCATGAAACCCCATCCGATCACAATGACCGCCAGGACAATTACCACCTTGGTGATCACGATGATGTTGTTTACGAAGGCCGATTCCTGAATGCCGCGGATCAGGAGCAGCGTCACGAGGAAAAGAATGAGGATTGCGGGAAGGTTAGCGATGCCGTGGACGCCGCTGCCATCCATAGCGGTTTCAAACGGTGAATGGCACCACTGGAACGGAATTTGCACGCCAACGAACTGCAGGACTTTGTTGAAGTATTCGCTCCAGGCGATGGCTACCGTAGCTGCTCCGACCGCGTATTCGAGTGTGAGATCCCAGCCGATAATCCAGGCGACAAGTTCGCCCATGGTCGCGTAGGAGTACGTGTAAGCGCTTCCCGCCACCGGAATAATGGATGCGAATTCGGCATAGCAAAGGCCGGCAAAAGCGCAGCCGATGCCAGCGACCAGAAACGCCAGTGTGACGGAAGCGCCCGCGCGCTCGGCGATGGCGGCGGCGGTTCGCACGAAAATGCCCGCGCCGATCACAGCGCCGATGCCAAGTGCGATGAGTTGCCAGGCGCCCAGAGTGCGCTTGAGCTGGTGCTCGCCGCCCTCGCTTTCGTTCATGATCTGCGATATCGGCTTAATTGCAAAAAGACTCACGTTGTTGAACCCTCTTTTCGCCGCCAGAGGAAGTAGACCGGCACCCCCAGCAGAACCAGAATCAGTCCGCGCACTGTAAACGCGGGTTTGTTCACTAACAGCAAAACTTCAATTAAGCCCGCTACAACAATGTACAGGGCGGGCAGGACGGGGTAGCCTACAGCTCGGTAGGGCCGCTCCATATCCGGACGTGTGTGGCGGAGCCGGAACAATCCGCCGATGGTCAGGATGTAGAACAGCAGAACTGCAAAGATAACATAGTCCAGCAGATCGCCATACTGGCCGCTGAGGGTCAGCAGGATTGTCCAGCCGCACTGGATGTAGAGCGCGAAATCTGGTGCGTGGGTTTTCGGGTTGAGTTCGCCGGCGCGGCGGAAAAACAGGTTATCGTGCGCCATGGTGTGATAGACGCGGGCGCCGGAGAGAATCAGGCCGTTCACGCAGCCGAAAGTCGACACCATAATGGCGGCGGCCATGATCTTAGAGGCCACGGCTCCGAACATCACAGTTACTACGGCGGTTGCCACGCGGTCTTCCGGCGCCGTCTGGATCTGAGGTAGGGTCAGAACTGACAGATACACGAAATTGCAGGCGATGAACAGGCCGGAAACGACGCCCGTGCCGAGGCCGAGCGAGAGAGGTAAATCGCGCTTCGGATTACGGACTTCTCCCGCGGTAAATGTGACGTTGTTCCATGCATCGGACGCGAATAGCGGGCCGACCATCGCAGTGCCGACGAGAGCGACGACGCTCCAGCTCCAGGAAGCGCCACGCCAGAAATCGTGAAAATTGGCAGCAATGGCGGTGGGGTTGCGGCCGAGCAAAAAGCCGAGGCCGGCCAGGCCGAGCAGGGAAAAGACTTTGGCTACCGTGAAAACGTTTTGCACAATCGCGCCGGTGCGGATGCCGCGCGTGTTCACGAAGGTCAGGACGAGCACGATGACGATGGCGAGTAACTGCTGCGTCGTCAGGCCGAGCTTACCGGAGCCGATCAGGTAATTGGAGGCGGAGACGCCAGGCAGAAAGACGCCGGTGTACTTAGCGAACGCGACAGCAACGGCGGCGATAGTGCCGGTTTGAATGACAACGAACATGGTCCAGCCGAAAAGAAATGCCCAGAGGCGTCCGAACGCTTCGCGCAGATAGACGTATTGGCCACCTGCGTGAGGCATGGCTGCGGCCAGTTCGCCGTAGCTGAGCGCGGCAACGATGGTGAGCATGGCGGCTACCAGCCAGCAGATGATGAGGAGTCCCGGCGACTGAACCTGGCGCGCGACATCGGCGCTGACGATGAAGATGCCTGAGCCAATCATGGACCCCATCACAAGCGTGGTGGCGTCCAGGAGGCCGAGTCCTTTTACGAAGCCTTGTTTTGTCGGGGCGTTTACCGAGGTGTCAGGTTTTTCCATTCCGTCATCCGATCTCGCAGCGTTTTCTTTGTGCATGGGTTGGGATAGAGATCGGCAATGACGGCCACCGAGTCGGCTCCCGCACTCCAGCAGGTGAAAGCATTGTCGCGCGTGATGCCGCCAATAGCAACTAATGGTTTTTGAGTGAGGGCGCGGCCGGCTTTTAGGCCGGCGATTCCGACGGTGGGATCGGGGCGTTCTTTGGAGACAGTGGGGAAGACAGGGCCGAAGGCGACGTATTGGACGGCTGCTTTCTCGGCGGCGGCCATTTGGTCGGGGTTGTGGGTGGAGAAGCCAAGGATGGTGTCGGGGCCGATGACGCGACGGGCGTCGGCGGGGGAAAGATCGTCCTGGCCGAGGTGTAGGGCGGCGCCGAGGATGGCGGCGTAGTCGGCGCGGTCATTGACGACGAAGGTGATGCCGGCGGATTCGCAGAGGGCGGCAATGTTTTCGGCCAGAGAGAAAGTCTCGCGGGACCAGAAGGTCTTGTGGCGGATTTGCAGGATGTTTGCGCCGCCTTCGATGAAGGCTTCGGCGGCGGCGATGGGGTCGAGGCCGAGGCGGTCGAGCGTGGCGGTGTCAAGGATTGGATAGACGGGGGGAAGGGTGAAGGGGGCCAAGGACTAATTTAGCGTGAGCCAGCGCTGCTTGCGTGCGGCCATTCGGATACGTACTTCATCTTCGTCGATCAGATCGCCACGTTCGGCAGAGGCATAACCGGCTTCGAGTTCTGCTGTGATTGCCGATCGGTTTGCCCCACGCCGAACATCCTGCCGGATCAGTGCTTCGGTTTCCCGTGTGAGTTCGATGGGCATAGTGTCAAGCTACCCTGTCCGGTGAGCGGTGTCAATAATAAGGCGGCCGTGGTATCTGGCAGTTGCATTCCCAGAAAGTGCGAACTTCCAAGCCGTTGGTGCGTAATATCGACTATGGTCCGCTCTTTTGGTATCGTCCTATCGCTCTTCCTGGTTTTTACCGCAGTGGAGTGTTTCGCACAATCGCCGGCATTCGAGGTCGCCTCCATTCGGCCGTCTTCGTACGCGGGAGACGAACTGAATGAGCTGAACGTTGGGCGGGAGTTGATCAGCACTGCGCCCGGTTCGTTGACGATTCGTGGTGCGAGCCTGCGCGTCTGCATTCAGTGGGCGTATAACGTACAGGCTGCACAGATCGAAGGTCCGGGCTGGCTGAAGGATGCCGGCTTCGATATTGTTGCGAAGGCATCGAAACCTGCCAACGACGATCAGTTGCGTTTGATGCTGAAGATGCTTCTGGCAGACCGTTTTGGCCTGAAGGCGCACACCGAGCACAAGGAGATGCAGGTTTACGAATTAACCGTGGCGAAAGGCGGGCCAAAGTTTCACGAATCGACTACGGGAGGTCCGCCACTATTTGGCAACGCCGGGAGAGGTGCGCTGGTGGCGGAACGCGTTTCCATGAGCGATCTGGCCGAGAAGGTATCGGAACCGCTGGCTCATCCGGTTCTGGATGCGACCGGGCTGAAAGGCCGTTACGACATTCACATTGACGCTACGGCATATATGGCGTCTGCAGGAAATGACGGCGGCGGCCAGATGGATATTATGAGTCTGCTGTTCACAGCCTTCCAGCAGCAACTTGGGCTGAAGATTGAATCGAGAAAGGATGCGACCGAGATTCTGGTGGTGGACAGCGTGGAGAAGACGCCGACTGAGAACTAACCAAGCGCGGATTGCCGAATCGAATTTCTGCTAGAGTGAGGCATGAATTTGCGATGGTTGCGCCTGCTGCCGGTAGTGGTGTTTTGTTTGACGCTTGGCGCACAGGATGACAAGCAACCGCACCTCTGGGCCGCCATCGGCGTGGTGAAGCCCGTCTTTCAACCTGGTGAGATGAGCGGCGAAAGTCTGTCGTTTGCAATTGTGAATGACGGTGCGGCGCGGGTTAATCCACAAGTGGAATCGTCGCACTTATTGATCAACGGGACGGAGCCGCAGGACTGGGGCTTTGTGATAACCAACGGGATACGAGGCTCCAGCTTCTATTCCCTCGCACCCGGAGAACTGCTCTCGTTCGGTTACCAACTTGGGGGCAGATACTTTGGCAAGCCGGGGATCTATACAGTTCGGTGGGAAGGTCCACAGTTCCGCTCGGCGGAGATCACGTTCCGCGTTTTGGCTGGGAAGAATTGAGGCTCACGCGAGCCGAACATGACGCTGACGGGCATAGGCGCGAATGTTCTTATCACTCGTTAGCAGGCGGGCGTTCATTACGCGGGCGGTGGCAACGATGATGCGGTCGGCAGGGTCGCCGTGGAAATCGCCGGGCAGGTGAGTGCTTTCGATGGCGATGGCGGGTGTGAACGGTGCCAGTGTGAGGCCGGGCATGGCGAGGGCTTCCTGGACCCACTGGGCGCAACTCATATGGAGTTGGACCCGGTCCTTCGATTCCAGCATGCCGAGTTCCCACACGGACATTGCGGACAGGAGCAGGTTACCGTCGATAGAAGCTGCCCGGACGATCTCCAGATTGGACGCGGTGAGGCGGTCGCGGGAACCCGCCTGGAGCCAGATCCAGTAATGGGTATCAATTAGTAACGGCGAGGTGGATGAGTTACCTTTCTGCATCCCAGACTTCATCGATCGGCGAGATGATATCGCCCAGGATGTCAATTGACCCCTTCATTCGGCCAAAGATGTCGGGAACAGAGGCTTCAACCGGAACGAGGCGCGCAACAGGTTTGCCACGTTTGGTAATGACGATTTCGTGGCGCGCGCGCTGCACATCGTCCAGCAGGGCGAGGCAGGTGGCTTTGAACTCTCCGGCAGCAATCTGGCGTTTCATCTATGGTCATATTAGCATGGTCATGAAGGCGCGCGTTATGTCTTTGGCCCTGTAACCGAATATTCACCCGCCGGATTGGCAGATTTCGTTATCATTCCAGCAATGGAAGAAATGGAGTTTGAACGGGAAGCCTCTTCGTGTCCCGATGTTACGGTTTTCAGACTGAAAGGTCCTTTCGTACTTGGGACGATGTTTGCGCTTCAGGCGGCGCTGCGGGACGCGGCAGTGAAAGGCGTGATCATCGACCTTTCCGGCGTTCCCTACATGGATTCAGCCGGTTTGGGCGTCCTGCTTGGCGAGTGGTCTCATACGCAGCGCGGCGGTTTCAAATACGCGCTCGTGGGCACTACGCCGCGTGTCCATACGATCTTCGAGATTACCCACACTGACACCGTTTTGCCGATGTTTGCAACACAGGCCGAGGCGGAAGCGAGTTTCGCGAAGTAGCGACTCAGGCGTTTGCGATTGCAAAACTTTCGCGGGCGGCATCGACGGTTCGCGCGAGGTCGGCAGCCGAGTGCGCGGTGGATACAAACAGCGCTTCAAACTGTGACGGCGGCAGGTAAATCCCGCGTTCGATCATGGCATGAAAAAAGCGCTTGAACCGATTGGTTTCACTGTGCTTAGCGGTGTCGTAGTCAACCACTGGCGCAGGGGTGAAAAACCAGGTCATCATCGATCCGACGCGGTTCACCGTGATGCCCTTTGGCGCGCTCGAAGCCAGTTCCGCAGTAGCATCGTTGAACTGCTTGTAGATTTCAGGATGTGACTGGATGTAGCGCAACATGGCTAGTCCGGCGCTGACGGCCAGGGGATTGCCGGAGAGAGTGCCAGCCTGGTAAATCGGACCGCTGGGTGCGACGTGTTCCATGATCTCCTGCCGGCCGCCGTAGGCAGCGATCGGGAGGCCACCACCGATTACCTTACCGAGAGTGGTGAGGTCGGGCTTAATCCCGTAGAGTGCCTGAGCGCCACCGGCGGCAACGCGGAAGCCCGTCATCACCTCATCGAATATGAGCAGTGAATCGTGCGCGGCAGTGATCTTCCGCAGGGATTCGAGGAAGCCCGGCGCCGGCGGGATGCAGCCCATGTTTCCGCAGACAGGCTCCACTATAACCGCGGCGATCTTCGTGCCGTGATTTACGAAGGCCTGTGCCACGGCAACGGTGTTATTGAAGGGCAGGGTAATTGTGGTGTCGCTGAAGCCTTTCGGGACGCCGGGCGAATCGGGCAACCCAAGGGTGGCTACGCCCGAACCGGCTTTCACCAGCAAGGAATCCACGTGGCCGTGATAGCAGCCTTCGAACTTGATGGTGATATCGCGGCCGGTGAAGCCGCGGGCCACACGCAAGGCACTCATGGTGGCTTCGGTGCCGGAATTGACCAGACGCACCAATTCCATAGAAGGCACCATGGCGCGGATGGTCTCCGCAAGGTCGATTTCCTGTTCTGTAGGCGCGCCAAAGCTGGTGCCGCGCGTCAGGGCCTCTTCGATGGCGGCGATGATGGCAGGATGGCGGTGCCCGAGCAATAGCGGACCCCAGGAGCCGATGTAATCGATGAACTCATTGCCATCGGCATCAAGGATGTGGGATCCTTCGCCTCTGGCGATGAACAGCGGTGTGCCGCCGACGCCGCGCCAGGCGCGAACCGGCGAGTTCACACCGCCGGGGATGGCACGCTGGGCGCGTTCAAAAAGCTGCTGAGATTTGGTGAAGTTCATTTTGCGACAGGCTTACGAGCGGCAGATGTTATAGATTCGTTCGACGATCTCAAGCGCGGCCAGACCTTCTTCGCCTCCCACCAGCGGCTTGCGGTGTTCGCGCATGGCAACGCCGAAGTCGCGGAACTGGCGTTCGAATGGAGTGAGCGAGATGGCCATGGGGTCGGAAGCGCCCGAGGCCACGCCCGTTGACAGTGGCGGCGGATCCAGACGGCTGGCTTCTTCGTCGCCCTGCACGTCCCAGGCGGTGAGCTGGTCACCGGTAACGATAGCGGTGCCGCGCGTGCCATGGATTTCAACTCGTTCGGAGTAGCCGGGCCAGAGTGCAGTAGACGCCTGAATCACACCAGTCGCGCCGTTTTCGTAGCGGACCAGGGCGTTCACAACGTCTTCGGACTCGATTTTGTGAAGCGCCCCGAGCTGCCACATGGCGTTAATGTCCTTGACGGGCCCGGCCAGCCAGCGAAGAATATCGATTTGGTGGATGGCCTGGTTGATAAGCGCGCCGCCTCCCTCCACAGCCCAACTGCCCTTGATGGGGCGTGAGTAGTATTCGGCGGAACGGAACCATTTCACGTAGGCGTCGCACTGGATGAGCTTGCCGAGGCGTCCGGCGTCGATGGCACGGCGGAGGAACATGCTGGAATCGTCAAAACGGTGCTGGCTGGCGACGCCGAGCACAATACCGGCGGCATGGGCGACTTTGATCATTTCCCGGGCGACCGCGGTGGAAACGGCCATCGGTTTCTGCACCTGGACGTGCTTGCCGTACTTTGCGGCGAGGCGCACAGGCTCCAGTCGGAAATCCGGGAAGGTGCAGACATCGACGAAATCGACCTCTGGCACCTGGCAGATCTCTTCCACGCTGCCGACGGCAACTCCGCCGTGCTTTTCGGCGAAGGCTCGCGCGCTGGCGGGATTGATATCCGTGCATGCCGCCACACGGAATCCAATATTCTTATAGGCCTGCGCGTGCTTGTGGGAGATCGCGCCCGTTCCGACTATTCCTGCGTTCATAGAGTAAGGGACATTATAATGAAGGCTCATTGATGAAACGATCTCAAGCTGTATCCCCGGCCGCTGCGGCGAGCGGGGCGTCGGCGTTTTTTCGCATCTTCCCTGCAGGTTGTCTGCTGATTTGCTGTGCGCTGGTGGTTTCGTCGTGCAGCAGTGCTGTACCGGCTGGTGTGGCCGCTACCGTGAATGGGCGCCCGATTTATTACACCGAAATCGACAACGCTTATAAATCACAGTTCCCCGCGAAGGGCGAAGGCGAGAACGAAGATCAGACCAAGCTGCGTCGCATGGAGATTTTGGGGTCGCTGATCGATAACGAGATCATGTTCCAGCGGGCGGAGAAGGGCAGTCTGGTGGCGACTGATGCCGACGTGACCGCCCGACTGACAGAAATGAAGGCTCCGTACACTACCGAGGAATTTGACCGGCAGCTGCAGGAATGGGGTCTGACGCTCGATAAGCTGAAGGAACGAATTCGAAAAGATGAGAGTGTGAAGAAGCTCTTCAATAAAGACATTTCTTCCAAGATCAATATCTCCGATGCCGATGTGACGGCTTTCTACAATTCGAACCGCGGCAGTTTCAATCTTCCCGAACCGCAGATTCACATGGCGCAGATTTTGGTTACGCCGCACGTGGATCCGAATGTCAGGAATCTTAAGAACG
>CAIKAS010000354.1 GCA_903825445.1 uncultured Acidobacteriia bacterium
GTAGTCCCTGGGCCTTTGCCCTTTTGCCGCTCACGCGATTGTCCAAGCTCTCGCAATCAGTGCTGGGCGGGGTAACAATTGGCTCGGTAGCTTCGGCCTATGCAGACGGAGGGTGGCGCTGTGACTGGGCAGCTATGGAAGCCTTGGCCCACTTCCGGAACACGGCGGACGCCGGAGTTGTCGCGAGAATTGTCTCGACCATCTATGAGCCTTGGTTGGACGCATCCAGCAGGCATTTACAGGACCTGCTTTACAAGCAGCCCGCCGAGGCACGAAAGGCCGTCGGCTCGGTCAAGGGCGAAAAGGACACGTGCCTTCTGTTCGTTGATGGACTGCGATTTGACCTGTGCGGTCGATTGGCTGAAGTGCTGGAGTCGCGGTCGCTCTCAACAAAGCTCCGGCACCGGCTAGCGCCTCTGCCCACGGTGACCGCCACGGCAAAGCCAGCAGCGACGACAATCGCTATGGAAATCAAGGCTTCGAATGGCGAGGATTTCACACCGCTCATCGAAACGGCGACCGGATTGAAATCGGCTACCGCACCTCTCTTAAGAGAGCGAATGGCCGCACACGGAGTTGAGACGCTGGATTTCGACGAGACCCGAATTCCAGCCGGTACCGAAGCTGGCGGTTGGACCGAATGCGGGTTGATCGACAGCATTGGACATAGCCTCCAGTCAGAATTGGTTTATCAGCTTTCGAGCGAGATTGAAAAGATCGCCGATCGGGTTGTGAGCCTTCTCGATTCCGGCTGGCGGCGCGTTCGCGTGGTCACGGATCACGGATGGCTGCTGTTGCCGGAAGGTTTTCCTAAAGTGGACCTGCCGGTCTATCTAACGGCCACGAAGTGGGCTCGATGCGCTGTGGTCAAAGGTTCATCGGAAGTGTCTGTGCCGACACTGCCATGGCATTGGAATGAAAACGTGCGAATCGTGTCGCCTCCCGGCATAGCTTGTTTCCGAGCCGGGGAGCGCTATACGCACGGTGGCGTAAGTCCCCAAGAGTGTGTCGTTCCGGATCTATTGGTTGAACGGGGCGCGGAGGAAAGCTTTGCTTCTATCCAATCGGTTCAGTGGCGGGGTATGAGATGCAAAGTTCGCATCGAGGGTAATGACCCAAGCCTGCAAGTCGATCTCCGGACGAGTTGGAAGCAGGCATCGACCAGCATCGTGGCAGCGCCAAAGCCTGTAGGCGCAAGTGGAGAGGTCAGCCTGGCTGTGGTCGATGACAAATACGAGGGAGCAGCGGCTTCCGTCGTGGTGCTGGAACCCGGCGGAAAAGTGGTCGCATATCAGACCACATGCGTGGGAGAAACAGCATGAGCGTAACGATGGACCAACTGGATCGATTGGGGGCTTCGGCTTTTGACGGTTATCTTGTCCGAAAGGATCTGGTGCGTAAATACTCTCGCCAGTATCCGGTGCCGACCTATGTGGTGGAGTTCCTCCTGGGGCGATATTGCGCCAGTACGGATGAGCAGGAGATCGCGGAAGGGCTGGAGATTGTGGAGAAGCAGCTCCGCGACCGCACGGTACGCACGGGCGAAGAAGAGCTCTTTAAAGCGCGGGCAAAGGAGCACGGCTCCGTCAAACTGATCGACATTGTTCGCGCCCGGCTGGACACCAAGAACGATTGCTACGTGGCCGAGTTGCCCAGCCTTGCGGTTCGGGACGTTCGGATCGCTGACGACCTGGTGCGCGAAAACGAGCGTATGTTGACGGATGGCTTTTACGCTGAGGTCACGGTCGCTTACGACGGCATCGTTGCGCAAGAGAACGGCGGCAGGCCGTTCAGCATTGAAAGCCTCCGGCCGATCCAGATGTCGAAGTCGGACGTTCTGGATATCCTGTCGCGCGGACGGGAGAAATTCAATACGCAGGAATGGACCGACCTGCTCATCCGCTCTATCGGGCTTGAACCCGCAAGTTTGGATGAGCGCGCGAAACGGGTGGTGCTCCTCCGCATGGTTGCGTTCGTGGAACGGAACTACAACCTGGTCGAGCTTGGGCCACGAGGCACCGGCAAGAGCCACCTGTTCCAGCAGATTTCGCCCTACTCTCATCTGATATCCGGCGGCAAGGCGACCGTCGCCAAGATGTTCGTCAACAACGCGACGGGCCAGCGGGGACTGGTTTGCCAGTACGACGTGGTCTGCTTCGACGAGATCTCCGGAATTTCCTTCGATCAGAAGGACGGAGTGAACATCATGAAGGGCTACATGGCCAGCGGCCAGTTCAGTCGTGGCAAGGAGAACATTCGAGCTGAAGGCGGCATCGTAATGGTCGGCAACTTCGACGTTGATGTGCAGCAACAGCAGCGGATCGGTCACCTTCTGAGCCCGTTGCCCCCGGAGATGCGAAACGACACGGCCTTCATGGACCGCCTACACGCGTTCGCGCCGGGATGGGACTTCCCGAAGTTGAGTCCGGCGGAAAACCTGACCGACCACTTCGGGTTAGTGAGCGATTTCCTTTCAGAATGCTGGAGCAAACTGCGGTCCGGGAGTCGAGTCAATGCAATGCAGGGGCGCGTTTTTCTCGGCGGCGCTCTCAGCGGGCGTGATATTGAAGCGGTAA
>CAIKAS010000355.1 GCA_903825445.1 uncultured Acidobacteriia bacterium
ACAAACAGCGCAACAAGATGTATTTCTTCTACGCGGAAGACTGGATTCACACGGATAGCCAGGCAACGCAGTCTTACACGATGCCGACCAGCCTCGAGAAGGCCGGTAATTTTTCGGACACCACGCTGACCAATGGAACTCTGATTCCAATCTATGAACCGGGCTCTACATTCCTCGCCCCATCGTATGGCGGTATCCAGTACCCGGGCAACATCATACCAGCCAGCCAATTGAACCCCGAAGGTCAGGCGTTCCTGAATCTGTTCCCGACGGGTTGCCCCTGGAATACCACTGTTTCGCGCGGCACGATGGGTTCGCCAAATCTCGGCGGCGTTGCTATGCCCTGTATCATCGATCCAACCGGAAATCGCGGCTACAACACACAGATCTATCCTGTGACTCTCACGCCACAGGTTAACCGAACGCTGCGTGTCGACTACAACATCACTTCGAAGACCACGATGTACGTACGCCTGATTCAGAACCTCTACAACACGATCGGCATCGGGGCTGGCCAGACTTATGGCGGCACGGCGTGGGGTCAATTCACTAACACAAACCCGCAAAACGGCAGAGGTGATGTCATCGAATTGACTCACACTTTCAGTCCGACATTCATTGTGGATCTCACGGTCGGTTCCAACTTTCTGCACCAGCAGAATCAGCCGAACGATCCGACAGCCTTCAACGCTGCGAGCAACCTGAGCACGTTCGTTTATCCGTCCTCAGTCGGCGCTCCGCTGGCCGGCACGCTGGTGAATCCGACTCAGGTCTTCGGTGGCAATTATCTGCAACTGATCCCGAACGTCAATCTGGGTACCAATCAGCCCCAGACCAACGGGCAGGGCTACGTTTCCGGTACGCCGGCATTCGGTTTCGATTCCCGCTGGCCGTTCGACGGTACGGAAATGACGGATAACTACAGCAACAACTGGACTAACATCCGTGGTAAGCACACGCTCAAGGCAGGTTTCAATCTGGAGCACGGCGCCCGCAATGTCAGCGTTTACGAAAACTACGACATCAACGGCACTTACTACTTTGGTAACGATCAGGGTAATCCGAACACGTCTAACTATCCCATTTCGAACATGTTGCTGGGCGAAATCCAGTCATACGGCCAGGACAACGTGAAACAAGTCAATCACGCTCGCTTCTACCAGTATGAATGGTATTTACAGGATACATTCAAAGTTTCCCACCGCGTGACGCTGGATTATGGTGTTCGCTTCCAGGTGATTCCGCAGATTTACTCGGCGGGCGCTCTGCTGGGCCTGTTCAACTCTGCCGATTACAGCGCCAGCAAAACAGGCACGCTGCTGATGCCGAATTGCTCGGTTGCACTTCCTGCCAGCGGGACCTGCCCGAACGCCGACCTCCGGGCGATCAACCCGAAGACCGGTGCGCTTTATCCCTACGTCGATTACGATCACTTCGATCCGCTGTCATGGTCCGGCACGCCGTTCTCCGGCATTCAGACCTTCACGAATGGAAAGATCTTCAATGTGCAGCATCCGCAGGTTGGACCGCGCATTGGTTTCGCATGGGATGTGTTCGGCGACGGCAAAACATCAATTCGTGGCGGCGCAGGTATCTTCTACAATCGCGCCTACTCAGTAGACACAATCGCGGCCAGCGGCGGTACGACTGGTCCGATCAAGGTGTTCCCGAACTTCCAGTCACCGACATATTTCAACCAGACGTTTACAACTCTCGCCAGTGCGCAGGGCTTTGTGGCGCCGCAGACGTTCATCGGCGGTTCGCAGAATATGCCGGATCCGACGGTGAACAGCTGGAGCCTCGGTGTTCAGCACGATATCGGTAAGGGTCTCGTGCTCGAGGTGGCCTACGTTGGTAACAACGCACACCATGCCAATGGCACGAACTATAATGCCAATGGCATCTATCCAGACACTGTTTGGTCTCCGAATGGCGGCACCTGCAACTCCATTGGAAACTGCACAGGTTCACTGAATCCGACTTATGAGAATCCGGTTCAGACCAGCGCGATCCTTCCGATCAACCTGGTACGCAGCTTGCCCGGTTACTACAACGGCATTGCGGATATTACCAGCTTCACCGCGAATGGCGGATCAACTTACAATTCGCTGCAGGAGCAACTCAACAAGCGTTTCGGTAAGTCGATCAAGTTCTCGAGCAACTGGACGTGGCAGAAAACCACGGAAACTAATCCGAACCAGTATCTGCCGAACGATCTGATCAAGGTGGTATCTGGCCGCAAACAGGTTGTCAACATCCAACTGAACTATTCGGTTCCGACCTTAACCCGGTTCATCGGAAAGAATGTGTTCACTCAGGCAATCTTCGACGGGTGGAAGATCGACGGCGTTCTGTCTTACTTCTCGGGTAACCCCGATGGCGTAAGCTGCAGCGTGGCGAGCGGTGCTCCGGCTGGCGCGTTCAATGGCCAGGACGGTGTTGGCAGCGCAATTCCGTACCGTTGCAACATGACGGGCAACGTGTTCCTGCCGGCAGGCACTGGTCCATCCGCGGCAAACGACAACAACGTTACCAACTCTTCGTTCGACAGGAGCCTGTGGTACCCGATCAACGCAGCCAGTTTCTCCCTGCCTGCTCTCTCCACGAACGGCTTCGGCAATACGCCCCAGGTTCTGTACTGGGGACCAGGCTATGAAAACGAAGACGTGAGCGTTTACAAGGCCTTCACTTTGAAGAAGGAATCGCAGCAGCTGATTATCCGTGCGGACATCACGAACGTGCGGAATCACTTCAATCCGGGTGACCCGAGTTCATCGATCTCGCTAAACTATGCGACAGGCGTGAACACGAACACCACGTTCGGCCAGATCACTGGCGCGACTGGTTCACCCCGCGCGATGGCTCTCTCGATGCGGTTGAAGTTCTAACCGGACGGATAACAACTGAGTAGTGCAACAAGGGCGGGAGCTGACAATCAGCAGCCCGCCCGTGTTGCGTTTGTGTGATAGCGAGCTATCTACCAGATCCGCTTGAGCCCGTAGCTATCAAAAACCCCGTCACGCGAAACGATCAAGAGTTTCTCTTCCAAAGCCTGGGCGGCTAACAGGCGGTCAAACGGGTCCCGATGGCGCCATGGAAGCGCGGACGTTCTAATGGTCTGGCGAAAACTGATCTCGAGTGTTTCAAAACCGTTGAGTGACATCTGCTCGGGCAGGTACCGTTCAATGGCTGTCGGCAGACGCAGCTTTTCGAGGCTGAGCTTGATAGCTATCTCCCAGAAGCTGGCCATGCTGACAAAGCATTCGTTATCACGAATGGCTCGGCGCGCTTTGGCGGATAGTTCCGGGGAGTCTTCACACCACCAAAGAAATGCGTGAGTATCGAGCAGCACTTGCATCGTAACGGGCCGCGCTACACGTAGTCAGCGAAATCCGCCAGTGGCGCGTCGAAGTCCGGGGCCATCCACACGCCTTTTCCGGTTCCGGGTACTCGCTGTGCAGGTTTGATGGCAGTGATGCGCACCACAGGACGGTTTTCCTTCGTGATGATAATGGTTTCGCCGAGCATAGCGGTCTGTACCACCTCGGAAAACCGCGCCTTTGCGTCGGCGAGTTTCATCTCAATCTCCATATGGTCATATTATATGACTAGAGTGTGGGTGTCAGGCTACTGCGGTTTTTGCGGGCTGTGCACCGGGTTGTGTACTGGCGGCGAGTTTGGCCGTGCGGGCCTTCATAGTCAGGCCCAGCGACTCGCGGAGTTCGTTGTCCAGCCGGTCGGCCACTTCGGGATGTTCTTTGAGGAACGTACGCGCATTATCACGACCCTGGCCAATGCGCTCGCCTTTATAGCTGAACCAGGAGCCGGATTTCTCGACGAGGTTATTGGTCACGCCGAGGTCGATGAGATCGCCCTCCCGTGACGCTCCTTCGCCGTAAAGAATATCGAATTCGGCCTCGCGGAATGGGGAGGCGACCTTGTTCTTGACGATCTTGGCGCGAGTGCGGTTTCCCACGATGGCATCGCCATCTTTGATGGTGCCGATGCGGCGGATGTCCACACGGACGGAGCAGTAGAACTTGAGTGCACGGCCCCCGGTAGTGGTCTCCGGGCTGCCGAACATCACGCCGATCTTTTCTCTGATCTGATTGATGAAGATCAGGCAGGTATTGGTTCGGGATACCGATCCGGTGAGCTTGCGGAGCGACTGAGACATCAAGCGCGCATGGAGGCCCATGTGGCTATCACCCATTTCACCTTCGAGCTCGGCTTTGGGTACCAGGGCGGCGACGGAATCGATCACAATTACGTCAACTGCGCCACAGGCTACGAGAGCCGCGGTGATTTCCAGCGCCTGCTCGCCGTGATCTGGCTGGGAAACGAGCAGGTTATCGATATCGACGCCGAGCTTGCGGGCATAGATGGGGTCGAGCGCATGCTCTGCGTCGATGAAAGCGGCTGCACCGCCTAGTTTCTGGGCCTGGGCGATGGCCTGGAGCGCCATGGTCGTTTTGCCAGAGGATTCGGGACCGAACACCTCGACCACGCGGCCACGAGGAAAACCGCCGACACCGAGGGCGACGTCGAGAGAAAGGCATCCAGAGGAGATCACGGCCACGGGGACAGCATTGTCTGCGCCGAGCCGAAGCACAGTTCCTTTGCCGAATTGCTTGTCCATGGCCACCAGGGCCAGGTCAATGGCTTTACGTCGTTCCGTATCTGTCATGAAACTCCTCGCTGACGTATTGGTAGCGGCGGGGCGGGGAATTCTCAAGATTATTTAGCTGAAGTGGACCTGGTGGCGGGCTCAATCACCCAGAAATCTGCCATAGGGCTTCAGGCCGGCCACGTTGTCGCAGATCGCTTTGAGACCGGCAGTGATCGGGATGGCCAGCACGAGGCCCGCGGCATCCCAGAGAAATCCCCAGAACATCAATGAGAATGTCACGACCAACGGGTTCAGGTGGACGCGTGCGCCTACGAGTTTCGGATAAAAGATGTTCATGGCTGTGAGATGCAGGGCAAGGACAATCACGCAGGCGAGCACGATCACGGTACTATCGGCGCCGGATGCCAGCGCGGCGAAAATAGGTGGCATCATGCCAAGCGGTAGCCCGATGTAAGGCACCAGGCTCATGAAACCGCTCAGCGAACCGATCAGGAACGGGTAACGTATGCCAATTACGGCGAACATAGAGCAACTGAGGGCGGCAAGAATGATCCCTATCATGAAATTGCCCACCACGAAAGCGCGGGCCATGGTGGAGATGCCGCTGACGCTGCGGGCCACGATCAGGCGGTCGGCCCCCTCGAAAAAGCGGAGGAAACTCTTATAAATGTGATCTCGCCAGCTCAGCATAAAATACACCAGAAATGGCACGAATGAGGACATCAGGACGAACTGATAGACTGTGCCGAGGCTGGCTACGACGTAATCGGTGACCGGATTGCGGTCTTCGTGGATGCGGACTTCCTGAATGGCGCCGGGTTGCGGCGGGCTGGGCGCAGTTGAGGTCGTCTTCTTTCCCTTTTTGGCCACCGGGGCCTCAGGAACGGGAGCCGTGGCAGGTTTCGGACCAGGAACAAGGATTCTTCCCGCAGTGTCTCCCAGGCTTTGAAACCTGGCCGATGTGCTCTCTACGGCCGCAGTCAGATTGTTTTGAAGCTCCGGCGCTTCGCGGGCCATCCCGGAAAGCTGCCGCCACAGCGACGCGCCCGCAAAATACAGAGCCATCACGGCGAAAATGCAGACCAGAAAAGTTGCGAGTGGCCGCGGAATCCGAATTCGCGTGAGTAATCCGACGAACGGCTCCAGCAAAAACGCGATAATCACTGCCACCAGGGAAGTAATTATTACAGCGCGAGCCCAATAAAGCACTGCGATCACCACACCTGCCGCGATGACCGGGAGGGCGTAGCTGGTCACGCCGCTCGCCGCGGGGGCCTCGGTACTCTGGTTTCGCAATCCGGTTTGCATCGGCCTTGAATCCAGTGTAGAGGGTCACCGGCCGCGAAAGCGACCCAGCCCATACAATCGAATGGTGGGACGAATTTTGGCGCTCGACCTTGGGAAAAAGAGGATCGGCCTCGCGATCAGCGACGAACTGGGAATTACCGCGCAGGGACTGGAGACCGTGGAGCGGCGCGGCCGGCGCGATGATATTGAAGACCTTCGACAGCTTGCGGTGATGCGGGGTGTGACGAAGATCCTCATCGGCGACCCGCTGCATATGAGCGGCGATTCCAGCCGACAGGGCGACTACACGCGGGAGTTTGCGGGAGAATTGGAGCGCAAGACCGGTCTGCCGGTGGAGTTTCGCGATGAGCGCTGGACAAGCAGGGAAGCTGAGCGAACACTTCGCGGCTCCGGAGTGGCAAATGGGAAACGCAAGGCGACCATTGACAAGCTGTCTGCCGTAATTCTGCTGCAGAGCTACCTTGATTCAATGCGACTTGATTCCATGCGGGTGGAGCATCTGCGATGAAGGCGGCACTGTCGACTCTGATTGCACTCGTCGTGCTGGTGGGCTCTGCCGGCGGTTATGTGCTGCATGCCATCGATCAGCCATACAAAGGGTTCACGGATCCCGTGCTGATCGAATTTCCGCGCGGTACGACGACGAGCCGTATGGCGTCGATGCTGGCGGAGCAGGGCGTTATCGAACATCCGTGGGTGTTTCTTGCCGCCCGGGCGGTAAAGCGCGGGGCCAGGCTTCAGGCCGGTGAATATAAGTTCGATAAATCGGCGTCTCCGCTGGAAGTTTACGGGAGAATCGCCCGCGGCGATATTTACTACATGGAACTCCTGGTGCCGGAGGGCTTCAACATGTTCGATATCGCCGACGCGGTGGCGAAACTTGGCACGATGCCGGCGTCGGCATTTCTGGAAGCGGCGCGCGATCCGTCGCTGATTCAGGATCTGGATCCGAAGGCCGAGTCACTGGAAGGCTATCTTTTCCCGAGTAAATACCGCGTTTATCGAAAGACGACGGCGCGCGATATTTGTCGCATGATGATCAGTGAGTTTCGCACGCAGTGGCAGTCGCTGGGGGGGAACCCAACATTAGTGCATGATGCAGTGACGCTCGCGTCGCTTGTGGAACGCGAGGCACGTTTGCCGGAAGAACGCCCGCGCGTTTCGTCGGTGTTTCACAACCGGTTGCGACTCGGGATGCGGCTGCAGTGCGACCCGACTACGGTTTACGCGGCGCTGCTGGACAACCGTTATCGCGGCGTGATCCACCAGTCTGATCTGGAAAACAAGAACCCGTACAATACCTACCAGAATGCGGGATTGCCGCCGGGGCCGATTGCTAATCCAGGGTTGAGTTCCATCAAAGCCGCGCTTTCGCCGGTCGACACTTCGTACCTGTATTTCGTAGCAAAGGCGGATGGAACCGGTGGGCATAACTTTTCGGACTCGCTTCAGAAGCATGAAATGGCAGTCGCCCAGTATAAACGTGCCACGAAAGGCCACTAGCAGCGGAAACGCGCGTGCAGTCCCTTCTAAGCGCGTGACGAAGCGGCAGAGAGTGGCTGACTTCGTTGCGGAACGCGGATGGCTGCGCATCGGTGAAGCTGAGTGGGCGGAACTTCGGCGGGCATTGCCGGACATTTCCATCGGCTTGATTCAGCAAGCTGGATTACCGATAGATGCGCCCTGGTGTGGAATCCGGCAGCATACGTTTGAAGAACTGACGGATTCTTTGCTTGAATTCAGTGCTGTCTACGACCATCGGCCAGATTTGCGGCAATCATGTCGCGAACAGGTCATCCAGGCGAAGGATCGCGCTAAATGGTTGTCAGCGCGGGAGACCGTTGACCAGGAAACACGGCAGCGCAAGGCAATCATGGCTGAATGGATGCTGGTCTGGCTTGGCGATCCCGGGTTGTTTCCGGCGTGGATACAGGCGCTACAGCGCAGCAGCTGAGGGTTTTGTAAGCAAAGGAAACTTCGCAGCTTCCCACGCTGCGATACCGCCGGCCAGTTCGATCAGATTCGTAATACCGTACTGATTCAGGATGCTGGCGGCGATGGAAGAGCGATATCCGCCGGCACAATGGACCGCAACCCTTCTGGTGCGAGGGATTTCCGCGATGCGCTCCTGCAAGTGCGTCAGCGGAACGTTAAGGCTGCCAATCAGGTGCTTCAGTTCCCATTCGCGGGGGGTACGGATGTCAACGACTACAGGCGGCTGCGGCGATGCCAGTTCCTCTGCGAGCATGGGCGCGCTGACCCTTTCCGTGTTCCAGACGAGGTCGGGTCTGTCCGAAAGTGCCCCCATGCCATCTTTCAAATAGCCCTTCACATGGTCGAAGCCAATCCGGCCCAGGCGCAAAGCCGCTTCATTCTCTCGACCGGGCTCGGCTACTATGACGATGGGTCGGGTGCGATCCAGAACTGTTCCAGCCCACGTCGCGAACTGTCCGCCTAAGCCTACATTGATGCTGCCAGCGAGGTGCCCCTTGGAAAATTCCGCTGAATCACGAACGTCGAGGACCTGTGCACCGGCATCTCCCATCGCGAGCACTTCGTCCAGTTCGATGGCTCGGTGACTCTTTTGAAGCGATTCATCCAGGGTAGGCCTCTCGCGAGTATTCAGGACGGCATCGTAATTGAAGTACGCGGGGGCGTCCGGCTGATCTGCGGTAACGATGTGGATGAATTCTTCCTTCGACATTGGTTGTAACGCATAGTTGAAGCGCCGCTGGTCGCCGATAGTTGATACCGTGTCGGAAGAAAGATGTTTGCCGCACAGAGAACCAGCCCCATGGGCTGGGTAGACGAGCGTTTCGTCGGGGAGGGGAAGCAGGTTGTTGCGCAGTGAGTCGTAGAGGTAACCGCCGAGTTGCTGAGCGGTCCAGCCCAGGGAGGCGCGCAAATCAGGGCGTCCGACGTCGCCGATGAAGAGGGTGTCGCCAGTCAGAACTGCGCAGGGCTTTTCGGAGTTCTTAGCGAGATCGAAAACCAGAATTGAGATGGACTCTATGGTGTGGCCTGGTGTCTCCAGAACCTGAAGGCGAACACCGGGAAACTCGAGCTTATCGCCATCGTGCATCGGGATAAACGCGTATTCGGCTTTGCCCTGCGCGCCGATCCGGATGTCTGCGCCACAACGATCACGCAATTCCAAATGGCCTGCCACGAAATCTGCGTGAAAGTGAGTCAGGAAGACGTGCCGAATCGTGACTCCGAGCTTCGTGGCATCGTCGAGATACTGCTGGATGTCTCGTTGAGGATCGACAACGATGGCCGTCGCACTGGCTTCGTCAGCAATCAGATAGGACGCATGAGCCAGACAACCCAGGTAGTATTGCTTGAGGAACACTCCATGATTTTAAAACATCGGGACGATTTCAAAACATCGGGCCAAGCTGCGAGACAGCTCTAGTGCGAGTGCCGCGGGACCACTTCCCGAAGGTCGTGATACTCCACCGCAAACTCGAGACAGGCGCCCGTATCGAGCTGCCCGACATGTGCACGGTAGAGTTCCTGCCATGGTGAATCGTTCTTCAGTTTTGCCGGCGGCAAGGCCTTACGCCGGGCTTCAATTTCTTCGTCGCTCACCAGCAAATCGACACGGCGATTCTTCAAATCAACTTTGACCATGTCGCCCGTACGAAGGATTGCCAGGTTTCCGCCGGCTGCCGATTCCGGCACCGTATGAAGTATGGAGGGGCTGTCCGACGTACCGCTCTGCCGGCCATCGCCCATGCACGGCAACATTCGCATGCCGCTGCGGACGAGTGCGCCCGGGGGCGTCATGTTTACTACTTCTGACGAACCGGGATACCCCAGTGGACCCGTCCCGCGTACCACCAGCATGCAATGTTCGTCGATGTTGAGCTTGGGATCTTCGATCGTCCGCCGGTAATCTTCCGGCCCTTCGAAAACGATCACCCTCGACGTGAAACACTCTTCCGAACCCGGAGTCGAGAGGAAGCGCCGACGGAAGTCTTCGCTGATCACCGAAGTTTTGATGATGGCTGAGGTGAACAAATTTCCGCTCAGTACCATAAATCCGCCCTGTTTCTTCAAGGGCCTCGAATACGGCAGGATGATTTTTTCGTCCAGGATGCGTACTTCGCGGCAGTTCTGTCCCACAGTCTTTCCGTTGGCCGTGATGGCGTCTTCATGCAGGCGACCGGCGCGTACCAGTTCGCCCATGACTGCCGGAACGCCACCCGCGCGATGGAAGCCCTGGCCCAGGTACTCGCCCGCCGGTTGTACATTGGCCAGTAATGGTACGTCGTGGCCAATCGTCTCGAAGTCCTTCACGTCGACTTCCACGCCCATGTGGCGCGCAATCGCCGTGATATGCGGCGCGCAGTTGGTGGATCCACCAATAGCGGAATTCACAACAATCGCGTTTTCGAAGGCCTTCCGGGTCAGAATTTTCTTGGGCGTCAGGTCTTCCCGCACCATACCAACGATGCGCCGGCCGGTTTCGTACGCCATGCGACCGCGCTCGCCGTCGGGTGCGGGAATCGCGGCGCAACCGGGCAGTGACATCCCGAGCGCCTCCGCCACGGAGTTCATAGAAAGCGCGGTCCCCATTGTATTGCAATGGCCGGGACCGGGCGAGGATAGGCAGGTTATATCGATCAGTTCGTCGTCAGAGATTTGGCCAGCCGCACGCAAGCGACGAGCCTCCCACAGGGCCATGCCGGAGCCAGCCAGCTTGCCGTTGTAGTAGCTATCGATCATCGGGCCGCCGGAAAGCACGATAGCCGGAATATTCACCGTCGCGGCCGCCATGAGGCTGGCCGGAGTCGTCTTATCGCAAGCGGTGGTGAGCACCACACCATCGAACGGATAACCGCACAGAATCTCGACCAGGCCCATGTAGGCGAGGTTCCGATCCAATGCCGCCGTTGGACGCCGACAGCTTTCCTGCATGGGATGGAGTGGAAACTCGATGGCGACGCCACCGGCATCGCGGATGCCGTCTTTGAGACGGGCGGCGAGCGACAAGTGAATGCGATTGCAGGGGGTGAGTTCGCTGCCGGATTGCGAGATGCCGATGATGGGACGACCAGATTGTAGTTCTTTCCGGGTAAGTCCCCAAACCATGTAGCGGTCGATATAAATGGCGGTTTCGCCGGGCTCGGCGGGGTCGTTGAACCAGATTTCGCTGCGTAGTCTCTTTCGTTCCAGGGGGGGCGTTACGTCGCTGCTCAAGTGAGATCCTCTGGAATCTACTTTACAGCGCAGGTTTTTGCGGAAGGGATAAATCAAGAAGGGAAAGCAAATGGTTCAGTACCAGTGCGCCGATTTGCGGCCGACAACCACCTCCGGATGGTCATCCTCCGGGCCGCAAATCAGCTGATCTCTTCCTGCTCACTGGTTTCCGCTTTCAAAAAATGGCGGTACCGCATTATTAAGGGAAAATGGATGGCCAGCGGTTATTTACCGTGACATCCTGCAGGATTCTGTGCTGTCTGAATCCCTCATACGATGACTGTACCGGTTTTTTGTTTCGATAGCCAGTACAGTAGTACTGGGACTGGTTTTTCGTATCCCCCTATACTGAGGTCATGTCCTTCCAACTGGCCGTTACTTACAGTCCCCAGGGCGACCAGAAAGCGGCAATTGCAGAACTTTCCCGGGGGCTGGACGATGGCGAAAAGCACCAGGTACTGCTTGGTGTGACAGGTTCCGGCAAGACCTTCACGATGGCAAAAATCATCGAGCAACTGAATCGCCCCGCGCTGGTTCTGGCGCACAATAAAACGCTCGCTGCGCAGCTCTATCACGAGTTCAAAACATTCTTTCCGTCGAACGCGGTCGAGTACTTTGTCAGCTACTACGACTACTACCAACCGGAGGCTTTCATCCCATCGAGCGGCGTCTACATCGAAAAGGAGGCCACGATCAACGAAGAGCTGGATCGACTGCGCCTTTCTGCCACGCGGTCGCTCTTTGAACGACGCGATTGCGTCATCGTCGCCAGTGTGAGCTGCATCTACGGTCTTGGTTCCCCGGAAGCTTACTACGGAATGCTGCTGATGCTGGAAAAGGGCCAGCATATTACAAGGAAAGAGATCATCGCGAAACTGGTGGAGATTCTTTACGACCGCAACGATCTGGATTTCCGCCGCGGGGCCTTCCGTGTGCGCGGCGATGTGGTGGAGGTTTTTCCGACTTATGAGGAATCAGCTTATCGCATTGAAATGTGGGGCGATGAAGTGGAGTCGCTCTCCCGCATCGAGCCGCTGACCGGCGAAGTGCTGCAAACTTACGAGCGTCTGCCTATCTACCCGAAAACCCACTACGTGATGTCGCGCCTGACAAAAGACGCCGCCATCGATTCGATCAAGACCGAGTTGGAATCCTGGCGGCCGCAGCTGGAAAAACAGGGCAAGCTGGTGGAAGCCCAGCGCCTGCACCAGCGCACTATGTTCGATCTCGAGATGATCAAAGAGATCGGCTACTGTCACGGCATTGAGAACTATTCACGCCACTTTTCCGGCCGTCTGCCGGGCGAAGCGCCGCCCACTTTGCTGGATTACCTGCCGCACGATTCCATCATGTTTCTCGACGAAAGCCACCAGACTATTCCCCAGCTGAACGGCATGTACCATGGCGATCGCTCGCGCAAGGAAGTACTGGTAGCGCACGGCTTCCGAATGCCCAGTGCGCTGGATAACCGCCCGCTCACGTTTGAGGAATTCGAGCACCGCGTCAACCAGGTCGTCTACGTTTCCGCCACCCCCGGGCCTTACGAACTGACTCAGTCCGGCGGCGTCGTCGTAGAGCAGATCATCCGGCCCACTGGTCTGCTGGATCCGGAGGTCGAAATCCGGCCGATTCGCGGTCAGGTGGACGACCTCCTGCACGAGATTCGCCTGCGAGCGAAGAACAATCAGCGCGTGCTGGTCACCACCCTCACTAAGCGCATGGCGGAGGACTTGTCCGAGTATTACGCGGAAGCCGGCGTGAAATGCAATTACCTGCACTCGGAAGTGAGCACGCTGGATCGCATAAAAATTCTGCGCGATCTTCGGCGTGGGGAGTTCGACGTATTGATTGGCATCAACCTTCTGCGCGAGGGACTTGATCTGCCTGAGGTCTCACTGGTGGCTATACTCGATGCGGATAAGGAGGGTTTCCTGCGTTCTACAGGTTCTCTCATTCAGACCATGGGTCGTGCGGCTCGTCACCTGGAAGGCCGGGCCATTCTGTACGCCGACGTGATGACGGATTCCATGAAGCGGGCGATTGAGGAGACCAATCGCCGTCGGGCTACTCAGAAACGCTACAACGAAGAAAACAACATCACACCGCAATCGATCATCAAGCCCATCGACATGATGCTGGTCGCGATTGCGGAAGGCGATTACGTGACAGTTCCCGACGAGACTGAAGGCGATATGGAACTTCCTCCGGCGGAACGTGAAAAGCTGATTGAGGAGTTGGAGCGCGGTATGCGCGAAGCAGCCCGGAAATTTGAGTTCGAGCACGCGGCGCAAATTCGCGATAGAATCAAACAACTTCGGACAAAAGATGTTGCGGGCATCGGCATTCCAGCTTAATCGTGGCGTCAAATACGGGGTTATTGGTGCCGGGGCTCTGGGCAAGAGTCTCATCGGGCAGCTTCCTGCTAAATCACGGCATATAGGGCCGGTGGCCGGAATCTCTCTCCGGGTGGCCAGTCGCATCGCCAATTCCCTGCGCGCCGGGCATGCGGCACGCACTGCGGATGAACTGAACGACGTTCCGGTCATTCTGTTTCACTCCCCGCAGGACCAACTGCAGGTCATCGCGGGCATTCTGGAACAGGCGCGCATCGACTGGAAGGATAAAACGCTGATCTTCTGTGACTGCGAAGTACCTGTCGCGGTGGCCGCGCGCTTCCGCGCCCTGGGCGCGGATACAGCGGTGGCTCGCCAATTTGGTGTGCCGGATGCGATCCTCCTTGAAGGAGATCCGCAAGCGCTGGTTGCTGCGCAGCGTCTTGCCGCGGAACTCCATCTTCGGCCCATAGAGATCACTGCGGGTACCGGCAGTCTATTTGACGCCGCTGTGGCGCTTGCTACGGCCGCTCTCACGCCATTGGTGAATCGCGCTACCGACATGCTGCGGGGAACCGGATTGCGCGATAAGGAAGCCGTGGAGATAGCCACAGCACTGTTTCAGGGGACTATCGCCGAGTTTGGTCATTCGGGACGGCAAAGTTGGGCCTGGCACGTTCGCGAACCTGATTTAGAGCAACTCGGGTCGATTATTGCCGCAGTGGACGGGCCCTTCCTGGATTTGTTTCGCGAGTTGATCCTGGCTGGCTTCGCGGAATTCGGCAAGCACCCGGAGGCAGCGGCAGCACTGCACAAAATTCCGGTACCCGCACTGCCGGTCACAGCATCTGAACCACCGGCATCCAAGAACGCTGCGTAAATAGACTCGTAGCTCAAACCAAAAGCCCGGCCGGTTTGCACCGTGCCGGGCTCTTGCATAAATGACAGCGCACCTGACGGACTTCAGCCCGCGTGCTGAAGCCGGTACTCGCTCACAATGCTCTCCATTTGGTCTTTCAACTGAAGTTTGAGCTTTTTCAGACGATGCTCCTCGATTTCCTCTTCGGCCGTCAGCACCGGCTTACTTTCCAGTTTCTCCACAAGTGAATCATATTCGTGGTGCTGGTTCATGAGGTTGCGAAAGGTCTCATTCGTCTGCATCAGATGCGCTTTGAGTTCTTCCTGTATCGCCTTGTCCATCGTGGCATTTCTCCTTAGAGTGGAGTTGCCTCGCCGGGCTACGTCGCCCGACGGGTAGCTTCACTTCACATTTGAAGTGCGGCGGAAATATTCGCCGTCTAACCGGACTTTATCACGGTCTCTTTTGCATGACAATAGCGTTTATCGTTCCGTGCTCGTAATAGCCCTTTCGGAGGCCGGTTTCCACCCATCCGTGGTGCTTGTACAGTGCTATTGCCGGGGAATTTGGTTCGGCCACTTCCAGGAAAAGGTCGCCTCGGGCTTCCACCGAGAGTGCCTCCAGCAAGGCGGTCGCCACCCCCCGGCGGCGGTAGACGGGATCCACTGCGAGATTCAGCAGTTCGGCTTCGTCAGGGGCGGATTGGCGCCAGGCGCAGAATCCCGCAGCGGTTGGTCCAATCCATGCCAGCAGTATCGGGAAGCCCGAGTAGTCGCCCACAGGCCACTGAGCGGCTTCCGGCGAGGTCTGCTGAATTCTGGCAATGGCAGGGTAATCGCCCGGGGTGGCAGTGCGAACGGTAATATCGGGTCGGGCGTGGTGCAAGTACCATTCCACCACGTGACTCGTGGATTCCCGGTGGCTGCCACCCGGACCGTGCTGTGATGGTAATTAGCGCATGGCACTATTTCGGAATGCGGCATTAGTCGCAATTACGGTTTGCTTGCTCCTCGCAGCCCTCGCGACGTCCGTGTCCGGTGCTGCTCCATTGTCAGCTGACTTGGCGCACCAGAAATTCGCGCGCATCGAAGCCGGCAAACTGGCGGCGGGCGTCCGCATTGACCTTTCCGCTGCGGAACTCAACGCGTGGGCGGTGGATGAGGCACGTATTTACGCTCCTGGCGCGACCCGCAACATCAAGCTGGAACTGACTCCCGGTCGAGCCACCGGATCGCTGATGATCGATTTCCTGAAGCTGCGTCAGGCGGCAACGCACGAGGATCCCGGCTGGATCATGAAAAACCTGTTCGCTGGCGAGCGCCCCGTTCGGGTCACCGCCCGGCTCGAATCCAATAATCGCCGTGCGCGCGTGGATGTGGAACGGGTGGAGGTGTCTGGCGTCAAAATCGAAGGCGCGGCACTGGACTTTCTGATCGAAAACTGGCTGCGACCGACCTTCCCCGACGTGAAGGTGAACGAGTGGTTCGAGCTGGGATTTCGCATAGATCGTTTCACCGTCCTGCCTCGCGGCGTTTCGGTATTCATCGGGAAGTAGCTACGACCGTCGCAGTCGCAGACTGTTCATGACGACCGATACGCTCGATAGCGCCATAGCAGCCGACGCGATCATCGGCGAAAGCATCCAGTTTGTCCATGGATAGAATACCCCTGCTGCCAGCGGTATCCCGACTGCATTGTAAGCGAACGCCCAGAAGAGATTCTGCCGTATCACCCGCAATGTTCGGCGTGCCAGCGCCAGCGCGTCAGGTACACTGCGGGGATCGCCGCGCATCAGGATGACGCCACCCGCTTCGATTGCTATATCCGCACCAGTGCCGATCGCGATGCCAACGTTGGCGGATACCAGTGCCGGGGCATCGTTGATCCCGTCGCCCACCATGGCCACTTTACGGCCTTCCGCCCTCAGCCGAGTGACCTCGACTTGCTTCTGATCGGGCAGCACTCCTGCCAGTACGTACTTTTCCTCGATGCCGGTTTCGCGCGCCGTCTCATGGGCCACCCGTTCGTGATCGCCGGTAATCATCCAGACCTGGAGCCCCATCGCGTGCAGACGACCCACAGCATCGGCGGCGCCCGGCTTCACCTGATCGGTGATTTCGAATTCGCCGGCGCGGACACCATCCACGTCCACGGCGACTTTGCCAGCTTCGCCGCGTCCAATGTGCACGGTCCTCCCGCCAACAGCGGCCTCCGCACCCACTCCAGGGATCGCGTGGAAGTCCAAAGCAGCTTCAGGCTGCCCAGCCCCGGCGTAGTTCAGGATTGCGCGCCCTACCGGATGCTCGCTCCATTGCTCCACTGCCGCAGCCAGACGCACGACTTCCGCTTCGAAAAACCCGTTTTGTGCGGCGATACGTGTGACTCGTGGCGAACCTGTTGTGATAGTCCCTGTCTTATCGAAAACGACGGTGTCGACGCGGGCGGCAGCTTCCAGCGCTTCCCCGCCTTTGAACAGAATGCCCTGGGTCGCACCGCGCCCTGTTCCGGCCATAATCGCGGTTGGCGTGGCCAGCCCCATCGCGCACGGACACGCGATGATCAACACAGACACCGCGTGCATCAGGGCTATGCCAAGTGGGGCAATGAACAACCACGCCATAAACGTCGCCACTGCAATCCCAAGCACAGCCACCGTGAAGTATCCGCTCACCTCGTCGGCCGTGCGGGACACCGGCGCTTTTGAACCTTGCGCCCGCTTAACCAGATCCACGATCCTCGCGAGCGTTGTGTCCTTGCCCACCTTCGCGGCCTCAAAACGAAACGCGCCCGAGCCGTTGATGGTACCGCCGCAGACCGTGGAGCCCGGCTGCTTGGCAACAGGTAAGCTCTCTCCTGTCAGCATTGATTCGTCAATCTCGCTTGCGCCTTCGCGCACCGTGCCATCCACCGGAACCCGTTCGCCGGGCTTCACGATTACCACGTCGCCCACGCAAACCTCAGCCAGTTGGATTTCCAGTTCCTTCCCGTCGCGCAGTACGTGCGCGGAAGGTGGCTGAAGATTGAGCAGCTTGCGGATCGCATCCGACGCGCGCCCCCGCGCTCGTGCTTCCAGCATCCGGCCGAGCAAAACCAGCGCGATGATTACCGCGGCGGCCTCGAAGTAAACATCCATTCCGCCTGTAATTAAAACCCAAACCGAATAACTAAACGCCGCGCCTGTTCCGAGCGCGATCAGCGTGTTCATATTGGCGGAGCCGTGTCGCAATGCTTTCCATGCATCGTGAAAAAATGGAAACCCCGAATACGTCAACACCGGCAGCGTGAGGCCCATCTGCACCATCGGCCAGCGTTCCGTCATGCCGAGGACAAATACAGGGAGTGCGAAGGTTGCTCCCACCACCAGACGTCGCTTCAGATCTCGCGAATCTGCCTGCTCGGCGAGTTCCTGGGGACCGGAAAGAACCTCGTAACCGACATCTTCGACCGCCGCTACCAGGCTTTCCACGGGTACTTGCCCGGAATCGTATTTCACCGACGCGATGTGGGTGGCAAAATTGACGCTCGCCTTTTCCACTCCGGGCGTGCCTGCGAGTTGTTTCTCGATCACCCGGGCGCAGTTAGCGCAGGTCATCCCGCCAAGGGGCAGCTCGATCTCTTCGATATGCTTCATGGCTGGTGTCTGTCAACGGGCACGCCAGTGGCCAACATTACAGCCGGGAGGCGCGAAATCCGATTTGTTCCACGGCCGTGATCATTTCTTCGACGTTGGCTTGCGAGCCTTCGTACTGCACGGTCGCTTTGCCTGCCGCGAGGTCGACAGCCGCGCCGGAGACTCCGGCCACACCAGACAGTTTTTTAGTCACGCTGCGGACGCAACCCTGGCACGTCATACCCTCGACCTTAAGTTCCACACTGGCGCTCATGCTTTCATGATGCAACGGGGATCCCTGTGGGATTCGCGCAAATGCTGTTATTTCAATCGCAATCG
>CAIKAS010000356.1 GCA_903825445.1 uncultured Acidobacteriia bacterium
AGGTGGCTAATATGTCAGGCGCCAACCGGGTCTCAGATGTAGTCGGCGCAACTCATGTAATATCCGCATTGCGCACAGAAAAGCTTACACTTACGCGCATCGAGGCGAGTGGAGCAAACCGGGCAATAGAGCATCGGTTCGTCCGCAGGAGCAGGCGCGGAGGCGGCTGACTCCGCCGACAATGCGGACTGCGAAAAATCCTGGGATTTTGGGGGCTGCACGGGACTATGATCATTATACGGAGAGTTGGAATCAGCCGGGCGCATTTTGCGGCTCCGCGCTTAATAGAAGTGGGAGAGAGACGGAAATGAAAACAGGCTTGGCGCTGGCAATGGCGGTTTTTGTGGCGGTGGGGACGGGCATCGCTCAGAAGCGCTCGCCCGAACCTCTCGTGCGCAACCCCGTCCGTGGAACGCGCGGCGCCGTGGCCGCTGGCAGTGACTATGCCACCGGAGCCGGAATGCGCATGCTGGTGTCCGGCGGCAACGCGGTTGATGCGGGCGTTGCGTCTATTTTCGCCGCTGCCACAACTGAGTATTCGCACGTGGGCTGGGGAGGGGAAGCGCCCATCCTGATCCGCACCAAGGACGGCAAGGTCCATTCCATCGCCGGCGTCGGCACCATGCCGATGAAGGCCTCCGCCGAGTTCTTTCGTAACCGGCCGCTGCAAATCGGCGAGATTTTGGAAAAGCCGGAGCCAAATGGACTGAAGGGCATGGTGCCTGTGGCGGGCATTATGTGCGCACTGGTACCCGGCATGCCGGACGCCACGCTTGTCGCCCTGCGTGACTACGGAACCAAGTCGTTCGCCGAGGCGGTCGCGCCGGCGCTCGAGTTTGCCGATGGCACCGCGATCGATGAGATGCGTTCGCAGTCCATCCAAAACAGCCTGCCGTTCTTCTCGCTTTGGCCAACGTCTATGCTGCACTTTGCGCCCGGCGGCCACGCGCCGCTGACCGGCGAAATCTTCCGCCAACCCGATCTCGCCCACACGCTTCGCACTATGGTGGAGGCCGAAAAGAAGGCGCTGGCTGGGGGCGCAACACGTGTGGCGGCTATCGACGCCGTGCGCGATCAGTTCTATCGCGGCGAAATCGCCAAAAAAATCGACGCTTTCAGCAAGGCTAACAATGGCTTACTCCGCTATGAAGACATGGCCGCGTTTCATCTGACGCCGGAAGATGCAGTCTCTACCGATTTCCATGGGATGAAAGTCTACAAGCCAGGCTTCTGGAGTCAGGGCCCGGCCATGATTGAGGCGCTCAACATTCTCAGCGGTTACGATCTGGTTGGCATGAAGCAGAATTCGGCCGAGTACATCAACACGCTGGTGGAAGCCCTGAAGCTGGCCTATGCGGATCGCGACACTTATTACGGCGATCCGAAGTTTTCGAATATTCCCGCCGACACGCTGCTTTCAATGAAGTATGCAGAGGAGCGACGGGCACAGATCGGGCACGACGCGTCACAGGAGTTTTTACCCGGCAAAATCGATGGCAAAGTGGGGCTGCATCCATCGAAAGCGGACATTGTGCGTGCAAAGAAGATAGACGATTTTCTGATGGCGCACGATACCACCTGCGTCGATACGATCGACCGCGATGGCGTGATGTTCTCCTCCACTCCTTCCGGTGCGTGGCTGCCGAGTGTGATTGCTGGTGACACGGGAATCCCGCTGACAGAACGGGCGCAGAGTTTTCTTCTGGTACCGGGGCATCCGAATGAACTCGCAGGCGGCAAGCGACCGCGCGTCA
>CAIKAS010000357.1 GCA_903825445.1 uncultured Acidobacteriia bacterium
ACGCTTGCCGCCCACCGGAGAGATCATCTCCGCAGTGCCGTTATGAATCCGTTGCAATACGACGCTCTTTTCGTCCGCGCTCAAAGTCAAAAGGTAATAGTTACGCGAATCGCGATAGCGCCAAACAACGCCTGCCCGGTTATTCCCGCCACCCACGCGGAATTTCACGGAAAGATCCCCATCAACGCAGACGACCTTGTCAAACAGCGCAAGCGGCGGATCCGTTTCACCTGCTCCGGGAGCTCCCTCCAGGATATTGGGATGGCTGGGCGCGGTCTTGTCGTTACGAACCGCCCATTTGTGATCCACCGGGGCACTCCAGCCAGGCGGCAGTTGTCCCTGCCTGGCTGAATCGTAATTCACACTCTCCGCACCGAAACCGACAATGCTGAAGGCTACCGCGACCAAGATTCCAGTTCGCATCCAATACTAGTTTAGAGAATCCAAATGTACGGCGCATTACAAGTCACGCCGGACGACGTGAGGCGACCGCTTCATCCACCTGCAAACGCAAATTTGCGTCGCGGCCGTGGATGGAAAGCGCGTCGATGGCGAGCGAAGATGCGGACGAGGTTCCGTCGCGAACCAGGCTGAGCAGGAAGGCGAGGGCGGATTCAACGCGGGAGGTGGAAAGCGACAACAGAATGCATTTGCGGACGGGAAGCCCCACTACTCTCTCAAACTCCGCGATGAGCCAATCGACAGCGTCGGCCCGACGACTGGCGCCCATGGCAAGAATTGCGGCCTCGCGTAATTCCGGATTATCAGAACGGGCGAAGCTGGCTACCAAGGGTACGCCCTCGCTGCCTTCAAGTGCGAGCACGGCCGTGAAGCACTCGGCGGTGACCTCGGGATCCTTGTCGCCGCTTAGCATCTTGAGCCGCAAAAGCAGAGAGGCGGATTCGCCCCCCACGGTGGCTATGGCGCGGATCGCACCCACGCGCGCCTGCCATTCCTTATCCACCAGCAGTTGCACAAGTTCGCGCAGCTTGTGAGGATAGGCGCTGTTCGCCAGGCCCATGGCACAGACGGCGCGCAGTTCCACCGCCGCGTCAACCGATGGCCCCCAGGAGCCTTCCATCTGAACGTGGCGCACGCCGCAGAGGAACACTGCGGGAGCATCGTAATCCAACCGCACGAGCGCCCGCGCGATGGCGATTGTACCGGCGCAGCCTTTATCCGTAGGCGCTCCTTTGGCAAGCAGGCTATCGAAGGCCGAAGCCAGGTCGCCACTCAGTTCGAGCCATTGGGCCGCGCCGATGATTTTTGCCGCCTTGGCGACGATGAGGTTCGACTTGGCGGCGAGCGCCTTCTTAAAGGCAGCCGCGCCTTCGGGCGTGCGAAGCGGGATTTCATCGAGACGCGCCAAGGCAGCCTGGATGGGGTCGGCCTTCATTGTTTTCTCAGGCCGCCATGATGGAGGCGGAGACACCATGCTCAGTCAAAGAACGCGGGCGCAGACGCACCAGGCGGTTCGGTGAGTAGGGCATGTCGAGCGCCACCTGCACGAAGTTGTCTGTCAGGGCGCGACCAGGAGGGTCTAGTGTGACTGCCATGAAATCGCGTCCCAGCAGGCTTTGACGAAACGCGGCGTTTTTTTGAGCGGCGAGGTCGCGCAGGATCTTGTTGCGGTCGCGGCGTACACGCACCGGCACCTGATCTTCCATCGCCGCAGCCGGAGTGCCGGGTCGTTCGGAATAGGTGAAGACGTGCAAATAGGTGAAGGGCATCGCGTGGATGAACTGCCGCGATTCCTCGAAGAGAGCGTCCGTTTCGCCGGGGAAGCCGACCATGACGTCGGCGCCGATGGCGGCATCCGGCATGAGGCGGCGCGCGGAAGTCACGCGATCCGCATAATGGCGCGGACGGTACTTGCGATGCATGCGGCGCAGGATAGTGTCGGAACCGGATTGCAAAGGCGCGTGGACGTGCTTGGCGATGCGGGGTGTACCTGCCATGAGGCCGAGCAGATCGTCAGTGAAGTCCATAGGTTCCACGGAGCTAAGGCGGACGCGTTCGATAGTGGTCTCGGCGAGGATGCGGCGCAACAGGTCGGCAAGGCGAAGAGTGCTGCCGGCTTCCCTGCCCCAGCGGCCAAGATTGATACCGGAAAGCACGACCTCTTTGTAAGTGGCGGCGAGAGCGCGAACCTGCGAAACGACATCATCGGCGCCGACGAAGCGGCTGCGCCCACGCACGAACGGGATGATGCAGAAGGAACAGCGATTGTGGCAACCATCCTGAATTTTCAGGTTGGGGCGGGTGCGGTCGGCGGAAGCTTCGGAATCGGGCGCGAGGATGGGGGCGGTGAGGATGTCGCGGGTTTCGAAAATATCACCGGTCAGGATTTGGCCGTGATAGGGTTCCACTCCAGAGGGACGACCGGATGACGTACAGCCGGACGGGGCTATTCCGACGATGAGGTCGGCGATTTGGGTCTTGTGCGAATTGCCGACAACCCATTCGACACCGTCCATCCGGGCCAGTTCTTCGGGCGCGCGCTGGGCGTAGCATCCGGTGACCAGTATACGGGCGGCAGGATTCTCCCGGCGGACTCTGCGGATGGTAGAACGCGCGTCGTCGTCGGCTGTAGCGGTGACGGTACAGGTGTTCAGGATGACTATTTCAGCATCTTCGCGCGCATCGGCCAGCGTGACGCCGCAGTCGGCTAGTTGCGCTTCGATGGCGGCGCCATCGGCCTGCGTGGCACGGCATCCGAAGTTCTGCACAAATATGCGGGACGCGGCCATGTTTCTATTCTGGCAGAGGCTTTTCGTGAAGGCCTCTTTCAGGCCTTGCAGCCTGTTCCTGAACTCAGCCGAACCTTTGAGCAAGACAAGCTTCAGCATGTCCCACCTCTCATATAGACGACTTGCGAGCCGGGCCGGACCGACTTCAGCGAATGCGCATTAAGCGCGTTCTCGGTGTTCGAGCCAAAGACGAACTTCGTCATCGTCGACTAATTCGCGCTGATCTGCCTGTTCAATACCTCGCTTTACACCGGCGACGAAACGGGTCTGATTTTCAAGCATGCGAATCGACAGTCTCTCTCACCAACTGTTCGGTCGCCTTGCCGATGGCTGAGGCCACCAACTCCAATTGCGTTTCGACGTCAGGAGAGAAATGTACTTCCATACTTCCAGAGTAAGGACAGGGGCGAGCCGTGTTAAGGACGCTGTCCCCATTCCCTCTATACTGAAAACAGAAGCCCTTAGCTAAATGGGAGAATCCAGCATTCTTTGGCTGCGCGTCGCCGCCTGTCTGTATTTTATTGGCCTGATCGACGCCATCGTCACTATCCTGCGCCGGCGCGAAAGTTTCTTTCGCTTCGCGGCGGGGGCGTTCAGCGTGGGCGCGATGTTCCATCTCGTCTCCGTTGTGGAACAAGGCCTTACGGTTCACCACTTCCCTGCTACGGATTATTTCGAGAGCCTATCGTTCTGCGCGTTGGCCGTGGCGGCCACGTTTCTCGGGATCCGCATGCGATACCACGACGAAGCCGCCAGTCTGAGCATTTTCATTTTCCCGCTGGTCTTCCTGATGACTTTCATGGCCGCGCTGCGCAGCCCGATCTCTACATGGTCGAGCGAGACGGTGCGCGGAACATGGCTCATCGTGCACATCGTGGCTGAACTGCTGGGCTATGCGGCGCTGCTGTTTACATCGATCGGCTCGGTCCTCTATCTGATCCAGGAACGGCAACTGAAGCGCAAGATTATTCCTTCGGTCTACCGGATGCTGCCGCCGCTGGGCACGCTGGACGATCTGATTATGAAATCTCTCAGCGCGGGATTTGTCTTCATTACCGTCGGCGTGATCATCGCGATTGCCTGGGCGTTCGTGGAACACGGGACCACCTGGATTGGCAACTCCAGCATCACGCTGTCCTTTGTGACCTGGGGCGTTTATCTAGCGCTCGTTTTCTTCCGTGTCAGCGCAGGATGGCGTGGTCGCAAGGCTGCTGTTCTCTCTCTGGTGGCGCTCGCATTTTGCGCAATTACCTGGGCCGCTCACGCTGGCCTGCAGAATCGGCTCGTCCAATGAGACTGCTACTCACAGGACTGAGCCACAAGACGGCGCCCGTTCACTTGCGGGAGAAGCTCACCATCGCCGAGTCGCTGCTGCCCCGCGCGTTACAGGAACTGCATCAGTTGGGCGCGGCGGAAGCGGTTGTCCTCTCCACTTGCAATCGGGTGGAATTCGCCGTTTCCACTCCGGATGATGTGGAACCCGGCATGGTGCTGGATCAGTTTCTGGTGCAGTGGCAGGTACCGCGTGCGGCGTTCGACGGCCACTTGTACCGTCTTGAGGCGCGCGAGGCCATTCAGCATATTTTCCGCGTGGCGTCGAGTCTGGATTCCATGGTAGTGGGCGAGCCGCAGATCCTGGGGCAGATGAAAGCAGCGTACGCGGCGGCGAAGTCGGAAGGGTCAGTTGGCGGCATGCTGGAAAGCGTCCTCACACGGGCCTTCAGCGCGGCGAAGCGCGTACGTTCGGAAACCGGCATTGGGCAGATGGCGGTATCGGTGAGTTACGCGGCAGTCGAACTGGCGCGCCGCATTTTCGGTTCACTGAACGGGCAGAAAGTTCTGATTATCGGCTCGGGCAAGATGGGCGAACTGGCCGCTAAGCATCTGCGGCGCTCGGGCGCAAACAAGATATTCGTTACCAACCGCACGCACTCTCGCGCCGAGGAAATGGCCAGGCTGTTCGACGGTCGCACGATTGAGTACACAGCGTTCCCGGCAATGCTTCACGAGATCGATATCGTGATCGCATCGAGCGGCGCGCCGCACTTCATCCTGACGCGCGACGAGATGCAGCGCGTCATCGGGCAGCGAAAGAACAAGCCGATGTTCCTGATCGACATCGCAGTGCCGAGGAATATCGATCCGGCGGTGAATGAGATTGACGGCGTGTTCCTCTATGACGTCGACGATCTTGCCGGCGTGGTCAACGCCAATCTGAAGGAACGCGAGAAGCAGGCCGCCTCGGCGGAGGCCATCATCGCCGAGGAAGTGGAAAATATGATGGCGCGGTTGCGGATTGACCAGGTCGCACCTACGATCGTAAATCTGCAGGAGCAACTGGAAGAGATTCGCGCGGCGGAAGTAGCTCGCGCCCTTCGCCGCATGCCTGGGCTTACGCCGGAGCAACAGCAACAGATGGAAGCCATGACGCGTTCGATCATCAACAAGATCGCTCACGGACCTATTTCCGAGCTGCGCCGCAATGCGTCGGAACCCGAAGGCGATCATGCGATTGATGTCATACGCAAGGTTTTTCATCTGCAGCGGTAGTGGTGCGTACCCTCTCGATACACTGAAAACATGCTGGTGATTGGGTCACGTGGTTCGCAGCTTGCCTTATGGCAGGCAAACCATATCAAGGCGCGCCTCGAAGCGCGGGGCGTGGAAACCCGCATCGAGATTATCCATACAAAGGGTGACAAGATCACCGATGCGCCCCTGCATAAAGTCGGCGGCAAGGGCCTGTTCACGAAAGAGATTGAAGAGGCGCTGCTCGAAAAACGCGTGGATCTTGCGGTGCACAGCATGAAGGACCTGCCAACGGAGTTGCCCAAGGGGCTGGTCATCGCCGCGATTCCGGAACGCGAAGACCAGCGTGACGCGATCATCGGCGGCAAGCTGCGAGACCTGAAGTTCGGAGCACGGGTGGGGACCAGTTCTCTTCGACGCATTGCCCAGTTGCGGCGTGTACGGCCGGATCTGGATTTGCAGTCGATTCGGGGCAACGTGGATACCCGCATCAATAAAGTGGAAAAGGGCGAGTACGATGCGATCGTGCTGGCGGCGGCCGGTTTGCTGAGGCTGGGCTGGGGCAATATCATCAGCGAGATTTTTCGACCTGACGTGATGTGCCCAGCGGTGGCGCAGGGTGCACTGGCGATTGAGACACTGGAATCGGGCGCAGGATTTGATGCTTGTGCGCAACTGGACGACCCCTGGACGCGCCTGCCTGTTACAGCGGAACGATCCATGCTGGGCGAGCTGGGCGGCGGATGCCAGGTGCCGATCGGCGCCTTCGCAAGCCTGGAGAATACGGAAATGTTCCTCACGGGCGCCGTGTTTTCACCGGACGGCGCGGTGATGATCCGTTACACGGCAACGGGCGACTGCACCAAACCGGCGGAACTCGGCCGCAACGTGGCGCGCGTGCTGCTGGAACGAGGCGGGCGCGAGATTCTTGAAGCCGTATACGCCACATCGCTCGAACGACCGGACGGCCGGGAAGACGGGCAATGAGCAAGGTGTACCTGGTCGGAGCGGGACCAGGCGATCCGGAACTTCTCACACTCAAAGCAAAGCGGCTGTTGGCAGCGGCCGACGTGGTCCTCTTCGATCATCTGGCAAACGCGGAATTGCTGTCGTTTGCTCCCGCCTCGGCGGAACTCATCTACGTTGGCAAGAAGAAGTCCGATCACGCGGTTTCACAAGAGCAGATATGTGAATTGCTGGTCGAACATGGCAAGCGTGGCCAGAATGTTGTCCGGTTGAAGGGTGGCGATCCTTTCATTTTCGGCCGGGGTGGCGAAGAGGCGGAAGCGCTGGCCGACGCTGGCATTGCGTTTGAAGTGGTACCCGGGGTGACTTCACCGTTAGGGATCGCGGCGTATACGGGCGTGCCTCTGACGCATCGGGACCACACTTCCGTGGTTACTTTCGTCACGGGTCACGATGTAGCAAAGATTGACTGGGAACGGTTCGGACCATCGGAAACGCTGGTCATTTACATGGGCCTGTCACACCTGGGCGAGATCGCGGCGCGGATCATCGCTGGCGGGCGCTCCGGGGCAACACCGGCGATGGCGGTTCGCTGGGGTACACGACCGAATCAAGAGGTAGTGACAGGGACCGTGGAGACTCTGCCTGGCCTGGTGCAGGCACGCGGACTGAAACCACCGGCCACGATCATTGTCGGCGAGGTCGTATCGTTGCGCAATAAACTGAGCTGGTTCGAAAAGCTGCCATTGTTTGGGCAGCGAATCGTAGTGACGCGAGCAAAAGATCAGGCGGATACTCTGATCAGACCGTTACGGCAACTGGGCGCGGAGGTGGTGGAACTTCCAACAATCGAAATTCAGCCGGCGCAGGACGGCTTTTCGGCGATCGAAGCCGCTATCGTACGCTTGCGCGACTACGACTGGCTCATTTTCACGAGTGCGAACGGCGTCCGGTATTTCCTCGACAGGCTCGACGCCAGCGCGGCAGATGTTCGGTCAATTCGCGGCAAGCTCTGCGCGATCGGTCCGGCGACGCGCGATGCGCTGGAATGCTTTCATCTGAAAGTCGATGTAATGGCGGAAGAGTATGTGGCGGAGGGATTGCTGCGGACGCTGGCGGGCTACGAGTTTAGTGGCGCCAAAGTGCTAATCGCACGCGCGGCAGTGGCACGCGATGTTCTGCCGGATGAATTGCGGCGGCGCGGCGCGGATGTCGACGTCGTGGAGGCCTATCGAACGGGAGCACCTGGCGACTTGGTTGCCAGGGCGGCCGCAGTGTTCGAAACCAAGGTAGATTGGGTGACATTCACCAGTTCCTCCACCGCTACAAATCTGTTGGCCGCCTGCGGTTTGGGGAGGCTACAGAAGGTTCGAATTGCTAGTATTGGCCCTGTCACCAGCGCCACCCTGCGCGATGCCGGGCTCGGTGTGACGGTGGAAGCCTCACCCCACACGGTTCCGGGTTTGGTAAGTGCCATCGCGGCGAGTATAATCGAATAGTGAAAAGTCCCATAACTCGTGGTTTTGCAACATCTCTGGCAGTGGCTGCGCTGCTGCTCGCAGGTTGCGCGAAGAAGAACGATACACCGGAAGCAGTCAAACAGGGCGTCGTCCGCGACCTTGCGAAGAAGTTCGACATGACCAAGATGGATGTGATCGTGGATTCGGTGTCTTTCCGAGACAAGGAAGCTGACGCTACGGTTACGTTTGCGCTTAAAGGCACTTCGGCCAGCCAGGGCATGACGATGCGTTACGTGATGGAACGCCACGACGATAACGAGTGGTACATCAAGAGCCGGGCGTCGTCGGTGGGAGATGGTGCGCCGGGCGCGTCCGGGACAATGCCTGCAGGGCATCCGTCGATGGGTGGAACACCGGGTGCCGAAGGCGCGCACGCACCTTCGGGGATGAAGCTCAATCTGCCGCCCGATCATCCGGTTCTCGGTCAATGAAGGTTGCCGTCCTCGGTGGCGGCCCGTCCGGCGCGTTCGCTGCTGAAAGACTGGCAGCGGCGGGCGTTGACACAATCGTCTTCGACGAAAAACTGGCCTGGGAAAAGCCTTGCGGTGGCGGGCTAACCTGGAAGGCCTATTCGCAATATCCGTTTCTGAACGATGGCGCGACCGCGCGCAAGGTGGTTTCGGACTCCGTGCTCACTGCGCCTGGTGCGAAGCCGGCGCGGCTGCGGCTGGACCACCCGATCCTGATCTTTTCCCGCTACGACCTGAACTCCATGCTGCTCAATCGCGCTCAGAAGGCAGGTGCACAACTGGAACGAACGCGCGTGCTGGGCGCCGACCGTACGGATCGCGGCTGGAGCATTCGGACGAAAAACGGTACAGTGGATACGGATTTTTGCATTATGGCCGCGGGCGCCCGCAATCCGCTGAAGAACCTGGGGACGGAGCTGACCGCGGCTGATTCCATGACGGCGCTCGGTTACTACGTTCCGGCGGATCGCGACCAGATCGATATTGAATTCTTCGCGGGCCTGGCGGGCTATGTATGGGTATTTCCCCGGTGTGGGCATCTCTCGGTGGGAATCTGCGGCAAAGAGCCGGCCCCGTCGCTACGGGCGAGATTACTCCGCTATATGAGCGAGCACGGCATTTCGACCGAAGGCGCGACTTATTACGGCCACGTTCTGCCGAGCCTTGAAGCGCGCGCGTGGGAGCGAAACCGAGTTTCAGGCGAGGGCTGGATGGCGGTTGGGGATGCCGCCGGCCTGGTGGATCCGATCACGGGCGAAGGGCTGTACTATGCGCTGCGGTCGGGCGACCTGGCGGCGGAATCAATCATTGCGGAAAAGCACGGGACTTACGCCACGAAACTCAAGAAAGAAATCTCGGAAGATCTGGAGTTCGCTTCCCGGCTGGCGGCACATTTCTTCCACGGAAGTTTCCTGTGGGGATCGGTGACCAGCCGGATGGTGCAGTTCACGCGCCTCAGCCCATCGTTCCGCGCCCTGATGCAGGATCTGTTCGCCGGAACGCAGCCGTACCTCGGTCTTCGGGAGCGGGTCTGGGGCAACCTGAACCTGAGCCTTCGGGAAATTGCGCGCAACAAACTGGTGCCGCAACGCGAAGCTTGATGGACCCCGGTCACCCGTTGTAGTTCGCGACCACTTTATTCACTTTCATAACGGCACTGAGTTCCATGAACTCCGCAGTCTTGCCTCCGTTCTGGTTGCGGTAATACAGCACGATACTGTTCAGCCCCCAGAAGAGATCGAGAAGTTCGAATTTTAGATTGGGATAGTATTCGAGACCGCGGGCAAAATACGCCCCGAGCGCCGCCTTGCCGCGCACGTTACCTGTCGGATCGCCCAACAGTCGCGCGGCAACGGGCGATGTGAGAACGACATCGTCCTCATAGTGCGCCAGGATGCGATCCAGATCGTGACTGTTCCATGCCTGAATCCAGTCGGTGGCCAGTTGTCTGGCTTGTATTTCGTCCATAGAATTCTCGTCGCAGTTCAGCGAAGGTGTGCGGGCGTCCAAACCAGACGCCACCGCTCGCGGGAACGCAGGCTCACGTTCAGTTCTTCCAGCGACCCGAAGAACCCGGCGAACGCGTGTTCCAGATGGACCGGCCGCCGCCTGGTCTGGCGGAAATCTTTCGGTCGAAACTGATCCTGACGCGAGATGACCGCCGTTCCCATGGGCCGGTACTCGTGCGTTCCCTGTGCCCAGGCAAGCTCGGAATCACGATCGATCCAAAGTGCAAACCCCACGTTTTCAGTTAAGCATGGGCACGTTTTCAGTTGAGCATCGAACCGTGCGGCCGGGCCGGTGCCGTATGATGTGATCTCCGGCATGTGGTTCACGATCCCCAACCTGTTCACGATGTTGAGAGTAGCGATGACGCCGTTCATCCTGCTCAAACTGGCGCAGGGCGAATACATGGTGGCCGGTTGGACGTTCGGCGCGGCAGCGTTTACCGACACGCTCGACGGTTTCATCGCGCGGCGTTTTGGCAGCGAATCGAAGGTGGGCCAGTATCTGGACCCGATCGCAGACAAGTTGCTGCTCTCCAGCATCTTTGTAGGGCTGATGCTGGGCCATGCCGTCCCAAAGTGGCTGGTGGCCGTAGTTTTCGGACGCGACCTGTGGATACTTGCACTCTCGGGAATTGCACTGCGGTTCACGGACTATCGGGAATTAAGGCCCAGTATTTGGGGCAAAGCGAGCACTTTCGTTCAAATTATGACCGTAGTCGGGATCACAGCGGCAAGGGCTTACGACAATGCAGTTTTCGGTGTAATCGCGGGATGGCTGGTTTGGGGAGTGGTAGCACTGGCTGTTATCAGTGCGGGAGATTACGGTGCGCGCGGGATTGCATTTTGGCTACATTCCAGGAAGGCCTTGCGCGGGTGATAATGGGGGAGTAGTCTAGTAGCAAGTGAGTCGTTTTCGCCGCATGACCCGTTACGTTCCAGCCCGACATTACGTTTCCTTCGGAGCCATCTCTCTGGCTTTGGCAGGATGTTCGGCGTGGCTCGGCATCACGTTCACGCGAAGCATGCTGTTCCCAGCCGGGTTATTCCTGCTGACGGGCGCACTGCTTCTGACTTTGGCTCTTCGGCCTGCCATTCGGGTCTACGACGCACACATCGAGATCGGCAAGCGCGTAATACCGTGGCAGGACATCCAGCGCGTAGATCGCACGGGATGGATTTCACCATTAGTGGTCCGGCTAACGTTGTTCGATGACGAAACAGTGACAATCATCTATCCCGGAGAAGTGGACTGTTGCAAGCATGTGCTTCGGACGATGCGCCAGATGGCGACTTCCGCTATGATCGACGGCATCCCATACCGGCAGTATTGGGGCGAAATGCTTGGAATGTCCGCCAACAGGCAGATTGCAGCACCGCGCCAAAGAGTTCTCCGTCCGGACGACGAAGAGGAAGTCGAGCGCCTGTATTTTCTTTTGAAAACAGTCGGGCACATCGATCCCCGTAATTCGGGCGAAGACCGCTGAACTTTCGGAAAGTGCGGTCGGTAGCGATTATTCTCTGTCTGGTAGCTGGTCTGTGGTGGGGACACACGCAGATTCTTCGGGCCGCCGGATCCCTTTTCGTTAATAATGAGCCGCCGGTGAAGTCCGACGTAATCGTCGTACTTGGTGGCGACGGCAGTGGCCATCGGATCCTGAAGAGCGCTGAACTCGCGCGCCAAGGTTTCGCCCCGGTCGTTATTGTGAGCAACAGCGGTCTTACCTACGGCCACACGGAGGCCGAACTCGAAACCGACTTCGCAATACAACACGGGTATTCTCCCAACCTCTTCATTACGGAAGCGTGGGAGTCGGGCAGCACCCTGGAAGAAGCCAGCAAGGTTGTCGGGGAGTTGCGCCGACGCGGTAGTCGCAAAGCGTTGATCGTAACCACCGTCTGGCATACGG
>CAIKAS010000358.1 GCA_903825445.1 uncultured Acidobacteriia bacterium
ACGGCCTGATGCAAACCATCCGCTGGTACCAGGACAATGCCGAGTGGGTACGGCGTTGCCGCAGCGGCGAGTATCGCAAATACTACGAATCCATGTACGGGGATCGGGAAGCTACCGCAAGAGCGTTATGAAGAAAATCCTGCCAATCGTCATGTTTTCCCTGCTTGGCCTGTCTGGCTGCGGTTCTTCACCGGAGCCTGCTGCGACCAATGCCACGCCGCCTGCCACGGCGCCGAAACCTCAGCCGGCACCAGTCGCCGATCACACAAGCATCTTCCCGGATGCCGGCAAAGTCGCCACCCGCGTGGTTCCGGATCACATTTTGGATATGAAAGCGCTTCCCGGCGGTTCCGTCGCCGACTATGAGGTCAAAGGGAAGAAATATCAGATGTTCATCGTCGATGCCGATTCCATCCAAAACGCCGCCTTCATGATGCTCGATATGAAAGCGGAACTGAACAAGGACCCGGAATATATCGCCTACATGGGCGGTTACTTCGGCACTTACCACGATCAGCCGTTCTACTGCTTCGCCAAGCTGCACTACCTTGCCGGGGTGGTCGGCCTCCCGAAAGCGAAGGCCGACCCCATGATGCGGGACTTAGCCGCCCAGTTGCACTAACGGCCTAGGCGAAACACTTCTTCGCAAATTCCAGGCACTTCCCGACTTCGGTCGCCGAGTCCGAGCCCTGCGGAATCCGGTACTCCAGTTCGATATTTGCCGGGAACTTATACTTATTCTTTTTCATCAGCAGCAGAACGTCTTTGATCGGCGTCTGCCCCTGTCCCCACGGCTGCGTCGGACCCGCCACGCCGCACTTATCGGGCTTCATGCTGTCTTTCAGATGCAGGTTCGTGATGCGGTCGTGAATTTCCGGAATGAACGTCATCGGGTCGTAGCCCGCCTGCGTGAAGTGCCCGATATCGAGATTCACACCGATGTACTTACCGAAGCTCATGATTTCCTTGAACGTCTCCGGCTTGGCGAATTCTTCCGGATCGTAGATATTGAAATGGCCGTGGCCACCCCACATGATCTTGTATTTATCGGCGAACTTCGCCACGCGCTTCGCGACCGTTACGGTCGTGCTGCAGGACATTGCCCGCACACCAAGATCGCGCGCCATCTGAAAGGCATAGTCCATTTCGTCCTCGGTCGTGTTGAGACTCATGTTGTAGCAGAGAATCTGAATATCCACGCCGGCATCGTTGAACTTCTGCTTCACGCCCTTCCACGTCGAAGCGGTGACGGACTTCTTCCATTCCGCGATCGCCTTCTGGGCTGCTTCCTGCTCCGGCGTCATGGCGGCTGGGCCGCGACCGCCCGCACCACCGCGACCCGCAGCGGCTGCCGCGACCGCCGCACCACCACCTGCCTTCGCTTGGGAGTCCCGTCCCGAAGGCGTGTTTACGGGGCAACCGTTCGGAGCCAGCGCGACATCACCTGTCGCCGCTCCGGCGCCGCGCCCGAAACCACCGCCACCACCGCCTCGCCCGGAAGCACCACGTCCACCGCCACCGCCAAATCCACCCCGACCCGGCGCCTGAGGGATGCCCGCGATGATTTCCGCATCGCCCGACATCAGTTCCACCTCGCTGAGCCCGATCTTCTGCATCAGGGACGGCATATCCGCCGCCGCCACGCCGCCCTGGGCCGCACCGCCCCGGAAACTATAGGTGATGGCGCCAATCTGGACACCGTCGAATTTTGAACTCTGTGCCGCCAGGCCCAGTTCTGCCAGGGACAGGCCGCCCGCTGCAGGAGCCGCCGCCATCGCGAGCTTTCCGAAATCTCTTCTGCTGAAATTCATTTAGAACCCCTTTTTTAGGACGGAAAATGTCCATGTCGATTATACTCTCGGAGGTTTTTCAGATCCACCCGTGGAACCAGTAATAAGCGATGCTCGCAGTTTCCCGGATCTCGGTCACAAACAACCCGGAGCGTACGCTGAAGTCCGACGCCCGCTTCAGAACATCCGGCACGGGTGAAGCCGAAACGTGAATTCCCGCCTTCGCAAAAGCTCGCCGGGCACGGAATAAATGAACATCGCTGGTTACCAGCACGATGCGTCCGCTAACGCCAGTCAGCAGTTTCGCGGTGTTCAGAGCATTTTCGCGTGTGTTGGTGGCCTCGTTATCCACCAGAATCCGCTCTGCCGGTATTCCGTTCAGGACAAAAAAATCTTTCATTCCCTGCGCCGCGCCCTGCCCGCTGACGACGACTTCTTTATAGGGATGTTCCCTGTAATAGACCACTCCCATGAAACACCGCCAATAAGTGCTGATGTCCATCACACCGGAATTCGGCTGCGCGGCGCTCACGATCACCAGAACATCGCCCTGGTAATCGGCCCACGGACGTTCCAGCCACGTCGCGTACCAGCTGACGCACGGGGTGAATGTCACCAGCAGGAAAAGGAGCCCCGTGAGGGCCAGAACCCTGACGGTGGCGCGGTAGAATCGCCCTCCGGAATCGCGGTCCATATGTCTGGACTTGAGTATACGAGGTTGATACGATGATGATCGCAGCCCGCTATGATTCGGTCCGCCAGTTTTCTTTTGTTGTTTTCGGTTGCGTTGACCGCACAACAGCCCTCGTCGCAACAACTCTTTCGCACGAACTGTGCCGGATGTCACGGCGACGACGCGCACGGTAGCGCCAAGGGCCCGGGACTCGCCCTCAATCCGCGCGTCGCCGAACAATCGCCCGAACAGCTTCGCGCGTTTCTGGAAAGCGGGAATTTGTCCGCGGGTATGCCTGCCTTCGCCGATCTTCCCGTAGCCGATCGCAACGCCATCGCCGGTTACCTCCGCAGCATTAATGTCGAAACCATTCTGCGCCCGGTCGCCCCCATCGAAACCGAACGCAAGGTAACCTGGGGTGCGCCCCGACCCGATGACTGGCTGACTTACAACGGTAATGACAGCGGCAATCGTTACAGCCCTCTCAAACAGATCACCGCTGCCAACGTGGCGGCGCTCAAGCTCAAGTGGATCTTTCCCATCGATTTCGTCGGTCTGGAAGTCACCCCGCTCGAGGCCGATGGCGTGCTCTACGCCACTGGTCCCAATCAGGTGTTCGCGCTCGATGCGCTCACAGGAGGAGCTCTCTGGCATTATTCGCGCCCGGCCAGCCCAGGTATGCTCGGCGATGCGAAGCTCGGGACGAACCGAGGGGTGGCCATCCTTAGCGATAAAGTCTTCTTTGTCACCGATAATGCCCACCTGCTCGCGCTCGACCGCGCCACCGGCAAACTTCTCTGGGAAACGGCGCTCGCCGGCGATCAGCAGCAGCCCTATGGGGGCACCATGGTGCCGCTCATCGTCGATAACATGATCGTCGCCGGCGTCTCCGGGGCGGACCACGGCATCCGTGGGTTCATCGCCGCGTACTCACCGGACAACGGTGCGCTTCTCTGGCGTCGATGGACCGTCCCGCGGGCAGGGGAACCCGGCATCGAAACCTGGCAGGGCTCCGAACCGGTCGCAGGCGGCGGTTCGAGCTGGCTCACTGGCTCATACGATGCTGCGTCCGACACACTCTACTGGGCTACGGGCAATCCGTATCCTGACAGTAACGATAAAGACCGCCCTGGCGACAACCTCTATACCAACTGCGTGCTCGCCCTTAATCCCAAGAACGGCGAGATCAAATGGTATTACCAGTTCACGCCGCACGATTTGAAAGATCGGGATGCGACCGAACCCAACGTGCTCGTCGACACTATCTACAAGGGGCAGCCGGCGAAGCTGTTACTGCATGCAGATCGCAACGGCTTCTTTTACGTGCTCGACCGAACCACCGGAGAGGTCCTGCTCGGCAAGTCCTTTCTGCGACGTAACGACTGGGCTTCCGCGATCGCACCCGACGGGAAGCCCGTAGTCAAAGATCCGCGCGGTTGCCCGAGCGACGCCGCCAACTGGGACTCTACCGCGTTCTCTCCCGATACGAAGCTCTACTACTTCATGGCACTGGAAGAATGCACGGGAAAGCCGACTGGGTATCCCGATCAAACTGGCCAGCGCTTCCTGCGGGCATTGAACATCGAGACCGGCGAGATCGCGTGGGAGATCCCACAGCCTGGCGCCGCGCGCGCCAAAACATGGAGCGGCGTTCTCGCCACCGCCGGCGGCTTGATTTTCTATGGGCAACCCAATGGTGACTTCGTCGCAGTCGATCAAGAGGACGGTAAGCCACTGTGGCAGTTTCCGACCAATGCCCGCATGAAAGCGTCGCCCATTACGTTCAGCTTCGGCGGCAAGCAATACATCGCGGTAGCGGCTGGTCCGAACATGCTCTGCTTCGGCCTTTGACCCGGCACAAATCCTCAGCCAAAAACGCGCTAGACTAAACCTGAAAGGTGACAATCCCTCAGACCGCCGGCGGCGGAACTTCCGGAGTCACGATGAAGAAACTGAAGCTATTTTTGGTCGGCCTCGCCGCGTTGTCGGCAGGCCTTCTGCTCGGCCAGACTCCAGATATTTCCGGCACATGGCAGGGCACATTATCGGCGGGCGGCAGGGATCTTCGTGTCGTGATGAAAGTTTCAAAGGACGAGAAATCCGCGTTTAAAGCGATGATGTACAGCATCGATCAGCCCGGTCCGCCTATCCCTGCGGCATCTGTAACACTTCAGGGAACCAGCGTGAAGATCACTGTTCCGGCCATCGGCGGCACGTATGAAGGCAAACCCGGAAATACGGACGCTACTTCGATGGTCGGGACGTGGACGCAGGGGCCGAACGCTACTCCTCTGAATCTGACTCTCGCCAACGACAAAACCGCGTGGACCATTCCCGAACCACCTCCGCCGCCCGTCCCGATGGCCAAAGATGCCGATCCGTCGTTTGAAGTTGCCACGATTAAGCCGAGCAAGCCGGATTCCCAGGGCATTGGCATCCGGATGAACGGGCGAAATTTCTCCTCTCTCAACACAACGCTGAGCGACCTCATCACTTTCGCGTATGAGGTTCACGCCAGACAGGTAGTCGGCGGTGCTGCGCGGCTGGATTCCGACAAATTCGACCTGGCCGCGATACCCGACAAGCCGGGCATGCCCAATGACCGACAGATTAAGGGCATGATGAAGAAGTTGCTGGCCGACCGTTTCAAGCTGACGCTTCATCACGACAAGAAAGAGCTGAGCGTCTTTACGATTACCGTCGCAAAGACCGGCCCGAAGATCACGAGGAACGAAAGCAATCCTGATGGCCTTCCCGGTTTGGGAATGGGCGGCTTTGGCCGGGTGTCCGTCAGAAACGGGACACTCGCGGACTTCGCACAACTAATGCAGGGGCGCATACTGGACCGGCCGGTAGTGGACCAGACGTGGCTTCCAGGCAGGTACGATTTCACGCTGCAGTGGACATCCGACGATTCTCAGTACGGAGGTCGCGGGGGCCAGGCACCGCCACCCGCTAATGGCGGCACTGCGCCTCCGGATCTTTTCACCGCGATGCAGGAACAACTCGGTCTGAAACTGGAAGCCACGAAGACACCGGCCGATGTACTCGTAATCGACCACGTGGAAAAGCCTTCCGACAATTAAGGAGCCGAACCATGAAAAAACTGAAGTTGCTTTTTATCGCACTCGCCGCGCTTTCTGTGGGACTCCTTCTGGGCCAGATGCCGGATCTCTCCGGCACGTGGCAAGGCACATTGTCGGCCGGTGGCAGAGATCTCCGAATCGTCATGAAGATCTCGAAGGACGATAAGGCCGCGCTGAAGGCCACCATGTATAGCATCGATCAGGGCGGTCAGCCTATCGCGGCCACGGCCGTCACCCTGCAAGGGACCAACGTGAAGATTACCGTTCCAGCCATCGGCGGCACCTACGAAGGCAAACTCGGCAACACGGATGCAACTGCCATCACCGGAACCTGGACGCAGGGTCCGAACCCACTGCCACTGAATCTGACTCTCGCCAACGACAAGACCGCGTGGACTATCCCCGAACCTCCACCGCCCCCCGTGCGAATGGCGGCTGACGCCAATCCATCGTTTGAAGTCGCGACCATCAAGCCAAGCGTGCCGGATTCGCCCGGAAAAGGAATCCGCGTCAGCGGACCTGGCGGATCAGGCCCGCCTTTTTTCACGCTTAATACAACTCTCAGCGATCTGGTGACTTTCGCCTACGGTCTGCATCCGCGGCAAATTACCAACGCTCCGGCCTGGTTCGATTCCGAGAAGTACGATCTGGCCGCCAAATTCGACCGCCCGGGCATCCCCAGCGATAAGCAGTTGAAATCCATGTTGCAAAACCTCCTCGCGGAGCGCTTCAAACTCACGTTCCACCACGACAGAAAAGAGCTTTCCGTCTTCGCCATCACTGTCGGAAAAACAGGCTCTAAACTTACGCCCGACACCACCAACACAAGCGGCCTTCCAGGCCTGTTCTTCAGAGGCCTCGGCAACCTCAGCGTCACCAACGCAACGATGGTCGATTTCGCTAATCTCATGCAGAGCAGCGTCCTGGACCGCCCTGTGGTGGATCAGACCGCCCTCACCGGACGCTTCGATTTCACCCTTCAATGGACCCCCGACGACAGCCAGTTCAACGGACGCGGTGGTCAAGCGCCGCCGCCCGCGAACGGCGGTTCGGCGCCACCCGATCTCTTCACAGCCATGCAGGGTCTGGGCCTGAAGATGGAAGCCACCAAAGCGCCGGTCGATGTCCTGGTCATCGATCACGTGGAAAAGCCCTCGGATAACTGATATGTCCCCGTCAAACAGGTTCGCGGCGCTTATCCTGACGGTGATGTCCGTCGCCGTTTTCGCGACTGCCCAGCGTTCTTCGCAACCACTAGCGCAGCAACGAGCGGAACTCGACCGCCGCGCACAGGCACAAGCCGAACAGCTGCAAGCGGAGCAGCAACGGGCCGAACAACAGCGCGAGGCCATTCAGCAGCATGAGATCCGGAAGGTGGCGGCAGAGGAACGCCATGAGGAACGGCAGGCGGAACTGCAACAGGCAGCACAACAGCGCCTGGTCGACCTTCGTGCTGTGACCGATGCGGAACAGTCCGTTAAGAACCAGCAATCACAGCAGGACGAACCCCGTTCCGCGGCACTCACAACGCCTACTGTCACCAACTTCGCCGAGGTTGCTCGACCGGCAGCCTCAACTCAAACTCCGGGTACGTCGCTGTCATCCGCATTGCTTGCGCGGGCCATCGGCGCAGGTCTGCTCGCGGGCGCGCTCTTCGTGACGGTAGGAACTGCCATTCAGCGACGAGTACAGCACCACTGAGAGACTCGCTGCCGCACACTTACCGTCCGGATTCCGTATCGCGAACGAACTTAGCCACGTCTTCGCGGAACTGCTTCAGTACGTCTTCATTGAGATACACCATGTGTCCCGACTGGTAGTACTTAAAACTGACGTTTTGCTGCAAGCCCGGGGGAATCGGCAAATGATGCATCTCGAACATTCCCTCGAAAAACGGCGTCGCCAGATCGAAGTACCCTCCCGAAAGCAACACATGCATCCTGGGATTCCGTTTCATGGTGGTCGCAAGATCGGGCATCGTATTCACCACGAGGTTTTCGTTGGCGGGCGGGCCGTCCGGCGGATGGTGCCGGAAGTCCCAAATGAATCCCGTGTCGTCCCACGCAGTCGGTACGTATGTCTGTTCCTTGCCGTATTTCAGTTCCGTTCGTACATACTGATTGATCGCCGCCGTATACGCCGCCGAGATAGCCGTCATCAGCGGATCGTACTCCGCCTCCTCAGAAAGCCGGTTGAGGTCCGGCCCTTTGTACCGGGTATCAACCCGCCCCGTTGTCATGCCATCCGGATCCTGCAAGGTCTTCGAAAACTCTCCGCCCGATACCCGCAGATTCGCCTTCAGCAAATAATCCACGGACAAGCCCGTGTAATTGTGCAGCTTCGCCGCGATGGCCGTCTGCTGCATCTCCGGCAACAGCGCCCCTTGGGCCAGCGCCGACGCATATTCACCCAGAGCAAACGTTTCCACTTCCTTTAAGAAAGGCTCCAGCGCCGCTGGTTGAGTGGGCAGCTTGTGATGAAACCATGCCGTGGCCGCATAGGTCGGCAGCGCCAGTTCATAAGGCTGGTCGGTCCCCGGATTCCACTTCGGACCATCCGGCGAGTTATCGAAATTCAAGATCGCCGAAAGGAGTACTATACCGTTCAGATCGATGTTCTTGAGCAGCGCGCTCAGCACGGCGGATCTCGGCGTTCCGTAAGATTCCCCAAACAGGTATTTTGGTGAATTCCACCTGCCGTACTTGGCAAGGAAACGGCGGATGAAACGGTCGAACGCGTGCGCATCCTGATCGATCCCGAAGAACGCTTCGTCTTTGTCCTTCCCCTGCACGCGGCTGAAACCGGTTCCGGGGGCATCTATAAACACAAGGTCTGTGACATCCAAAAGGCTGTACTGGTTATCGACAATCGCGTAAGGGGCGGCTGTCTTGTGTTCGGCATCCGGCGTCACTACGCGGCGCGGGCCGAACGATCCCATATGCAGCCACATCGTGGAAGAACCGGGCCCACCGTTATAACAGAACATTACGGGACGCGGACCTTCCGGCGCGTCTTTGCGGAAATAGGCGGTGTAGTACATGCGCGCGGTCGGCGGTGCATCCTCAGGCTTGGCGCCGTCCGGCGCATTCGTACCGGCGTCGGAAAGAAGGGCACCGTCAAGCCCCAGCATCGCGTCGTATGCATCGGTCGAGCCGACTGTAATGGTCCCGGCAACAGCTTCGTAGGAAATCTTCTGTCCGCCGATGGTGACACTGTTTTCCGTAGTGGAATCCGGCGGTGACCGGCGCGCGGGACCATCACTCTTCGAATCCGGGACCTTCGCCTCGGGTTTCTCCGCGGCAGGCTGCGCGTGAAGTCCAATGGCCACTAAACAAGTAAACAGAACACACGCAACCCGATCTATATTCATAGGATCCGCACTCTCGTTGACTTAAGCCGTAGTATAGCGAAATCGCCCTGAAACAGCTTCCGTTACTGCTACGGTGAGCCCGGAAAAGTACGGCAAGATTACTTTCTTGCCATAAAGCACCTGCTGACGATCCATCGAAATGAGGTTGCTGACACCGTCGCTGGCATTCATGCGAACCTGAGGCGCCAAGCTTCAGCGGAAGTGCATTTTTCCCTAGAGTCACCGGACTTTTCTGATAGCCAAATTGTACTGCCAAGGTGCCAGGCATGCCGTTATGCTGCATTCGAGATGGTACCTCTTCAATTTGTCCTGAAACCTTAACTAAGCAAGAAACTCCCCTAAGCAGGCTCTGCAACTGAGGCAGTCGCTAAGGGTCGTCGCAAGTCAGGTGGGCGGTTGATGTCTTTTCTGGACAACAGGTTATAGAAAATATCGATTCGCCCAAGTAGACAAGCGCGCACCCATTGATGGAAATTTCACAAAAAAGCGATTGCAACCTGGCTTGTGGCTGTCCCAAAAAAAATTTAAAATTTAATGCTAAAAGTACTAGGAGTACCGGCATGCCTCATGATAAGATTTCTCCTATGTCGAACGTGCTGCTGTGCGCCAATGAACCGATTCTGGCCGAAGGACTCCGGCGGATCTTCGAAAACGTACCTGGACTGGACTTGGTTGGCTGCTGTCCCCAACTGGAGGATTTGCAAGAGCAGGTGGAGACGCTGCAGCCCGACATACTGCTTATCGACCTGACGGCGGATGTCACCTTTTCCGTGATGAGCGGGTTGCGCGATATGATTTCGAAATCGAAGATTGTGCTGTGGGTACACGCGATTTCAACTGAACTAGCGTTGCAATCGATGAGCCTGGGGGTGCGGGGGATACTGCGCCGGACGCTGCCGGTAGAGACGCTGGTTCGCTGCCTCACCCGCGTCGACGATGGCGAACTTTGGTTCGAAAAAGCTATGACAGACAGCATCATGACGGCGCGAAGTTACTCACTGACGCGGCGTGAGGGGCAGCTCGTGGCTCTGCTTTCCCAGGGGCTGAAGAACAAGGAAATCGCAACCCAATTGGATATTTCCGAAGGCACCGTGAAGGTTTACATGTCGCGGCTGTTCCAAAAGCTGGGTGTGAAGGATCGGCTGGAACTGGCACTATACGGGCTGAGGAATCTGGCGCCAGGTACAAGGGTGACAGAAGCTTCGAGCGTGACCGCGGCAAAACGGGAGGCGGCGCCGCTGTGGCAGCCGCCACGATCATTCTTCGTAGAAATGCCAGTAGCATCTCAACCTGGAGTGATGTCGATGGCAGGACAAGCCAAGTTCTAACACGGCGATCAAACTAGCGGTGGGTGCGGTGCTTCAGCGGACGGCAAACGGGAGGGTCACCGACTTGCGGTCTATTGTCTTTGAGACCTTTTCGAACATGTCGATATCGAAGGCCGCTCCAATGTGGTTTCCCGCCAGGTCTTCAATGCCTGCGTCGATCAGGAGGTGATAATCACCAGGCTGCCATGGCCTGTCCGGAGTGAAACGCCATTCGGTTTCGTGACGATCAAGGGCGACCTTGCCTGCAACTGATGTCTGGCCGTGGACGACCTGGATCATTTTCAAAAGCAGTGAGTAGTTCATGGGGTTAGGAAAGTCGACGACCAGTTCACTCATGGTTTCCCTTGTGGGTGTGGTGATGTGCCACGTGGCCGGGTCGGGCGGAGTGCGGGCGGGCGGGCCACCGGTGAACACCTTTGTGAAGCTCTCCGACATGGGCACGCCACGCGCATCCAGCCAGTTCCGGTCAATGAACAACTTGTAATGACGACCTTCGGTGATTGGCGGGCCGATGGTCTGGTTGGAAGTGAGGCTACGCTTGATGCGGCCAGGGTCAAACGTCATAGTTAGGCGACGGAAAGACGGATCCCATAATTCCTGGCCCGGAAGGAGTTCGTCGGGCAGGATCGTACCCTGGTCGTCTTCGACGTGGATGTGGGCCGCAGCTTCACCTCGGCTCATGGGGGCGGAGAAAACAATAAAAAGGCGGAGCAGATTGGAAGGCAGCACGTCGGCGGTGGGATAAACCTGTTCTACGTGTGCGACGGAGTTGGAGGCACGCGCGGGGCCGTCGAATTCACCCGTGATCATGGTGCCGGAAGGCGGCTTGAAAACGGCGTGATAGTGCACTCCGGCCGTCACGGGATAGCGCGGATGGAAGACGAGCGCACCGGATTCTACCGAATAGGAACCAAGCAGCGGCGGCACATTCCCCGTTCCGGCGTAGACCAGAAAAACAGTTCCCCAGCCTCCGGAGGGCACGGATTGTGGAGCCTGCCAGCCGTTGACGCGAAAGTCTCCACTCTTCAGTTCGATGTTGGGTTGTGCAAACGCGACCACGCTCAGAATGAGCATGGCCGCGATTGCGAGGACACTGATTCGCACTAAGGCAGGGTGATCGTCTTCAGGCTCATTGGACCCACGGGCGGGCCAGGATTGAACGCCGGTCCGGGGCCGGAAGTGGCGGTGAGGACGACGGCGTTCGAGGCATCCAGCTGCGAAAGTTGTTTCACGTTCGTGACGCTGGTGATTTTCTCGAACGGCATGCCCGCAGTGCCTGGATTCTTCGTCGGCGAATCGATTGTCGCGTAGGTTTCGAGGTGGTCGGCCTGTACTTTCAGCAAGCCGAACGCGGTGTTGGCGACGAGGATGTAATCCTTGCCGTCCTTCTTATAGGGCACCATATCGAGCGGCTGGTTGCCTGCACCGAGATCGGCGATAGTCTGGCCTTTCACCTTAGCGCCAGCCTTCAGATCACTGACGGGAATCTTGACCAGTGGCGTGCAGGTGTAGGCAGCGATGACGAACTGCTGGCCACCAATTGTGTACGGAACGAAAGTACGGACGGGGGAGGCTGTCTCATAGCGCCCGTGCGAATCGTGCCAAATCTGCAGGGTTGCGCCTAATTCGGCGGCCTTGAAAGGCACCGGAATGCTGCGAAGCGCGGAGGTCCACTCTTCGTTCGACATGCCTGCTACAAGCAGGTTGCCGTTTACATAGTTCATGTCGGTGATGGTGGTGGTTCTCGGATCCTGGCGGGCCGCGGGGTCCGACGCCGGGGCGTCCACGAGGTTGACCCGCGCGAACTTCACATTATCGAGAGAGAAGTTGGAGACTGCGCCGGTGGTATCGACCCTGATGATTAGCGCCTGTGCGTCGGGGCCTTTGCCGCGCGAAACCGAAAGGTAAACGTTCTTCGACAGTGGATTGACCTTCATGTCGTTGACGACAATCTGGTCGGCTGGAACGCCAACCATGGCGGCGATCTTCGCGTCAAGGCCGTCAACGTTGATGGACGCCGCACCCTTGGGCGCGGTGTGGTCGCTCGTGTCGATGGCCGCGACGGAGCCTCCGAGGGAGTCACCGATGAAGAGAACTCCATCGGGCCCGAAGGCGAGCGCGCCTGCGGATTTGAGCTGGAGTTTGCCAGGCTTGAGGCTGTTGGTCAGGTTGGCAGGAGCATCGGCAATGGCGATGATTGCCACGGCGGAAACTGCCACCGCGGCAAGTGCGACGCGGCGGAATAGTGGACGTTGGATCATGATTCTCTCCTTAATAAATCGGTCATGATTTGGCGGGGCGCCAAGAAGACGAGTCTAGCACTAAAACGTACCGGAAGTGTTGACGGTTGCCCGGCGCGGGATGACCCTGAGAAGATTGAACCGTGAAGCCACCGCATCTCACTTCCGAACAGATCCAGGAGTTGGGGCCACCCTGTTATGAGACGCTCGCACGCGCCGAATGGACAGATAGGAATGAACATGTGAACATCCGTTACCTTGTCGCCGTATTCGATGACGCCGGTGACGCGTTCTATCCAACGGTCGGACTCGGCGATGCCGCCCACCGTAGTCGGGAATCGGGAACTATGGATCTGGAACATCACACGCACTTTGTGCGGGAGGTGCGGGTCGGTGACAGGCTCACTGTGTACCTACGAATCGTTGGAGTCAGTGGCAAGCGTTTCCACTACGTGATGTTCCTCGTCAACGAAACTACAGGCGAGGTGGCGTCGATGTTCGAGTGCGTCAACACCTTCGTCGATCTGGTGCGGCGAAAGGCCTCGCCGTGGCCCGAGGATGTTCGAGTCGCGCTGCTGGCGTTGATGGAAGGACACAGGGCTTTATCCTGGCCGGCGCCGGTTTGCGGATCGATGAGCGCGTAAGTCGCGGAGCATGCCGATGCTGACGACACTCTCGCTGGCAGATGCGCGCCGCATGGCATTAGCTGCGCAGGGCTTCGATCGGAAGCGGCCCCGACGCGCCACCACACGCCATTTAAGAGATACAATCCGGCAACTAGGGCTGCTGCAGATCGATTGCGTCAACGTGGTATGCGCAGCGCACTACATGGTGCCGTTCTCCAGACTTGGGCCATACGATAGCGCCGTATTCAAGAAGCTGGTCTACGGCAGTGGCGAGTTTACTGAGCACTGGGCGCATGAGATCTCGATCATTCCGACCGAGACGTGGCCGCTGCTTCGGTACCGACGGGAGACGGATCTTGTTCGACCCTGGGGATTTCAAAAAATACTCGAAGAGCGCGCAGAATACGCGGCATGGGTACTGGACGAAATCGGGCGGCGAGGGCCACTGGCTGCCGATGATCTGCCGCTACCGGACGGCACAGCGGGCCGGATTCCCGGTTCCTGGATCGGGACTGTCGCCCGCGGCGTACTGGAAGCCCACTTTCTGCGGGGAACGCTGGCGGCCGCAGGGAGAGGTGCGGACTTTTCGCGCCAATACGATTTGGCCGAGCGATTGATACCGGCGGAGCACCGCTCCAGTCAACCGGAGCACGACGAGTGCCGGCGCGCACTGCTGCTTCAGGCGGCGCGGGCGCATGCAGTGGGAACGGCGAAGGACCTGGCTGACTATTTCAGGATGCCTGTGGGGGATGCGAAGCCCCTGCTGCGCGAACTGGTTGAATCGGGTGAGTTGCTCGAAGCGCAGGTGGAGGGCTGGCGGGAAATCGCGTACCTGCATCCAAGGGCAAAGGTGCCGCGAAGAATCGAAGCGGCGGCGCTGCTTTCACCCTTCGACCCGCTCATTTGGTGCCGCCCGCGCGTGAAGAGATTGTTTGGATTCGATTACCGGGTGGAGATCTTCGTGCCTCCGGAGAAACGCGAGTATGGGTTCTACGTGCTGCCGTTCCTGATGGGTGAGAAACTGGTCGCGCGGGTGGACCTGAAGCTGGATCGCGCAAACGGGCGGCTGCTCGTGTTGGGGAAGTGGTTTGAAGGGCGAAAGGCGGCGGTGGTAGACGCGGCGCTCTCTACCGAACTGCGGATGTTGGAAGATTGGCTGCTGGCCAGCCCGAGAGAAGGGCTGGGAGCTTAGGATGATACGCGGCTGCATAACGTCAAAGACCGCCAGCCAGATCGAGGATGGCGCCTGTGACATAGGAAGCTTCCTCCGACAGTAACCACAATATGGCTGCGGCGACTTCTTCGGGCTGCCCGCCGCGTTTCATCGGTACGCGAGGCTTCAGGCGGTCTACCCGCTCCGGTTCCCCGCCCGAGGCATGGAGGTCAGTGTAGATATAGCCCGGCCTCACCGCGTTGACGCGAATGCCTTCTTCCGCAACTTCTTTCGACAGGCCAACAGTGAAGGTTTCGATCGCGCCTTTGGTGGCCGCATAGTCAACGAACTCGCCCGGGGAACCGTAACGCGCTGCCGCGGACGAGTACGTTTACGATTCGGCCGCCATGGCCATTCCGCAGCGTTGACATGCGTAGAACAGCTTCTCGAGCGAACAGCATCGCTCCGATCGCATTGGTTGCAAACGTGCGCCGGAGGCGTTCGGCATCCATCGACTCCAGTCGCATCTGTGTTTCCAGCCTGGCTGCGTTGTTCACCAGGGCCGTCACGGGGCCAAGTTCGCACTCGGTCGTTTGAAACAGGCTGACGACGTCGGTGTCGGAACTGATGTCGGCCCGGATCGCGACCGCTTTGCCACCGCCCGCGACTATCTCGCAGACCACGGAGTTAGCCGCGACTTCGTTCTCACGAAAGTTAAAGCAAACTGAGTAGCCCCGACTGGCGGCAAGCCGTACCACAGATGCGCCAATTCCACGACCGCCGCCCGTAACTATCAGAACTTCCGGGGCTTTCGCAACACCCGTATTCGCCATGCAGGATCAGGTTACAACAGCTATCGTGGCCCGGAAACAGTGGACTCTTCCCGTGCCCGTAAACGGTGTCTTCGCGGATGTTAGCCTGTCGTCGTGGAAGCAATGAACTGGTCCCGACTCATCAACTGCACACGCGCGGGCGGTTCGGATCACGCCGCCGGCGACCGCACGGAGTTTGAAGACGACCTAAGCCGTGTCGTTTTCAGCACGCCGGTTAGGCGCCTGCAGGATAAGACGCATGTCTTTCCGCTCGAAGCGCATGACTCGGTCCGCACCAGACTGACGCACTCGCTTGAAGTGAGCAGCGTAGCGCGCGATTTGTCCCAAGCCGCCTGCCGACGTCTCGCGGACCGAATACCAGCGCAATACGCTCCGGACGTGGCTACGATGGCCGCCGCATGCGCGCTGCTGCATGATATCGGTAATCCGCCGTTTGGCCATGCCGGCGAAAAGGCCATTCAGGACTGGTTTTCGCGAAAGTTTACGGAAGAGAGCGCGCTGCGTGCGGCATTCACGACCGGTGGATCATTCCTCCCGACCGCTCAGGATTTTATCCAGTTCGACGGAAATGCACAGATGGTTCGCCTGGCTACGCGATTACAGGTGCACAGCAATTCGAACGGCCTGAATCTGACTTTCGGTACACTATCCACGGCCTGCAAGTACGTCGTATCGGCTCGAGACACGCAAGCCAGCAATCATGAAAGGTCGAAGCCTGGCTTCTTCGAAACCGAGCGTGAGCTGATCTCGCGCGTGCAGGAGGTAACCGGGACCGGCGTCTCACGAAACCCGATCACATACCTGGTGGAAGCAGCCGACGACATCGTCAATGTATGCATCGACCTGGAAGACGGTGTGCGCAAGAGAGTATTCCGCTGGCAGGAGATGGTGGAGGAACTGGAACGGTACGGCGCCAATGGTCAGGCCGAAGCACTTGCGAGGGACGCTCAGACTCTGGTTGGGTTGCGCGGCTTGGCTGGTTATGGCTCAGGCGACGTTTTCGCGCAAACGTTCCGAGGCGTTCTAATGTCGTGCCTGATCCCTGCCGCGCTCGACGAGTTTCAGTCGTCGTACGACGCCATCATGACGGGGGAGTACGGTTATGAACTGGTGAACCAGTCTCGGCTGGGCGGCCTCTACCTGGCGTGCAAGCAGGTTGTGAAACGGCACATCTTCAGTTCCCCGGAAGTGCTGCGGCTGGAGATCATGGGCCGCAAAGTTATACACGACCTGCTGGACCTTTATTGGGAAGGCGTCGCGCCGGATTCGCGGGACGACAAGGGCTTCAGTCACAAGTTGTACTCGATCATTTCCGATAATTACCGAAATGCGTTCGAGCAGGATCTGGCGAGGAAGTATCCGGGGATCGACGAATCAGCAAAGCGGCTCTACCTGAAGTTGCGGCTGGTGTGCGATCAGGTCGCGGGGATGACCGACGCATACGCGGTAAGCCAGCACCGTCTGTTACTGAATTCGTAGAGGACGCAGGTTGGGCGTGCGTCACCTAAACGTTGTAGAATTGCGACGAGAGTGTTCCCTCGATTTCAGACGGCTTTGCTGGCAATCGTATCGTGCGCGATGGCGCAGGATGCGGCGGTGAACAGCCGCGCCATTCTGAATTCCGGCGAACCGATGCGGGTTGCTTTCTCCTGCGCAGGGGAGGATTTGGCCGCGGCGGGAATGTCTTGTTCCGATGAGTATCCGTGCCCCGTATATCTGGAACTGAGCAGCGTTTCCTCGACCGGGAAGAAGATCTCGCTTGACGGAAATCTGCATGGCCCCTCGGTGACGCTGTATTCGGTTTTGCTCTCAAGCGATGAC
>CAIKAS010000359.1 GCA_903825445.1 uncultured Acidobacteriia bacterium
GCTCTCAAGCGATGACGGCGGCATCACTTGGAAAGAACCGGCTGGGCGGATTTCCGGCGCAGCTCTCGATCAGGTGCAGTGGCTCGATAGTACGCACGGCTGGGCAGCCGGCGAGACACAGGTTCCGCTGCCGCGCGACCCGTTTTTCCTGATAACAACGGACGGTGGCGCATCGTGGCGGCGAAAGCAGTTAACCGATGACGGGAGCGCGGGCGCAATTCAGAGATTCTGGTTCGATTCGACAGAGCATGGGGAACTGGTCGTGGATACCGGAAAATTCACGCTTTATGAGACGCGCTCCGGGGGCGAGAGCTGGAATGTAGTGAGTCAGACGAGCCAGATGCCACAATTACGGCGCGCTCCTGCCTTGGCCGGAGAGGATGTCGATTACAGGATCGGCAGCGATGGCAAGGCGAAAGCGTTCGTGATTGAGAAGCGTGCGGGTGAAGCGTGGGCTCGGCTGGCGTCGTTTGCAGTGCAAGTGGCCAGTTGCGGGACTCGGCACCTGCCTGCCGAAGCGGAACCCGCAAAGGTGGAGGAGACGGTTTCACATGACCAGTAAACAGGCCGTCGGACGCGGCGCGCATGGCGACCTTGAGGTTTTTCGCAATCTCTTCGTATCGATAGCCGAGGAGATGGGGACGGTACTGCGGCGCACGGCGTTCAGCGCCAATATCAAGGAACGCCGCGACTATTCCTGCGCAGTGTACGATGCTTCGGGCGAGACGATTGCAATGGGCGACCACATGCCGGTGCACCTGGGCGCGATGCCGCTTTCGGTGCGGCATGTATTGAATACGTTTCGGCTCGGACCCGGCGATGTGGCGATCGTCAACGATCCCTTCTCCGGCGGCACGCATTTGCCGGATATTACCGCAGTCTCTGCGGTATTCATCCAAGGCAGCGCGCGACCGGAATTCTATGTAGCAAACCGGGCGCACCATTCCGATGTAGGGGGGATGAGTCCGGGATCAATGCCATTGGCGCGGGAAATCTATCAGGAGGGTATTCGAATTCCGCCAGTGCTGCTGATGCGGGAAGGCAAGGTTGGCGAGGACGTGATGAATATCATCCTGGCGAACGTTCGGACGCCTGAAGAGCGGCGGGGAGATCTGCTCGCGCAGACGATGGCGAACCGGCGTGGCGAGGAACGGCTACAGGAGACCGTGAAACGCTACGGGAGGGAACGAACGCGGAAGAGTGCGGCCGCGTTGCTGGATTATTCTGAGCGCGTCACGCGCGAAATGCTGCGCGGTATTCCGCGGGGCGAATACCGGTTTCGGGACTTTCTCGACAATGACGGGGTGAGCCGCGAACCGGTACCGATCCTGGTCACGGTGCGGATAAAAGGAGATCGTGCGGAAGTGGATTTCACAGGCTCGAGCCCGCAGGTGGCCGGTTCGGTGAATGCGAATTACGCGGTGGCGGTTTCCGCGGCGATGTACTGTTTCCGGTGCCTGATATTAGGCGATGTGCCGTATAACGCCGGATTGCTGCGTCCGATTAAAGTGATCGCGCCGGAGCGGAGTGTGGTGAATGCGGGCCTGCCAGCGGCGATGGCGGCTGGCAACGTGGAAACCTCCCAGAGAATTACGGACGTCATCCTGGGTGCACTGGCGCAAGCGTTACCGGAGCGGATTCCGGCTGCCAGTTCCGGCACCATGAATAATCTGAGTTTCGGCGGATGGGACAACAGGCGCAGACGACCGTTTTCGTGGTACGAGACGATTGCAGGCGGAATGGGAGCATCGTCGGTTGCGGATGGATTTTCCGCCGTCCACACGCATATGACGAACAGCTGGAATACCCCGGTGGAAGCATTCGAGCACGATTATCCGATGGAAGTGGTGACTTACGGTGTTCGGCGCGGATCTGGCGGGTTGGGCCGATGGAAAGGCGGGGAGGGTATTGTGCGGAGACTGCGATTTCTGGAGGAAGCGGACGCGACAATTCTGTCGGACCGGCGCGAGCGCGGGCCGTATGGGCTGGCTGGCGGTGGAGAGGGTAAGCCGGGGAGGAATTCGTTGACCGCCAACGGCCGGACGCTGGAGTTGCCGGCGAAAACGCGATTTGCAGCGTCGCGCGGGAGCGTACTGACTATTGCGACTCCTGGGGGCGGAGGGTTTGGGAAGTAAAGTAGAACTATGCCGAGCGAGAAGGAATTATTGGAACGGATTCGCCAGCTGGAGACTCAAAACGAAGAACTGCAGGATAAGCTCGACATGATCTATTCGATCCTGGCGCCGGATTATGAGCCTGCTTACGAGCAAGAGGAAGAACAGCCCGCCGACGGCCTTGTGAATATCGAGGGAATTAGCGGCAGCTCCAAACCGTCGTAAGGGGGGAGCCTGGATCGCGCTTCGCGCGTCAGATGGCGTTAGCCAGTTGGCGGAGGCCCGATTGCACCGAGGGTATCGCTTCCGGCTGCGATTCGGGCATCAGAGACAAACGACCACGGATCTCAAGCTGAGCCTGGCGGAACAGTTCGATATCCAACTCATTCATCTTTGTTACCTGCCGGTGGAGATCCAAACCCCATAGGCGCACGAGGCGCTGCTCGCGCTCAGACGCGCTCGAAACGATAGGCCTGCTGACGTTTTTTGGCGAGGCTCCGAGTTTGATATTTGGAAAGGCTGGCCGGATGTAATATTCGGCAGCAGCCATGCTCTCCGCAAACATCTCGACGACACCCGGCAGGGCCATATTGCGAACTATCCGAACCGCATTTTCCAGGTCAAATTCGTTGGCGGGACGCGTGAATGCCCCGCCCCGGGCGAGTTGAGTAACCTGGACGTTCGAAATAAGGTGCGGAGACCGGGCCATGAGGGAACGGATGAACTCGGCCGATGTCTGGCGCCGCGCACTGCGACTCATTGCGTCTGTGGAATCGATCTTTTGGAAGTAGCTGTACATTGAGTCCAGCCGCTCCAGTGGGTGCCTCAGGAAACAGCAATCGAAAAAAACAGTTCGCGGAATGGTCGGCAGCGGGTAGCGTAAATGATGGCTCGTGACCGCCTGCACGCCGGGATGGTCGCGCAGAAAGGCTGCAAGGTCGTCTGCCTCAAGCGTGGATTCCGGATTGGGACCATGTAATCTGGCGAAGGAAGCTGGAAACTCGCGCTCCAGGATGTGCTCGATGGTGCTGCCCGCATTCTTGAAGATATGCAGATGCGCCACCACGAAGCGGGTCGGTGCAGCCATTAATGTGACGTCGATAGCCATCGCGTTGCGCTGTACGGAGTTGCCGGTGGACTCCGGGTTAGTTCCGTGGTATAAGCCCTTAAACGCAGTATATCGGCTAAAGTTTTCAAGTTTTAACGAATTTTAAGAATAAAAAATGCTGATGGTGCGAGAAAACCCACAGTTTGTGGTCGTTTGGAAACAAAAACCTGCGGCAGGTCACTTTGTATGAATGCGCCACCAAACGATCCCGGTAATCACGACTGCCGCAATAGCCGCGATGACGCCTCTGCTGAATAAGTGTTCGTAACGGCTCCATCCTTCACCGAGATAGTACCCAATGGCCAGGAAGCTCGATACCCAAAGTAAGCCTCCCGGATATGCGTAAAGTGCAAACGTGCGGGGGCGCAAACCGCTTGTTCCGGCAACGAGTGCCGTGAAATGTCTCACCCCCGCGATGAAATAGCCAAAAAACAGTGTCCATTTGCCAAAACGCTCGAACCACTCCTGTGCTTCGGGCAGGTGACGGCCAACGTGACGATCCAGCAGCGGCACGTGTTTTAACGCGTACACGACTCCCGTGCGGCCCAGCAGGTAACTCAGAGTGATACCACTGAGGCTGCCGGCAAATGCCGCAGCGACCGTGGGGACTAGGGCCATTTCGCCCCGGTGGATGGCGATGCCGGCGAAGACCAAAATGGTTTCATCGGGAATCAGCGGGCCAACGATACCCAGCATGAGAAGGCCAAAGACGGCGAAAACGCCGTAGTGTTCCAGAAAGTGCCCGATTTGGTCGGTCGGGAGATGGCCCATGAAGTTATCGATAAATGCCGTGCTAAGCGGCCTGGACGGCCGTCTGTAGTTCAGCGCGGATGGAGGCGAGGGCAGCGACGGGATCCGTTGCGCGGGTGACCTGGCGGCCAATCACTAGATAGTCGGCGCCGTCGCGAATCGCATCGGCGGGAGTGGCGACGCGCTTTTGATCACCCTTTGCAGCTCCTTGCGAGCGAACACCCGGGGTGACCAGGATCGCCTCGGGACCGGCCAGCGCCCGAATCGCGCGTGCCTCGAGAGGTGAAGCGACCAGCCCATCAATCCCGATCTCCCGAGCTTGCGAGACGCGCATGGCGACGAGTTCGCTAACGGTGCATTGATGGCCCATCTGGCGAACATCGTTCTCATCCAGGCTGGTGAGCACGGTGACTGCGAGAAGTCTTAGATCCGAATCGCCACGACCTTCCATGGCGGCGCGCATGACCTGGCCGACAGCGTGCACTGTTAGAAACGAAGCGCCAGTCCTGGCGGCAGAGCGGACTGCACGCTTCACGGTCTCGCCGATATCGTAGTACTTCATATCGAGGAAAACCCGTTTTCCGCGGCCTGTGAGACTGCGGACGTAGTCGGGTCCGGTAGCTGCAAAGAGTTCCATACCGACTTTGTAGAAGCTCGCAGCGTCGCCGAGCGTATTCACGAGTGTGTCGGCTTCGGCGGCAGAATCGAAATCCAGGGCAATTATCAGGGGATCGTGCAAGAGATTGGGTGATGTGGGTGTCTTCACGGTCGTCTACAATTATAGGACGTAATTGCGGACTGGCAGCGGGGGCTATGAAAACACTGGAGAGCAACGTTGATGGAGTTCGGCTAATCGGCCCGGAGTCGACAGAATTTGAGGCGGCGTTTGAGCCTTTACTGGGACGCGCGCCGCGAGCTTTGCTGGCGCCGGCGATTCCGTTTTCCGTGATTGTGGCCAACGATATGGACAGGACCATCGCACTGTTGGGAGTGCGTTTTGACATGACGGGGCCGCGAGGGAAGCCGTATTCTGTGATTCATTATGCTGATACGTTGCGGAATCCCGAGAAGGCGGACTTTCTGGCGGGGACGAAGCGTTTTGTTTGCGCCGAGCCTGGGTACACTTCACTGCTGCTGCAACGCGAAGGCGAACCCAGCACTCGAGGCAGGACTAACCTTGACAGTTTGCGGAAGATGCTTGATATTCGGGCTTCGCTCGATTGCGTGGCTTTCGATGATGGCCGTTTCGACGGGCCGGACACGCTGAATGCATTCGTGCGTCTGGCGGAGCAGCGCGAACTGGAAGCGGCATTTGCGCAGATGATCGTAACTGTGGGCACGAGCGAGGCCGAGAAGCTATTGCAGAACGCGGCGGAGGACCCGGAGGAGCGCGCTCGGCGCACACTGGCGCGGAAGCTGTTGCAGGGGCTGCAGACCGGCGGGCACGAGGAGATGCTGACGCGCGCGCGTAATCACAGGCTCAAGATGCCAGTATGGCGACAGCCGCAGGGTTACGCACACTCCATGGGAACGGGACTATGCTGAATTATGGTGCGCACAACGCTTGGCGTCTTCGCGGTTTCGATTCTTGTACTCGGTCCGGCAGCGACGCAGACTCACTTTTCGCTCACTATCGAAAACATCATGCGTGGACCGAATCTGGTGGGGACGGAGCCCTCCCAGGTCAGATGGTCAGGCGACGGTTCTACGATTTACTTCCAGTGGAAACGCGCTTCCGATCCGATTGATGCGCCTTTAGATACCTGGGCCGTAAATCGTGACGGATCGCGGTTGCGCAAGCTGACCGATGACGAGGCGCGCCAGACTCCGCCAGCCACCGCCGAGTTCAACGTGGATCGGTCGCTTGGTGTGTTCGCGGAGGATGGCGACATCTTTGTCATCGAGACCGCGACAGGAAAGCGCCGCCAGATCACGAAGACGACGGACACGGAGAGCAGCCCGGCATTTCTTCCGGACGGGCGTCGTATTTCTTTTGTGCGGGGCGGGAATTTATTCGTGATGTCGGTCGATAGCGGCGAACTGGAACAGATAACCGATATCCGCGCGGCGGGGACTGCACCGGCAGGTACAACGGGCACAACGGGCGGTGCCGGGCGAGGCGGGGCTTCCGGAAGTTCCGGCAGCGTGGGCGAACCGAAAGGCACCGACGCACAGGAACGGCTGAAGAAAGAACAGAGGGAACTATTTGAGGTCGTGAAGAGCCGGGAAGATTTCAAAGAAATCGCCGACGCCAAACAGAAGAAGCTGAATCCGCGCAAGCCTTACACTCTTCAGGCGAGACA
>CAIKAS010000360.1 GCA_903825445.1 uncultured Acidobacteriia bacterium
CGAACATCGCAAGCCGCGAGGCTCCGGTTCTTGTGGTTTTGGGACCGGACGGCAAAGGTGAAGTCGTGAACTATCGAATGAAGGAGCAAACCTACATCGTCGATCGCCTGTTCGAGCATGCGCAACTCGTACTGGGTTCCGGCAAGAAGGCACAGAAAGTGGAGATTAGCCATGACCACCGAGAATAACCCCCCCGAAGAAAAGGGGAATGAAAAGGCCATACCTGGCCCTGTTCGCGAAACGATTTCACCAAGCGGTATTGACTTGCGGCCCGAACCGGAGAAATCGTCACGAATCAGCAAGAAGGTCGCCGGTGTGCTCGTGCTGGCCGGGTTGGCAGTGCTGGTAATGTTCATGTTCGGCGGATTGAGGCGTCAACACCAGCAGGCCGTAGCTGCGGAGGGGAGCGCCTACAAGAAGGTGGAACCTGCGCGACCAGACGATGTGGACCAGGCCCTGAACCCGGCCTTTTCGGCGGGTGCGCATGCAAACGTGAAGCCCGGAGTGTTAACCGGCGCGCCGGACGATCCGAATCAATTGCAAGCGACAGACTCCGATTTACCGAAGGAGCGAATCGTAGTGCGCCGCGCGCAGGCGCCACTAGCCGCGCGTCCTCCGGTCACTCAACCGCCGGTCACTCGTGAGCCGACTCCCGAAGAGCGCGCACTTTCGACCGCGTACATGTTGGAACAGCAGGCCCGGCTGGCCCCTACGGGGATTCGAGCGGCTTCCTCCCCAGCGAACCGGCCTGCGATACCAGATATTGCCGCGCCAGGGGTTGCTGCCGGCGACAACGGCGCGCCTCAACTGGCAGCCATTGCGCGCGCACTGACGTCGGGAAGCCCCGCCGGAACTGGCGCGCAAGGCGGCGCGACAGGGAGCAGCGAATATGACGGTCAGAACCTTCAGGCGCAGAAGGAATCGTTCCTGGAGAAGGCGAGAACCGGAAACGTGGTTGAGGACTACCTGAAATCTACGCGCACGCCACCACTTTCGCGTTTTGAGATCCAAGCTGGCTGGGAAATTCCGGCAGCACTGGAACAGGGCTTGAACTCGGACCTGCCTGGGGATTTGAAAGCGCTCGTTATGTCGAACGTGTACGATACGGCGACCGGCCAATACTTGCTGATACCCCAGGGAGCCCGGCTTGTTGGCTCATATAACTCGCGGGTCGGCTACGGGCAGAGCGGAGTGCAGGTCGCGTGGCAACGCGTGATCTTTCCCGACGGATCGGCCATCGATTTGAATGGCATGGAGGGCCTGGACGCGCAGGGCAACGCCGGTCTTCGGGACAAGGTGGATCACCATTACAAGCAGTTGCTCGGCGTGGCGGTCCTGACGAGCATGTTTGACGCGGCGCTCGCTATAACACAAAGCCGGCAGCAGAGCGTTCTTCTCTATCCGAGCCCAGCGCAGGAAACAGAAGGAGCCGCCGGCCGAGACGTAAGCCAACTTGGCGCGCAGATCACCCGGAAGAATCTCAACGTTCAGCCAACCATCAAAATTCCGGCGGGCTACAAATTCAACGTCAGGGTGAATCGAGACATTCTCTTCGAAGAACCTTACCAGCCTGTTCCGCCGCTGGGAGCCAATGTTTTGATCGGAGACCCGCGAAAATGAGATCCGAGCCGTCATTGATCGAATTCGAAATGGCCTACCAGTCGCACGTTGATAGCGACCGCATCCGATTTGCGATCAAACAGACGGAGCAGTTCGGCGGATTCGCGGACAAGAAGTATCAGGCCCGGGCAATACCAAGGCCTGTCACTCCTAACCGCCGCGCGGAGTCTTCCACCGTCTGAAAGGGCCTTCATGCCGTTTGATAACACCACGTTCGAAAAGCACTATCGCATCGGCGACCTCGCCCGAACATGGGGCCTTGGTCGTGAAACCGTGCGAAAACTTGTCAAGGACGACCCTGGCGTCGTCAAGATCCGCATGGGGCGAAAGAAATCCCATACGGTTTACAGCGTTCCTGAGTCCGCGGCGAACCGTATTCATACCCGTCTCCTCAATTGCGTATAGCCGAATCCGGCGAAGTAAATGGCTCAGGCTTTTTTCAGGCCGCTCCGGAATCGCGTTCGGCTTGAACCTGGACTTACATTAAGCACTCGACGCTGGACAACACATTGGCAGGTAGCCTCCCCAAGAAATGGAAGATCCCCATTTAACGATTCATCTGTACAGGCATATTGGTAAACACTACGCGACTGATCGTTACCTATCGCGAGAACCTTGTAACGCGCACCAGGCGCGTTCGAGTCGGGTCAGTGTGCTTTTCCGCCCACGCG
>CAIKAS010000361.1 GCA_903825445.1 uncultured Acidobacteriia bacterium
ATAACGGCGCGGCGCACCTTTGGATAACGGGAAATATCGTCACCAATGATGATGAGGCGCAGGTCTTTGTAACCACCATGGCCTTCCAGTTTCTGGCGGGCGACGGCAAACGCTTCGATCAGACGCGGGATATTCTTCTGAGGGCGAATCGAGCCCGCGTAAAGCAGAAAGGGATAGTTGATCTGATATCGCTCCAGGATGCGGTGTCGTTCGCGGGCGGCGGCGGCGGCATCTCCAGTGGTCCACGTACGCGCTAAGAACTGGGGATCGGGCGCGTTGTAAATCAGACGCACACGGTCGGCGGCGCCCGGAACCAGGTGAGCCACATCTTTCTTAGTGGCGCCCGAGACCGCGATGATGTGGCTGGCGCGTTCCAGGCCTTGTTTCAGACGAAAGACGCGCAAAGCGTGCAAGAGACCGGTGGCGTCGTCGTAAAACAGGCTGCTCAGATCGTGGATGGTAACCACATAGGGCTTCGGCATCAGCAGCGGGACGCGGTGGAAAGGAATGTGGGTGAGATCCACCTTGAGACTCCGGATCAGCAGAGGCAGCGCAAAATGGTCCAGACGGGAAGAATCCCGCCGTTCGTAGATCTGCACGCGGAAGTTCGCAGGCAGCACCGGCAGTTGCCGGCGGTCTTCCACCGAGCAAATCAGATGGAATTCATGGGGCGAATTGTGGGCGGCGATGGCCTGCAGCAGATTGCGGATGTAGGTGCCGACACCGAAATCGCGAATTCGCCGGACGTCGATGGCAATCTTCACGTGGTCGGCCTGTTAGAGGTTACGCCTGCCCGCGACGCCAGCTATAGAGCGGGAAACGCTCGGTAAGGGCTTGCACACGCGCGCGAACGGAGGCAATAGCGTCTTCAGAATTGATATTTCTAAGTACTTCGGAGATGCATGACGCCACTTCCTGCATTTCCCTCTCGCGGAAGCCGCGTGTGGTGGCTGCCGGACTGCCCAAACGAATACCGCTCGGATTCATGGGCGGATTAGTATCGAACGGAATCGCGTTTTTATTGACCGTGATGCGGGCGGAATCGAGCGCGTTCTCGGCCTCGCGGCCACGCACACCTTTCGAGAAGACGTCGAGCAGAAGCAAATGAGTATCGGTACCACCGGAAACAACGCGGAAACCTTCCGCGCGCAGCCCCATCGAAAGCGCCTTGGCGTTGGCGATTACTTGCGTCTGGTAGACCTTGAACTCCGGTTTCAATGCTTCCAGAAAACAGACGGCCTTGGCGGCCACAACGTGCATCAGCGGACCGCCCTGTGCGCCAGGAAAAACGTTACGATCGATAGCTGCGGCGTATTTTTCGCGTGCCAGAATCATGCCGGAGCGGGGTCCGCGCAGAGTCTTGTGGGTCGTGGTGGTCACGATGTCGGCGTATTCGCATGGATTTGGATGCAGGCCAGCGGCAACCAGTCCGGAAAAATGCGCCATATCCACAACCAAAAATGCTCCAACTGAATCGGCAATCTGGCGGAATTTCGCAAAATCCCACTGCCGCGGGTAAGCGCTGCCTCCGGCGATGATCATTTTGGGCTTGTGCTCGTCGGCCAGGCGGGCGACATTTTCAAAGTCGATACGCTCGTCTTCCTTGCTGACCTGGTAACCGACCACGTGATACGTCTTGCCGGAGAAATTCAGCTTGTGGCCATGCGTAAGGTGTCCGCCGTGGGCGAGATCGAGCCCCATGATGGTATCGCCCGGCTGGATAATAGCGGCGAAGGCGGCCTGATTGGCCTGCGAACCGGAGTGCGGCTGTACGTTGACGTATTCTGCGCCAAACAGCTTCTTCGCGCGGGCCCGGGCGATCTCTTCGATCTCATCGACAAACTCACAGCCGCCGTAATAACGCTTGCCCGGATAACCTTCCGCGTATTTATTAGTGAGGACGCTGCCAGTGGCTTCGAGGATGGCTTCAGAAGTGAAATTCTCGCTGGCGATCAGTTCGATCTGGCCGTTTTGGCGATCAGCTTCCTTCTGAATCAGACGGTAAATGTCGGGATCGGCTTGGGCCAGCGGCAGGGCCATCGGGTTTGTCATAGGGATCAAAAGGGAGAATTCGAATTCTATCATTCGGGAAAGTCGCGGTCCGCTGCCCCGTCATACAGTAAATGTATGCGTAGCTTCGACGATTTGTCGGAAAGCGAAATCCTGGCACTGGCCATCTCCCTCGAAGAAGAAGACGAGCGAATTTATTCCGACTACGCCGAGGGCCTCCGTACCGACTTCCCCGCCTCCGCCGCCGTTTTTGAGGGTATGCGCGAAGAAGAATCCGGCCACAGGCGCCGACTCATCGAACTGTTCCGACTGAAGTTCGGTGAACACATTCCTCTCATCCGCCGACAGGATGTAAAAGGCTTCATCGCACGCAAGCCTATATGGCTGATGCGGCCGCTCGCGCTCGAACACGTCCGTGAACAAGCTTCCATGATGGAAGTGGAAAGTCGGCAGTTCTACGAACGCGCAGTCGAGCGCACGCACGACGCGGGCACGCGCCAGCTTCTGGACGACCTGATACAGGAAGAACGTTCGCACGAGCAAAAGGCGGAGGCACTCGAGGAAGACAAGCTAAAACCGGAGATCCGGCTGGATGAAGACGAAGCTAACCGGCGTCTTTTCGTACTGCAAATCGTCCAGCCCGGCTTGGCAGGACTGATGGACGGCTCAGTCTCCACGCTCGCTCCGGTATTCGCGGCTGCCTTCGCCACGCACAGCAGTTGGGATGCGTTTCGGGTGGGTCTGGCGGCTTCTATCGGCGCCGGCATCAGCATGGGCTTCGCGGAGGCGCTATCCGACGATGGCAGCCTCACGGGTCGCGGCCACCCCTGGGCGCGCGGCGGCATTTGCGGTCTGATGACCGCACTTGGCGGAGTCGGCCATACCCTCCCATTTCTCATCCCGAATTTCAGGGGAGCCATGACCGCCGCCATGATTGTAGTGGTTGTTGAGCTGGGTATCATCTCGTGGATCCGCCACAAATATATGGATTCGCCGCTCTTCTCGGCAGCCGTCCAGGTAGGCCTCGGAGGCCTGCTGGTATTCGGCGCCGGCGTCCTGATCGGCAGTTCTTAGGGGCGGACGCAAAAAACTACTTTCGCCAGATCTTCGCCATGCTATAATCGACATTACCTAATTTCAGAAACGGAAAACCATGGACGAAAAAGAGAGAGCACGCGCACTAGAATCAACCCTCGGACAGATTGAAAAGCAGTTCGGCAAGGGGTCCATCGTCCGGCTGGGATCCAAGGAAGCTATCGTCCCCATCGCCGTAATTTCCTCGGGCGCGATCTCTATTGACGCAGCCCTCGGCACCGGCGGCTTCCCCCGCGGCCGCGTCTGCGAAATCTTCGGACCGGAATCGTCAGGTAAGACCACTATCTCCCTCCAGGTCATCGCCGAAGCTCAGAAGCGTGGCGGCATGGCGGCTTTTATCGACGTGGAACATGCGCTCGATCCGATCTACGCCCGAAAGCTCGGCGTGGATGTCGACAACCTGCTCGTCTCACAGCCGGATTATGGAGAACAAGCCCTCGAAATCACGGCGGCGCTGGTGGCATCCGGTTCTATCGACGTCCTCGTAGTCGATTCCGTCGCCGCGCTCGTCCCCAAAGCTGAACTCGAAGGCGAGATGGGCGATTCACACATGGGCCTGCAGGCGCGCCTGATGTCGCAGGCGCTGCGCAAACTCACCGGTATGGTTTCGAAATCGAAAACCTGCCTTATCTTCATCAACCAGATTCGCGATAAGATCGGCGTCATGTTCGGCAGCCCGGAAACCACCACCGGCGGCCGTGCACTGAAGTTCTATTCGTCCGTTCGCGTCGATATCCGCCGCATCGCTGCCATCAAGGATGGAGATGCAATTGTCGGCAACCGCACCAAGGTGAAGATAGTGAAGAATAAGCTGGCGTCGCCGTTCCGCGAAGCCGAGTTCGACATCATCTACGGTGAGGGCATTTCGAAGGAAGGCGACCTGATCGATCTCGGCGTGGCCAATAACGTCGTTGAAAAGAGCGGATCGTGGCTGAGCTACAAGGGTGAGCGGATCGGCCAGGGACGCGAGAACGCCAAGCAGTTCCTGAAGGATAATCAGGATATTCGCAACACCATCGAACTGGAAGTGCGCCGCGCGCTCGGACTGCTGCGCTCCGTGGAACCGATGAATGGCGGCGGCGGCCCGGCAGTCTCACCGATGCCTGCACCTGCACAGGCTCCGAAGCCAGCCTCGATGGCCGCCCCTCGAGGCCGTTAACTACTTAGCAGCAACAGCCGATGAAGAACCCGCCGAGGGCGTCACCGACGCCTTCGGTACATTCGCCGGTCGTGACGCCGGCACTGCGCCCGCGGGCTTCGCTGTCTGCGCCTTCATACTGTTCACAAAGCTCTCCAGCGTTGCTTCCGGCACGCTCAGCGCCAGATTGATCGTGGCACCCGACGCAGTCACTTTCAAGCCCTGCAACAACTGGGCAATCGCCGCGAATTGCTGATTCTGTCCGCCAGCCGGTCCAGTTGCCCCAGTTCCAGCCATCGACGCGATGGAGACAAGTGCCGTCATAACGTCGGCCAGAGACTTCGCGCTCGCGGCGTCCGTCGTTATCGCCTGGCCCGTAATGTTCACCGTAGTTCCGAACTGAATGCCGCCGCTCGATCCCTGAATGCTGTTGAACATCTGGCCGAATTGTCCCATCGGGCCAGCCGGTGCGGCCCCGCCAGTACTTCCCGGGCCACCAGTTCCGATACCTACGTCTAAACCAGCAAGCAATGCCGACGCCGAAGAAGTGGTAACCGCCCAGGCATCATTGGTGGTGCTCAGCGCCTGCACTTGCGTCGCGAGCGCCGGATTGATAGAGTTCACGCCCATCGACCGGTCGATGGCCGCCTTGACCGACGCCGTATCGCCCGCCGCTGAAATCGTTGTCCCCAAAAACGCCACGGAGAAGCTCGATTTCGCATCGCCACCCGTGATCAGCGTTGCTCCACCGTACGTCTGCACAGTTAGTTGCGCAGATTTCGCCGTGATTGCCGACGTCATTTGCGCTACGGGAAAATTCCCCAGCGCCAGCACCAGACCGGAAGGATTCGCGGCCGTCGCGGAGGATGCGGCTACAATTTCCGTCACATCCTGTCGCGGATCGAACCCCGTCGCCGTCACGAAAGCCTGCATCTGCTGGCTCATCGACGAGGTGAGTCCAGTGAGCACGTATTGCCCAAACGGCGAGTTCTTCGCATTCGTGACGTTGACGCCGGCAACGCTCGTGGCATCGGGCATCACAAGATTCATCAGACGCGGGTCGGCCCCGAAGGTGGAGCCGGCGGAAAACAACGCCGTTAGTGTGAAGCTGACAAGCAGGCAATGGGTTCGCATAGTATCTCCTTTAATGCTAGCGCGAAATCCGCTGGGGCGAACTCGCTTCTCATAAACAGGGACCGCCAAGTCACCGATTTATTACAAGATCAGCGGTAAGCCGACAATAGCTCTCGTACCGCGCCCTCGCGATCACACCGGCCGCCAGCGCCGCCTGGACCCCGCATCCCGGTTCCGCCTGATGGCTGCAATCCCGGAACCGGCAACCACAATCCGCGATCTCCGGAAAAGCCGACCGCAGCTCCTCCGCCGTGACCGGCCCCAGCCCGAACTCCCGAATCCCCGGTGTATCGATAATCCGCGCGCCATTGGGCAATTCATGCAGCTTGGAGGAAGTGGTAGTGTGCCTGCCTTTGCCGCTGCCTTCGCTCACTGCGCCCGTGCGCGCACGGTCTTCGCCCGCCACCGCGTTGAGCAGTGAACTCTTCCCTACCCCGCTATGTCCGGCGAACACGGCCAGACTCCCGGCGAGCAGACCGCGTAGTTCTTCGATACCCTTGCCACTGGCGATGGAACAATGCACCACCGGCACGCGCGCATCCCGATATACGTCCGCCGCACTCGTTTCACTGGACAGATCGGTCTTCGTCACACACAGAATCGGCTGAATCCCCCCGCGCGCCGCCGCCACCAGATAGCGATCCACCAGCGCTGGACGAAATGGCGGATCGATAATCGCGGCCACGATCACCAGAATATCGATATTGGCCGCTATCATTTTGTCCTTATTTTGATTACCCGGCTCGCTGCGAGACAGTGTCGTGCGGCGTGGAGCGACATACGCGACCTTTTCGTGTCGGATCGCCACGCGATCCCCCGGCACAACCCCGATTTGCGTATGGCACAAACGCTGGGCGCCGCCTTGCGATACGATGCACCCACCGGGTGTAACGCCGATGACGAGCGCATCGGTGTCCAGCTTCTCAGTCGCTACTGTTTTTTTCTGTTTCCTGGCCTTGACGACCAGGATTTCGTCGATTCGTTGATGACGTTTCATGGCGCGCATGTCCGCCATGCCGCGCCGGGCATCCCTGCCATTTTCCTGCTTTGCCATTCCGATTCTCCGTATTGTTGGTGAAAGATGAATGGACCACACGCACACGTCGGGCGTTGGGTCCCGGGGAGAAGTCGCGAGCGCCACGCGGGCGCCCTGTTGTTAGCGGACAGACATAGGCAGGTAAAAACAGGATAGCGCAAACTTGGCTACCCCTGAATCGCGGTCGCATCACCCGCAAGGAAGGACTTTGTCCGCTCCAGTCCCGAACTGCCGTTAGCAAGCAAACACGCCGCCGCGAGGACCGGGCAAACGCCTGCCACCACAATTGCGGGTCCGAAATGTTTCTGCGGACCCAGGATTAGACCTGTCACAACAGGCGCCGCCGCTCCCGCTACCTGGGAAATCGTGTTCAGGTACCCCACAGCGCGTCCCGCCATATCCTTCCGCGATACGTGCTGCACAATCGCCCACATACTGGAATTGCCCGTCCCCGTCGCACACATCGCAGACATCAGTATGGGCAACACGGACGCCCGCCCGGGCAATACCAGCAGCAACAAAATCGCCGCCGTTCCCGTATATCCGACCGACGCAAATAATAACCGACTGCGAAAGACGCCGATCCGCACCGCCATCCGATCCGCCGCGTATCCAGCAACAACATTGGTCCCTGCCACGGCAAACAGGCCCGTCGACACTACTCGTCCCATTTCCAGAGTGGAGAAGCCTCTTGAAAGAGTCAGATAACTCGGCACCCAGGTCAGCACGAAGTACCAGTAATAGGACGCGAGCAAGACGCACAACGACAACGACCAAAATGTCCCGCTCATCACGACCGCGCCCCATTCGATTGGCGATGTCGACACTGGCTCTCCCACCGCGCGTTCTCGCTGCCGTTGCTCGCGGGATCCATCGGAGGGAACCGCCAGCAGCCAGCAAGGCAGCCAGACCAGCGCACCCATTCCGGTAATGCCGAACATCATGCGCCATCCAAACTGGTCCAGCAGTTGCGACCCCACCAGCGCGCCGAGCGCAGGCCCCACACTCTGCCCGGCCACGTAAATCGCTGTCGGCAATCCCTGATCTTTTCCCTGAAAATTGTTCCGGATAAACGTCAGACTTGCCAGCGGACCGATAGACTCCGCCAGTCCCAGCACCAGACGCATCCCGATGATGTCGCCCGTTCCCCTGCTCACCGCGATCGAAGCGGAAGCAATGGACCAAATGAGAAATCCGCCAGCGTAAGCGCGACGAATTCCGATCCTGTCCACCAGCACCCCGGCAGGAATCTGAAACACGCCATAGGTCCAGAAGAAGACCGAAAGCAGCACTCCCATCGTCGCGGGCGTGATGGCAAACTCCCGCATGATGGAAGGTGCGGCAATGCTGAGATTGCCGCGATCCACGTAGCTGATGACGATGCCGAAGAATACCAGCCCGAGAATGATCCAGCGCCGGTTCACGCGCCCTGCCCGTAAACGATGCGTCCGTCCTTGATCACGATCACAATTCCCTGCGGTTCCCGGTCCGGCGTTTCATAGGATGAGTGGCTTTGAATCTTCGCCGGATCGAACACCGTCACGTCGGCAAAATAATTCGGTCGCACGAAACCGCGGTTGCGCAGGCCCAGCCTCGCCGCCGGCTTGCCAGTGATCTTGTGTATTGCTTCAGGCAACTTAAGCCAGCCCCAATCGCGCGTCACTTCGCCAAGCAATTCAGGAAAGGTCCCATACAGACGTGGATGCGCCTTGCCCTTCACATGAAAGCCATCGCTGATCACCGAACAAAGTGAATGACTCAACAACTGCCGCAGATTCTCCGGACTTTGATTGAACGAAATAACGTTGACCGCTCCCTCTTCCTCGATCAAGAGCTCAAGCGCAGCTTCCGCAGGTTCAACCCCGCGCGCTTCGGCCATTTCAGCAATGGTCTTTCCCACCAACACAGCATTCCGCGCCGTCTCCACTCCCGATATCGTGATGTCGCTCCAAAGCTGCGCGCTTGTCTCATCCATCTCGATTGCAATCTTCCGTCGCCTGTCGCGGTCACGAAGTCTGCTGAGCATAGCCGCTCTGCCACCCTCCAGCGCCCACGCGGGCAGCCACTGCGTCAATACCGTGCTACCGCATTGGTAAGGATAGATATCGAACTCCACATCAATGCCTTCTGCCCGCGCCGCCTCAATCTCATCCAGAGCCTGCTGCTGCAAACCCCAGTTCGCCCGCCCGGCAGCCTGTAGATGCGAAATCTGCAGACGGCATCCCGTTGCCCGGGCCAGCGCCAGTTGCTCCCGAACCGCTGCTACCAGACCACCCGCATAACTCCGCATGTGAGTCGCATACAACTTGCCCGAGCGCGCCACAATGCGGCACAAATGCTCCAGTTCGTCGCTGCCCGCGCTGGACCCCGGCGCATACATCAGTCCCGTGGAGAATCCCGCGCATCCTGCACCGAGCGCGTCTTCGAGCAAGCCCGATATCCGATCCATTTCACCGGAAGAAAGCGGCACCTGCGATTGCCCCGCCACGGCAACGCGTAAACTCCCATGCCCCACCAGGGAAAACACATTCATCTTCGAACTGCGCTCTTCTGCCGCTCGCAGATACTCCGACGCACTGCGCCACCCCCAGCCCTCGTTCCAGCGATCACCGGGCGCCAGGATCCCAGCCGCGAATTCCTGCAATCCATGCGCATCGTCGATAAAGGGAAATGGCGAGAACCCGCAATTTCCCACCACTTCGCTGGTCACGCCTTGTCGAATTTTCTCGATACGCCCGCCTTCCAGCACCTGTAAATCCAGATGGCTGTGCAGATCGATGAACCCCGGTGCGATCGCAAGCCCTTCGCAATCCAGCACACGGTAATCGGACCGATCCACCACTGCACCGACTTCCAAAATCCTCTCGCCATCAAGGAGAACGGACCCGCGAACTCCCTGACTCCCTGACCCATCGAACAGAAGTCCATTTCGCAACAGCAACATAGGCAATAGGTGAATCGTACACGAGCCGCAGTGGTCTCCCCACCGCGCCCCAACCATGCGATACGATCTTGGACGGAGCCTCCACCCATGAAAACGTCCGCTCAAAACCTCGCCCAACGCCTCTCGCGCCGTAAATTTGTCGCCGCACTGGCGGCTACCGCACCCGCCGCATGGCTCGCACGTAACGCTTCCGCCCAAACTCCCGCCCCCCGCAAGATCGCTTCCGGGACATTCCAGCCCACCTGGGAATCGCTCAAACAGTACAAAGCGCCCGACTGGTTCCGCGACGCTAAGTTCGGCATCTGGGGCCCACTGGACCGCCCAATGCGTCCCTGAACAAGGCGACTGGTACGCGCGTCAGATGTACATTCAGGGTCACCCGCAGTACGAACATCACCTGAGAACTTACGGCCATCCCTCCAAGACCGGCTTCATGGAAATCGACAATCTTTGGAAGGCTGACAAGTGGGAACCTGAGGCGCTCATGGACCTCTACGTGAAGGCCGGCGCAAAGTATTTCGTCTCCCTCGCCAACCATCACGACAATCTTGACAACTACGATTCCGCCTACCACGAGTGGAACTCCATGAGGGTCGGCCCCAGGAAAGACATCGTCGGCACCTGGGCCAAACTCGCCCGCGCCAACGGTTTGCGCTTCGGCGTCACCAACCATTCCGCGCACTCCTGGCACTGGTTCCAGACCGCCTACGGTTATGACCCTGAAGGCGCCATGGCAGGCATTCCCTACGATGGCTTTCTGACTAAAGCCGATGGCCGCGGCAAATGGTGGGACGGTCTCGACCCCCAGCACCTCTATAACGGCGCCATCATGCCCATGCCGAAGGGCCTCACCACCATCAAGGCCGCCAACGATTTCCACGCCGCTAACGACCGCAAGTGGGACGAAGCGCCGCCTCCCCACAACCCCGAATTCGTTGACCGCTGGTTCCTCCGCTGCCAGGATCTCATCGACAAATACCAGCCCGACCTTCTGTATTTCGACAACACCGAACTGCCCCTCGGCCAGGCCGGTCTCGATATCGCCGCCCACTACTACAACTCCAACATGAAGAATCGCGGCGGCAAGCTTGAAGCCGTGTTGAATTCCAAAGGGCTGCAGCCTGATCGCGTCGGCACCATGGTGCTCGATATCGAACGCGGCAAAGCCGATCAGATCCTCGCCAACGCCTGGCAGACCGATACCTGCATTGGCGACTGGCACTACAAGCGCTCTCTTTTTGACGATCATAAATACAAGACGGCCACCCAGGTAGTGCAGATGTTGGTCGACATCGTCAGCAAAAACGGCAATCTGTTGCTCAATATTCCACTGCGTGGCGATGGCTCCATCGATGAGGATGAGCACGCGTTCCTCACGCAGATCGCATCATGGATGGGACAAAACGGCGAAGCAATCTACGGCACGCGCCCATTCACTGTGTACGGCGAAGGCGCGCCCGAAACCGCCGGCACTAGGAACTTCAACGAGAATCGCGCCAAACCTTATACTTCGGAAGACATTCGTTTCACGACAAAGGGTTCCACCCTGTATGCAACGGCCCTTGCATGGCCCACAGATGGCAAACTTCGCATCCGCACGCTTGCGACGGGGAGCAGCCATTACCCGCGCGAGATCGCTCGCGTTGAATTGCTGGGTACTAACGGTGCTTTCCAGTTCACCCGCGATGCCCAGGGCCTGACAATCGATCTCGGCAACCAGCGTCCGAACAATATTTCCTACGTGCTCAAGATTCAGCCCAAGTAGTTGGAGGGCGGGCAATCGTGCCCTCCGACCGGCTTTCCAGCCGGTCGTGCTGTCCGAAGGACAGCCGCGTTCTTTGCTATGACCCGTCGCGATTTCCTGCAAGCCGCCGCCCTCGCCACTGCCGCACAAGCGCGCGCTGCCGATGCCACCACCATCGTCATCGATCCCAAACCGCTCTTCGATATCTCTCCGCTCCTCTACATGCAGTTCATGGAGCCCCTCGGCACCACCGACCCCTCCGTCGAAGCCGCATGGAACTACGATATCGACGACTGGCGCAAAGACTTTATCGATGTGGTCGCCGATCTCGCGCCCGGCGCGATGCGCTTCGGCGGCCTCTACAGCCGTTACTACCACTGGCGGGATGGCATTGGCCCGCCCGCCAATCGCCCCCTCACACGCAACTACTCATGGGGCGGCAAAGAAACCAACCGCGTCGGCACCCACGAATTTGTCGATTTCTGTCGCCGCGTCAAAGCCGAGCCCTTCTACTGCGTGAACTTCCTCAGCGACGGCGACCCGCAGTATCGCGCCAGGCCCGAGGGCAATCGAACAGGCGATGCCAAAGAAGCCGCCGACTGGGTTTCTTACGCCAACGATCCGGATAACGCCGAGCGCAAACGCAATGGCGCCGCGCAGCCCCTGAACCTCAAGCTATGGCAACTCGGCAACGAGACTTCGTATGGCAATACGACTTTCAACAAAGACCAGTCCATCGCCGCCACAATACAATTCGCCCGAGCTATGAAGGAGCGCGACCCGTCGATCCGCCTCATCGGCTGGGGCGACAAAGGCCACGGCGAAGGCCTCTGGGCAAAGGATCTGATCGAGCGCGCTGGCGAGCATCTCGATTTCGTTGCCATCCACATGATGGGCCAATCGCCCAGCCGCCCCAATACGGTGTTGAAGGGGTTGCAATACCAGCAGGAGCCGGAGCGCGCGTGGGAAGAGTTACTCGAACTCTCAAACGCCGTTGAGCGAAGAGTCTCCGAACTCGAAGCCGCCATTAGCCCCAATTCCCGAAAACTCGGCATAGCCATCACCGAAGGCCACCTGAGCCTCGGTCCGCGCAACACGCATCCGATTCTCTACGAATGGTTGTCCTCCATCTATCACGCGAGGTCACTGAACATCTACCAGCGCCATGGCGCAAACGTGAAGATTGCAACAGCAGCAGATTTCGAGGGGACTCGTTGGACGCAGAACGCCGTGATGATCGGCGTTCCTTCCGGCAAAAGTTATATGATGCCCGTTGCATCAATCGCGCGCTTATTCAAGCGTTACAACGGTACGCAGGGAGTAGCTGTGACCAGCGCGCCATCAGGCCTCGACATAGCGGCCAGCCGCGCGGGCAACAAGGTCTACCTGCACGTAGCAAACCTTCAATACCGAGGCAGCGTGGAAGCCAGCTTCGCTCTCACCGGAATGAAAGTTGCCGCAGGCAAAACCTGGGCCATCGCACCGGAAAACCTCCGCCAGTTTGTCAGCGCAGATCAGACTGATATCTTCACGCCCGTCGAAACCGCCATCCCCGATCAGTCTCTCCCAAAGTGGAGTTTCCCAGCCGGATCAGTCACCGCAGTGGAACTAACCTGCGTCTTCTAGAACTTTCCCCTTTTCGCAGTCCTTGCTGTCCGCTACGGATCGCTCTTGAACTCGATCTGCATCGGGAACATCACGCTGACCGGTTTTCCGTCGCACGTGCCAGGCTTAAATATCCACTTTTGAACAGCGTCAACTGCCAACGCGTCGAGCAGAGGATTCAAAGAATGAATTACGGAGGCATGCCGCACGGTGCCGTCGCTATTGGCAAGGATGGCGAGTTGGACACGCCCTGAAATATTCAGGGCCCTCGCCTCAGACGTCATAGTGACTGGCGTTCTGAAAGACAGTACAGGTGCCACCACGCCGACTTCACCCGCCATAAAATACCCTGCGTCGGCGGCCAATGGCCGTTGTTCTTTGCCCAGCTCCACCATCCGCAACATGCGTTCATCGCCAATATGGCCCTGCTCTATGCGATAAATCGTCCCGCGCGGAGTAGTCACCATCGTCGACGGCAGAACTTGTATTCCCATCCTGTCAAACTGCTCGGGCGTCGCGTAAACCGTCGTGTAATACGGAGATTCCACCGGCGGCATATCAGCGGGATTTCCAACAAGCACCCGAACCGCCCTGCCCCAGGTTGCGGTGAGCGAACGGGCTGCGGCTTCAAACGTCGCCCGGTCCTGCTCGCAGGGCGCACAACCCGGCGCACCGAAGTTCACAATCGCCGGAGCACCTGAAAGACTGGCGAGCGTAATCGCAGGCGCACCGGAGCTACTGAAACTGAACTCCGGCCCATTGGTCGGAAATGCCAGAAACAACCGGTGAAAGACTTCGTCCTCTTCTTTGTAGCTAGTTGGTGGAGACGTTTCAAAACTAACCGGTCCCACGGCGTCACCCGTCAAAAGGCGAGTCACCGTCACAGTCGATGTTCCGGAGCGCGGATTCGTGTAGCGCGTTACTCTTTTCAGCGGAACGCCGGTGGTCTTATCCACCGAAAGAATTTCAATGCGGTCGTTAGTAGAATTCACGTGCGAAACGACCTTGATGACAGTGCAGACGAAATCCGTAGCTCCGATTCGCAATCTCTCCTCGCCCGTAATCTCCGCCGACTCGACAGCGTGATCTGCGGGAAGCATTTCCATATCGGGTACGGCGCTGAGAAAGATATCCGGCCGGATGACCGCCGGTCTCGTGCCGTACTCGTTGTGATAGCTGTCATAGATCCACGCCGCGCCGCCGGAAAGGAGGAACACATCTGTGCCGTCTTTCATCTGGACGGAAACTCTCACGTTGTCGGGCTTCCGAACCGAGATAGACACGTGCTTGGTCAAAATTCTTGGGCCGCCAGCCATCGGTGACGAGGATTCCAGATCGACATCCAAATCAACGCGTTCCAGACGTTGAAGGGCCTCCCGCGCCGCCACATGAAACAAGCGCGCCGCTTCAGGCTGAATCTGTGCCTGCGCCAGACCCGTCAACAGTACGAGCAGAAATACACCCCGCATGTTCTTAAACTTTACACCTTCCGTCGCCCTTTACTTCTTCTCCCGCTCATCATCGTCCACATCCAGCGAAAACGGTGCAAACACCGCATGCGTCGCCCCCGGATACGGCACATTCCACCCCCGCGCATCGCCCCACAAGATCCTATTCAGCTTCTCCGTCGGCGCGGCATCCGGAATATCAAACCGCATGTGCGCCGAAGCCAGCGCTCCGTCCCGTGCCTGCCCCTTCAGCGCCTTCGCCGGCGGATTCACGTCGAACAATGACACCTCCGGCGTCACTGCCACATACGGCGTCAGATCAGGTGTCCCCTGAAAACTCGCCCGCATATCCTCCGCGATCAGATCGAATATCGACATCGTCGGCAGCCCCAGAATCAGCTCAATCGTCTTCACCATGCTCTGCGTCGGATAAAACGTCGAATCCACCTGCCCGCGCCGAATATAAGGACTGATCGCCAGAGCCACCGTACGATGCCCATCCACATGGTCCACGCCGTTCTGCGCGTCGTCTTCCACAATGAAGATCGCCATCTTCGGCCAGAACCGGCTCTTCGTCAACGCTTCCACCACCTGCCCCACCGCCAGATCGTTATCCGCCACCATCGCGCGCGGCGTCGAACTCCCCGCCTGCGTCCCGTTCGTATGGTTCGAAGGCAGCTGCATCAGCGTCAGATTCGGCATCTTCCCTTCTGCCTCAAACCGCTTCAGATCGTCGAGAAACAACCGCGCCCTCGCCACATCGGGAATGTTCGAGCTCCATGCGGGAAAATTCTTCGCAAGGATGCTGTTCAGGGGCGCGATCGGCGCTTTCGTATCCCAGTCGTGTGCGAAATCGTCGCCGGCCTTCCATCGCTCCAGCAGCTTCTGCCTCTGCGCCACAGATACACTCAGCGTCCCCGCATACTCGCCATACACGCGTACCGTCTTGCCCCGGCCCAGCGCGTAGTCCCACAGAAACCCGTTCTTTGAATATGCGATCGGATCGGTGCCGTCGTAAGGATAACTGCGCCCCGCGTAGCCCGGCCACATGCAGTAATCCACCTCGTTCGCCTGCGTCAGCCACTGGTGCCCGTCCGCGCTGTTGCCGCCTGTCGCATAGAAATTATCCAGCAGCACAAAATCTTCGGCCAGCTTGTGCTGGTTCGGCGTCACGTCCCGGCCGAACATCACCAGAGACTTGTCGCCATTGCCTTTCTCGATATCGCCAAGCACCTGATCGTACGTGCGATTTTCCTTGATGATGAACACCACATGCTCAATCGTTGAAGGATCGCCCGCCCGCGCCGGTACAGGAATCGGCGCGCGCGCCGGAGGCTGCACCGGAGCTTTCTCGATCGCCCCGGCCAGTTCCATCCGATTGTTCTTCGCTACCGCCGATGTGTAGCTCGCCAGCTGCGGCGCATCCGGCACGGGCAGCACCGCTACTGCGCCGCGATTTGCATGCACATACCGACGCCCCGGCGAAGTCTGCCAGCCTGATCCCACGCCCAGCAACGCCGAAACCACCAGCCACTGCCCGTCCGCGCTCACGCTTAGTCCGTTCGGATACCACGCAGTCGGAATCATGCCTCGCACCGCGCCAGTCCGCGCATCCATCACCGCGACTGCATTGATCCCGCCCATTGCCGCAAAGAGCGTCGCACGATCTTTCGAAAGCGCCAGTGCTGTCGGCGCCAGACCCGCCGCCTTCACCGCAAACGGTTCGATCGCGAACGTCTGCGCCACCACCGCCCGCTTCGTATCGATCACTGAAACCGAATCGCTGTTGCCATTCGCCACATACAAACGCCCGCCCGGTTCGTCCCAAATGATGGCCGTCGGATGCAGACCCACCGCAATCGTATCCGTAACAGTGAGCGTCGCCAGATCGATCCGCGTCACCGTGCCCGTCGCCGCAATCCCCCGAGCATCCACCACCACCTGGTCTTTGGCCGACCCCGTCTGCGCCGTCGTCTCACCGGCCTTCGCCACGCGCCCGCCCCAGTTCGTCACGAAAGCTACCGCGCCATCATGCGAGATCGCCGCGCCAAACGGAGCGATGCCCGTTGCGGGCTTTCCCACAACCTCCCGCTTCGTCAGATCGATCACCGCCAGCTGGTTGTTCGCCGTCAGTGGCAGCACCGCCAGTCGACGCCCTTTAGTATCCGGATCGTGCGCGACGGCAATCGCGCCTGCCTGATAAGTACCCAGCCCTTCCGCCAGCACTGATCCGCGCTCCAGCAGCGCCACCTGAGCGGGCCCGCTGCGTGCAGGCCGCATGTCGGAAAGCAGAGGACGCTGTGCCGCCGCATCGAACTGAATCCCCTGCAAACCCGGCGTCCCCGCCAGGGTGAACGATTCGAGCGTCTTGTTCTGCCGCCAGTCAAGCTGGAACAGTTTCGACGCATTCGCCACCCAGATCGTCGAAGCGTCTTCGCCAAACGCCACGCCATATACGCGCCCATCGAAAACTGTCGGCACACCGGCGGGTGTAATCGCCTGGCGCGTAGTGATAACACCAGGGTCCGTGACCGCGCGCGTCTGCGCCCATACGGCCAATGAAATCAAGGAAACGCAGAAGAACCCGACGGCAATACGCATACAGGAATCTTATCGGGGAAGTATGAACCCCGCGTTACGGCTTTCGCTTCCGAGACAGGATGCCCCACCCATGTTCCCCTTGTATGTAACTACAAAAACACAGATGCTATTCGAATGGACAGATGCTATTCGAATGGGACGATAACAACGCCGCGCGCAATGTCGCTAAACACGGTGTACCGTTCGAGTATGCGGTTCGGGTTTTTCTCGACCCGCACCGACTGGACAGCGAGGACACTCGCAGCGACTACGGTGAGGGACGGTGGCTCACGCTCGGCACGATTGAGGGGCGCCTGTTTGCGGTGGCCCATACGCCGCGCGACAACCATCCGTCTGATTTCTGCCCGGAAGGCGAATGAACGCGAGCAAAGGAGGTACGATGAAACGCTATCGGCTTGACCCGGAGAAGCCCCGGAAACTGACACCCGCGGAGGCGCGGCGCCTCAATGAAATGCCGATTGACTATTCGGACATCCCTCCCCTTGGCGACGACTTTTTTCCGAAGGCAACATCCGCGTGGCCACCGGCGAAGGAACAGCTCACCAATCCGCCTTGACGCGGACGTGTTGAGTTGGCTGAAGGCCAACGGCAGAGGCTATCAGACACGCATCAACCACATTTTGCGCGCCGCCATGGAGAGCCAGCCAGCACGTCGTTCGCCGTCAACAAAGCGCGCCGGGTCGCGAGGAATGTTGAATCCAGCACGACGTTCCGTAAACGCTAAGTAATCACACATATAGGGAGGAGGGACGATCGGGAGCCACGTCTGGAGGCATGAAATTTGGCCGGCACGTAAGACTGACACCCGAGCAGATCGATCACTCACGGAAGCTGATCGATAAGAGCGGCGTTTCGGTGTATGCCTGACCTCCTGCATGCAGGGCGCTCGTCGCATACCTCCTGTGGGCAGGATCCCTCGCCACCCTTGGTTCACCTCGAATTTGGCAAGAGTGCGCCTCCAGACCAAAACATCCGCCATCGCACTATCGACGCTGCCAATTCGATCCAGCTTTTCGCCAGCAGATGCTGCAAGCCATTCACAAATCGAACAAAGCACGCAATCTCGACCGGGGATCAATTGGCACAACATAACTGTAAATCCAACCACGCGGATGCCCGTCGCGGCCAGCCACCGCCATCGAATCTGCCGCCATTCCGCCCCTACAACCCACCCGTGGACCGAACCTTCCGCTTTACCAGCGGCCGATCCAAAAACTCCACAAACGGCGTCATCGCCTCAAACCGGCTCACAATCTCACGCAGCAACTTCGAACTCGTCGCCAGCCCCGCGTCCAACTGGTTATAAAGCAAAAACTGTTTCTGCTTCACCAACTCTGCCGCCGGATGATCCGCCCGAAATCCCTTCGGCACCCGCACCGCCCGCTCACCCTGCAACTCACCCATCAAACGCTTCACTGCCTTCGTTCCAAATGTCGCCCGAAACGCCCTCGGGTCCGCCGCAATCTGCTGCCGGACAGCAAGCAACACCGACGGCTCGCTCATATACAACCCACCGCCAATCCCCACCCCGTCCGGCGAAATCGAAACAAAGTACGCCGCGCCCGCATTCTTGTCCAAACTATTCCGCCAAAACAAAGCCGAAGTATTCGTTTTATAAGGCGTCTTGTCCTTCGAAAACCGCGTGTCCCGATAAACGCGATACACGCACTTCGCCGGCTCACCCACATACGCCGGAGCAAACCGCAGCATCGAAACATGCACCGCATGCACCAGTTCCAGCATCGGCCCGCGAACCAGTTCCTTATACGTTTCCAGCCTGGGCGTAAACCACTCGCGATCGTTGTGCCGCTTCAGCTCCCGCATAAACGCGATGCCTTCCGCGGGAAATCCTTTGAATGCGCTCGATGCCATTTTCGTATCCCTATAATGAAACCTGATGAATCTCCCTGACGGGATGCCTGCGCCGGACGCCGCTGCAACTCTCGACCGTCTCTCCCACGTGAATGGAATCCGGCTGGAACGCGACGTCCCGCTTTCACAGCATACCCGCTTCGGCCTCGGCGGTCCCGCGGATTTCTACCTCACCACTGCCGACCCCGTCGGCTTCGCCCAAGCCCTCGCCATCGTCCGCGCCAGCGGCCTCGATTACGTAGTCATCGGTGGCGGCACCAACCTCATCGTTGCCGACGAAGGTTTTCGCGGCGTCTGCCTCCGCCTCACCAGCAACTGGATCCATAACGACGGCCTCCGCGTCGACGTCGATTGCGGCGCCACCCTGCAAGCCCTCGTCGATTACACCGTCGATCGTGGCCTAAAAGGTCTCGAAACCATGACTGGCATTCCCGGCTCGGTCGGCGCCGCAGTCTACGGCAATGCCGGAGCCTACGGACATTCCATCCAGGAGCGCGTGCGCAAAGTTCGCTTCCTCGATGGCGAATCCATACGCGAATTCACCAATGAAGAATGCCATTTCCACTATCGCGAAAGCATTTTCAAAACCAACAAGCAGTGGATCATCTTGTCCGCCACGCTCGAAATGGAACCCGGCGACGCGCCGTCACTGCGAGAAATCGCCGACCGAATTCTCACCACGCGAAATCGCAAATATCCACCCACGATGCGCTGCGCCGGCAGCATCTTCAAGAACTTCCTTCTCGCCGAACTCCCACCGCGCGTGGTTTCGGAGATCCCCGCCAACGTGATCATTGAAGGCAAAGTCCCGTCCGCCTGGTTCCTCGAACAGGTAGGTGCCAAAGGGATGAAGCAGGGTGGCATCGAAGTGGCCGACTACCACTCCAACCTGATATACAACGCTGGAGACGGCACCGCCCGCGAACTCCTCCAGATCGTGAGCGAACTCAAACGCCGCGTGCGCGAACGCTGGGACATTCCCCTCGAAGAAGAAGTGCAATATGTAGGATTTACCGGGACTCCCGAATTTTCTCTCAAGGCCGGGAACTAATTCGCCCCCAGGGTCAATTCCCCTCAGAGTACCCAAGGGCCGCCGACATTCTCAGCATTCCCTAACAACCCTCATGGCTCGGCGGCCCGTCCCTCCTTTTTTTCTTTGCGTCTTTGCGTGGCCTTTGCGAACTTTGCGTGAAACGGCCTTTTCTGTGCTTGTAATCTGAATTCATGAAGCAGCTCACCCATGCACTCGCTGTATTCTGCATCCTGCCCGCGTTCCTCCACGCAGCCGATCTTCCTTCCGGCGAAAGCCTGATCCAGCGCTGCGTCGAACGCCAGGGGGGCGCCAAAGCCCTCGCAAGAGCCGAAAACGCCATCATGACGGGCACCGTCGAACTCGTCGGCCATAACATTTCAGGCCCGCTCGAGATTTACCAGCAAGGCGAAAAGGCGTACACCGTCATCGAACTCGACGGCATCGGCAAGATCGAAGAAGGCTTTGACGGGCAAACCGCGTGGGAATCCAACGTGCTCCAGGGAACGCGCATCAAAGAGGGCGACGAACTCGCCGCCACCAAACGCGCATCACGCGTCTATATCATGTCCGACTGGAAGGAGTACTATAAATCCGCCATCACCATAGGATCGGAAGACATCGACGGCAAACCCGCCTGGAATGTGGCAATGACCCCCACCGAAGGCGCCGTCGAACACTATTATTTCTCGCGCGATTCCGGCCTCATTGTGAAAATGACGCAAACCCTCCCTACGGCGATGGGAGACATCCCCGTTGAAATGACCCTCGGAGAGTACCGCGCCGTCGACGGTGTTCAGACACCTTTCCTGATGACTCAGGCCGCCATGGGCCAGAACATGGCCATGCATATCCAGAAGGTCACTTACAACGCCGACATTCCCCCCAGTCGCTTCGAACTGCCTGCCGCCGTCAAGGCGATCATCGCAAAGAAAACGAAATAGAGAACCGCTGACAATTACTGACAGTTTTCGAGCCAAAATCTGAAGTAATCTGGTGCCTGTGGCGGAACTTCCGATCCTTATGTGCCAATTCATACCAGGCAGCCACGCAAATTAATTTCATGAGACTCACTTTCGCTTTTGCTCTGACAGCAGCCATAGTATGCGCCCAGGATTCTCCGCCCAACGGTGGGCAGATGTCGTTCATCCGCATGAGCCCCATTCTCAACGCCGTGGACGTCAATCACGATGGCACACTTTCCGCCGCCGAGATTGCCGACGCACCTGCACAACTCCGCAAGCTGGATAAAGACCACGATGGCACGCTATCCCGCGAGGAAGCCGGCCTGCAGATGGGCGGCCGCGGTGGACGAGGCCGTGGCGAGGGTGGCCGAGGTGAAGGTGAAGGCGGTGGCGACGAGCCACCGGCAGCCGCCCCAACCGCCGAAGAACTCACCGCGACCCTCATGATGTTCGATGCCAACCACAACGGCCAGCTGGAAAAAAGCGAAGTGCCCGAGCGCATGCAGGGCCTCTTCGAACGCGGCGATACCAACCACGATGGCATTCTGACGCGCGACGAAATTGCCAAGTTAGCCGAAGCCAATCGCCAACAGGCCAATGGCGGCGGTCGCGGCTTAGGCGGGCCAGGCGGCGAAGGACGTGGCGAAGGCCGCGGCTTCGGTGGGCCAGGTGGTGGACGCGGTGGTCCCGGCGGACCCAACCAGTTCGACCTCGCCTTCACAGCTCTCGATACCGATCACGACGGCACCATCTCCGCCGCCGAGATCAACAATGCGGCAACGTCCCTGAAGACGCTCGATAAGAACGGCGATGGCAAAATCACCGAAGACGAAGTCACGCCAGACTTCGGCGGACGCGGCTTCGGCCGAGGCCCTGGCGGACCAGGCGGCCAGGACCGCTAGCCCGGTTTTCGAATTTCACCAAATATACGGACGGAATAATTTCATATGAGAATACTGTCAATTGTCTCCGCAGGCGCAGTAGCACTCGCTCTGGCGACGGCCGGAAGTTCCACCGTCAGTTCGCGCGACCATATCTTCAACTTCAGTTACGATAACGTTCTCGGCACTTCGCTCGATCTCAAAGTTGCCGCCGCCACCCCTGCCCAGGCCCACAAGGCCGAGAACGCGGTGCTGAGCGAAATCGACCGCGAAGCGAAGATCCTCAGTTCCTGGGATCCGAACAGCGAATTCAGCCGCTGGGCCCGCACCCACAATCAGGCCGTCCCTGTCTCTGACGATCTCTTCCGGATTCTCGGCATGTACGATCAATGGCGCGCCCGCACCAACGGCGCACTCAACGCTTCCGCCGAATCCGTGATCCGCGTCTGGCAGACAGCTGCGAAAGCAAACCATATTCCCTCGCAGGACGAACTCGCTCCCGCGATTGCCAAGACCCGCCAGCAGCAATGGACTCTCGACGCCGCCAGCCACACTGCCACCCACACCGGTGACGCCGCGCTCGTACTCGCCTCCTTCACGAAGAGCTACATCATTGACCGCGCCGCCAATGCGGCCATGCGCACCGGCGCTCACGCGGTCGTCGTCAACATCGGTGGTGATCTTGCGGTTCGCGGAACGCTCGCCGAACCGATCGACATCGCCGACCCGCGCGCCCCCCAGGAGAATGCAGACCCCATCTCCCGCATCATGGTCCATGACCTCGCCGTCGCCACCAGCGGCGACTATCGCCGTGGCGTTGAAATCGCAGGCAAGCACTATTCGCACATCGTAGACCCGCGCAACGGCATGCCCGCCGAAAACATCATCAGTTCCACCGTGGCCGCGCCGAATCCAGCCGATGCAGGCGCGCTCGCGACGGCATTTTCCATCCTCACCCCCGAAGAAAGCGCTAAGCTCGCGGCCACCATGCCGGGCGTCTCATACCTTCTCGTGAAGAAGAATGGTCAGCAGATCAAGAGCGATAACTGGGGGGCCTTGGAAGCCCCTGCCGCCCAACTCATGGCCGCCGTAACCAAGCCCGCCACCGCTCGGGTCAACATGGCTGCAGCCGCACCCGCTGGCCCCGCGTGGGATCCGTCCATGGAGCTCACCATCGATTTTGAAATCGCTCAGGTGCGCGGCATGGCCAAGCGCCCGTTCGTAGCCGCGTGGATCGAGGATTCCGACCGCTTCCAGGTCAAGACCATCGCCCTCTGGTATCACGAAGATCGCTACCTCACCGAAATGAAGGCCTGGTATCGGTCAGACCGCGTACGCGCCATGGCCGAAGGCAAAGAGATCGTGCGTTCCATCTCCGGCGCCACCCGCGGCCCCGGCAAGTATTCCCTCAAGTGGGATGGCAAGGATAACGACGGCAAGACCGTGAAAGCCGGCAAGTACACCGTCTATCTGGAAGTCGCCCGCGAACATGGTACTTATCAGTTAGTGAAGCAGGAAATGGATCTGACCGGCACACCGAAGCATGTGCAGTTCCCAGCCAACACGGAGGTCGCGGCGTCGTCCTTTGACTACCATAAGCTCGCCAAATAAACCGCCAGCACCGGCCTCCCCCAGGTCGCCGGTGCAGCACGTTCCTCTCTGGAAGCGGAAGACCGCGCACTGGTCGCGCTGGCTCCACACTTATCTTTCGATGGTGAGCTTCACCATCCTGCTGTTCTTCGCGCTCACCGGCATCACCCTGAACCATCAGGCCGCCCTGACAGGCGAAGCCAAACCGCAACGCTTCACCGGCAGTTTCGACATGTCCTGGATGCAGGCCCCCGATGCGAAGAAGGACGATATCGTTGCCGCACTCCGCAGTCGCCACGGCGTCAAAGCGGACCTCAGCGATTTCCGCGTGGATGACGACCAGGTCCAGGTTTCCTTCAAAGGCCCGGGCTACACAGCCGACGGTTTCATCGAACGCAAAACCGGCAAGTATGAACTGATGGAAACCCGTCTTGGGCTCATCGCTGTCGTGAACGATCTGCACAAGGGCCGCGATACTGGCAAGGCATGGTCCGCCATCATCGACATCTCAGCGTTCCTCATGACGCTGGTTTCTCTCACCGGCCTCGTCCTCATCTTCTTCTTGCAGAAGAAGCTCCGCGCCGGCCTGATCGCCCTGGCTATCGGCACCGTGCTTTGCTACATCGTCTACCTGATTTGGGTACCCTGATTTTTATAGGACTAGAATAGGAAGCGTGAAACTTCGCAACGCCATTGCCGCATGCGTTTTGACTGCATCTCTCCCTGCGGTCTGGCTGTTGTGGGCTGCTGACGCCACGGACACCGATGCAGTATACGGCGCGATGAAGGCCGAACTCGCGCGTTCTCTCACCCTCTCGCTCAAACAACTCGACAAGCCCTACTTCATCAGCTATTCCATCGACGACGGCAAATCCTGGACCGCCAGCGCTTCCCTCGGCGCACTCACTTCGGCCAACTCCGGCAAGTACCGTCGGCCATCCGTCCAGGTCCGCGTCGGCGATTATAAATTCGATAACACCAGCGGCGGCGGTCGCGGTCGCGGCGGCGCGTCTTACGATCTCAGCGGCTTCCCGCTCGATGACGATCCCGCCGTCATCCGCCAGTATCTGTGGCTCGAAACCGACTCCGCCTACAAGGGCGCAGTCCAGTCCATCGCTCAGAAACGCGCCGCTCAGGGCAGCGTCAACGTGTCGGACCAGCTTCCTGACTTCGCCACCACCGAACCTTTTAAGTTGATCCAGGATCGCCCCCTAATATCCTTCGACGACAAGACCTGGAACGAGCGCACCAAGCGGGTTTCAGCCGTTTTTTCGCAATATCCAAACGTGAAGGATTCAGTCGTCGGCTACAGCGCTGTCGATGGCATCCATCGCTACATCAACAACGAAGGCACTGAAATCCGCGAAGTACAGTCCGAGGGTTACGTCACGATACGTGCCGCCGTGCAGGCGCCCGACGGCATGATGCTTCGCGATTTCGCCACCTTTTACCGCCCCGACGCTACGAAACTACCCGCCGAAGACGAACTCACGAAAGCTGCGCGCGAGGTAGCGGATCAGCTCACGAAACTGGCAGCGGCTCCCATGGGCGACGCATACTCCGGCCCCGTACTGTTTGAAGGGATCGCATCGGCGCAGTTAATGGCCGAAGTCCTCGGCCGCAATCTCCACATGACCCGCCCCGTGACCGGTGGTCGTGGTGGCGGAGGTCGCGGTGGACGTGGCGGTGCCCCAGGACGTGGCGGCGGCACTGGACAGACCGAACTCGAAGGCCGTCGCGGCGTCCGCATCATGCCCGACATGTTCAATGTCGTGGACGACCCCACCCTGCCCATGTTCGGTCACACCGACGTCGATAACGAAGGCGTACCCTCCAAGCCCGTCTCCCTTGTCGAAAAAGGCGTCCTGAAGGACTTCCTGCGGACACGCCTTCCCATGCAGGGCTTCCCCGAATCCAACGGCCGCGCCCTGCTCGGCAATTCACCCGCGCCAACCAATCTCATCATCACCACCACGGAAAAGAATCCTGTCGACGATCTGCGCAAGAATATGATCGACCTCTGCAAGCAGCGCAATCTGCCGTACGGTGTCATCATCCGAAAGCTCGATTTCCCGTCGACAAGCGGTGGCGGCGGCCAGGTAGCCGCACCGCTCTATATCTATCGCGTTTACGTAGATGGACATGAGGAAATGATCCGCGGCGTCCGCCTGCGCAGCGTGAACGCGCGTTCCCTGAAAGATATTCTCCTGGCAGGCGACGATAGCGCCACACTCGACTACGTCGAAGGAGGCGGAGGTGGCAGCGCGGATGTCACAGTCGTGGCCCCGTCGATCCTGGTCGACGACCTCGAACTGGAAAAGGTCTCCGACACCCTGCCGAAACTTCCCATAGCACCCTCGCCCCTCGCCGCAAAGTAATCTAGTAGCGATAGAATGTGGGGCAGATTGGTAATCTGCCC
>CAIKAS010000362.1 GCA_903825445.1 uncultured Acidobacteriia bacterium
CCGCGCGCGGCATCCGACGCCGAATTGTGCCCGACCGTGATGTTGTCATTCCCGAAAGTGTAGTTGCGAGTCTAAAAGAATTGCTTGGCGGGAAGCTACTACCGGAGGTCTTGCCAGAAAGCGCTCAATCTGCACTTGACGGCGGTGACGCTCATTCGGCGGTGACTCTCCGCGACTGGAGTGCGCAGATTAGACGTCTGCCAGTAGGGCGCCGAATGGAGATACGGAAGCGCATTCAGACCGCGCCAGGCCTTACAGCCAAGCTTGTGGCGGCTTTCAAGGAGGGAAAGCCCAATCGCTTCATTGTCATTCCCAATCAGCCTCCCTCCGATGTCATGGATGGCATCATGTACCTCGATTATTTCTTCACAAACGGAGTCAAGTATCTCGGGCCACTTCGCGATGAGCCGAAGGCCCTGTACCCGCTGGCAACCAGTATTGATCCGTCAGATGTTGGTCTTCGCGGTGAGTACACTGCCGCGGTGCTCGATTTACATAAGGGGAAGCGAATTCGCTACCTTCCGACATCGTCGTTCAAATCGCCAGACGTAAAGCCCACTACCTCCATGCGCACCCTGGAGGCGGCCGTCACCGATTGGCTCCTCTACCTCGGGGTCGCCGAGTCGGTCACAACGGTCGATAAAGGGAAGCTTGGTCACGAGCTCAAAGTAGTTCCTCCCGGTATGTCACAGGCGCATGATCTGACGCACGTTGGTGTTGGCGTGAGTCAGGTGCTCCCAATCATGGTCATGTGCCTTCTTGCTGATCCTGATACGACCATGGTATTTGAGCAACCAGAGCTTCACCTGCATCCGAAAGTTCAGACGCTTCTCGGTGACTTTTTCCTGTCAATGGCAATCTTGGGAAAGCAGTGCATCTTGGAAACGCACAGCGAATATCTCATCAACCGTCTGCGGTTTCGGGCTGCCGCTGACGTGAAGAACGAACTAGCAAAGGCCATGCGGATGTACTTCGTCGAGAAACTTGGAGACACTTCCAACTTCCGCCCAGTGGTGGTAAACGAATTCGGCGCCATCACCGACTGGCCGGATGGGTTCTTTGATCAGTCACAGGACGAGGCCGAGAGAATTCTCCGTGCAGCGACTCGAAAGCGTCAGAATCGCATCGGAGGGCCTTTACGTGCTGAGCGCCACGATTGATACAGCGGTATTCGCACCGCCACCCTTCGGCGCGACAGCGGAAGACGTGTATTGCTTCGTCACTACCCTGCAGGAGTGGCGCGATGCCATGAACGATGGCAGTGTCAATGTCTACACGAGTATTCGCGCTGCACAGGTCCTCGGCGATTCCGATCTTTATCCCATTCGACCGCGCTTGAAGGACCTATTGCGAGACACCGCTGTCTTCGAATATGACGCCAATACGGTTGCGGTGCTAGCAGAGACGATTCTCAATCGATCGGCCAAGATTGAAGACATCCTCGGAATAACCGACGTTCTCGTCGACGATCTTCAAGTCCAGCCTGATTGTTTCGCATTTCATACTCCAGCCGCGCTTTGTGACGAAGCGAAACGATGCGCCGTTATCATTTCGCTCGCCACACGATATCTCGATGAACCCTTGCTCTGTTGCCATGCCCTTGCCATCCGGGTGATGGATGTTGGAATGGCCGTCCGAGTCACGGGCGCCATTTTAGAGATTGCGCGCAGCCGTGACGACTTTACCGAGCTTCCAATGGCACCGGCATATTTCGAAGGATCCACTCTGGTTTGCAGCACTTTCCATCAGCTTGTGATGACCCTCGACGAAGTGCAAATTTTGCGTTCCGCGAAAACATCTGCTCAGATTGCCACAGCAATCCGAGTCGGTCTCTACAGGAAGCTCGCAGCGAGCGGAAATATATCTGCATGGGAAAATCTACCTCAATTCGAGATCGGGAATCAATTTGTTGCCAGTCTCGATGCGCATCATGTTGCATCGGATTCCGGCCTAGCTGAAAGACTCCTCCGCGCAATTGTCATAACGATCTTTCACGAGAATCTGGCCGCGACTCACGCCCTCAGAAAAGGTCGTGGCGGAAACGATCCTCAAAGAATGCGAGGAAAGGATGCTGCCTGGCGTCGGGATGTAGATTACGAGTATCACCTTCATTATTGGGAGTGCGCGACGGGCCATGTTGAATTGGCGTCCGTCGTCGTCCACAACGATACTTCTATCCCCGATTGACAAAGATATGTCTTCATGAGAACACGAATCGTGAAGGTGTGTATAAGGGCAACTCAACGCGAAGTTGGTCGCGGCGCCTAGAAGGCCGCGGTGGAAATTGAATGGACTTTTCAGAGGGAGAATGGCTATATGACGAAGGCCGGCGTCTCCGGTGCCGGGTGCTGGAGCGTGTCGACAAGTGGGGTCAACGAGCCGTGCGCGTCTGGTATCCGGAAGCACAGTCCATTCTCCTTATTGCGCCTGAAATGTTGAAGCCAATTGAAAGCATCCGAACCAGCGCAGAAGAGATTGCCTATGTTACCGCCGCAGCAAAAGTTGCAGATGCGCTCGACGAGAAAATTCTTCTAGCGCCGATCGAATCATCAGTTATCCCTCTTCCCCATCAAATTCTGGCATTGCTGAAGGCAGTTTCGTCGGATCGAATACGGCTGCTGCTCGCCGATGAAGTGGGACTGGGCAAGACGATCGAAGCTGGTCTAATCATCAAAGAACTCAAATTGCGCGGAGCGATACGGAGGGTTCTTATCGTGGCCCCGAAGGGTTTGATAAGTCAGTGGGCAGCAGAGATGAGCACACATTTCGGCGAGCACTTCCGTGTGCTCCTGCCAAGTGACTTTTCGGCCTTCCGACGCATTGCTGGTCAAGGCAACGTTTGGAAGATGTATGACCAAATAATCTGTCCCATGGACGCTGTGAAGCCAATCGACAGCCGGCGTGGTTGGACGAAGGAGCAGCTCGCGGAGTACAACAGAGATCGGTTCGAAGACCTACTGGAGGCAAACTGGGATCTGGTGGTCATCGACGAAGCTCATCGCCTCGGTGGAATGACCGATCAGGTTGCTCGGTTCAAGCTCGGTCAGGGCCTCGCCGAATCCGCACGGTATCTCCTTCTCCTCACCGCAACGCCTCATCAGGGAAAGACAGATGCATTTCAGCGGCTGGTTTCTCTTCTAGACAAGACGGAGTTTCCTGATTCCGCTTCCGTGAATCGGGACCGTCTGGAGCCGTATCTGGTGCGTACGGAAAAGCGCAAGGCCATTGACGCGCAAGGCGACCCACTTTTCAAGCCCCGCCGAACTCAATTGGTTCCCGTCCGCTGGAATGA
>CAIKAS010000363.1 GCA_903825445.1 uncultured Acidobacteriia bacterium
CCGGTTAATCGACGACCTACTCTCATTATTCGGTGATCGGCTGCAGCCAGTCATGGCGCACCTGGTCGAGTCCAGAAGGCTCACTCTCGATGACGTAAGAGAAGCCGAGAAAGCACTTCTGGCACTTCAGGACCAAGAGGACAAGGAGAAAGCGGAATGATTCCGGGACTCGTAGCTCATCTGTGGCAGTCGACACTATTTGCCGGAGCAGCTTGGCTCTTGACCTTGGCACTGCGAAAGAATCAGGCGCAGGTGCGCTATTGGATCTGGCTCGTCGCATCTGTAAAATTCTTGGTCCCGTTTTCCCTGTTGGTCGGGTTCGGAACGCTCGTTTCGCGACCCGCGGTCGCTCCGCCAATTCAAACAGGATGGGTCGGTGCGGCGGAGCACCTCGGTCAACCTCTGTTCACCATTCCCGCTGTCGCGGCGCGAGTGGCTGTCACCTCCGACGGCGCGAATCCGAATTACTTCGCAGTCGCGGCTTTGACTTTGTGGGCCTGCGGGTTAACGATAATTGCGATTTTCTGGCTAGTCCGCTGGAACCACGTTCGAGCCCTATGGAGGTCGGCAACGCCCGTTATTATCCCCGGGAGCATCGAACTCACCATTCCTGTGATGTCCATTCCTGGCCTCGTCGAACCGGGTGTCTTCGGCATTTTCCGACCGGTCTTGCTGCTGCCGGAAGGCATCCGGGAACAGCTTGATCGCTCGCAATTAGACGCGATTCTCGTTCACGAGCTTTGCCATGTCCATCGCCACGACAACCTGACCGCAGCCATTCATATGGTGGTGCAAGCGACGTTCTGGTTCCATCCGCTGGTGTGGTGGCTGGGAGCGCGCTTGGTGGATGAGCGGGAGCGTGCGTGCGACGAGGAAGTTCTACGCCTCGGCAGCAAGCCGCAGGTTTACGCCGCAGGAATTCTCAATGTTTGTAAGCTCTACGTCGAAGCGCCGCTGGTGTGCGTATCCGGGGTGACGGGATCGAACTTGAAGAGACGAATTCACGCAATCATGAAAAACCGAATTGTGCCCAGATTGAGCTTTACCAGAAAAGTGGCCTTGGCAGTTGTTGGGACCGCGGCGGTCGCGGTGCCGATCGTCGTCGGCATCACCTACGCGCCCGCCCTCAGGGCTCAAGTCCGGTCAGCTGTTCAATCAGACACCGCAGCCGCGCCGAAATTCGAAGTGGCATCCATTAAGCTCTGCAAGGACGCCGACTTTCGCCCTGGCAGGGGAGGGGGTGGAGGCGTGCATTTCTCTTCCGGAAGGTTGATTGTGAATTGCGAGACCGTGGCCAGTCTCATCCCGCAAGCCTACCTCAACAGCGCCGAGCGTGCGGTGGCAGACCCGCATTTCGTGCGATTGCTGCGGCAGCCGGTTAAGGGTGGGCCATCGTGGATCGATTCGGATTTCTACCGGATTGAGGCGACAGCGGAGGGCGCTCCCAGCATCGAAATGATGAGAGGGCCCATGATGAAAGCACTTCTCGAAGACAGGTTTAAGATGAAGATCCATCGTGTGACCAGAGAGATACCCGTTTACGCGTTGAGTGTGGCGCAGGGCGGACCTAAGCTTCAGGTAGCGCAGAAGGGAAGTTGCGTTATTGTGGACCACGATCACCCGTTTTCCCCACCAGCGGAGGGACAGCCTATGCCTCGGGTGTGCGGCGGGGTCGATGGAAGGAGTGGAGGCCTTGACACGTACGGTCAAACGATGGCAGGCCTTTGCTTTTTGCTCTCGGGCAGACTAGACAGGGAGGTCATCGACAAGACCGGGATAGCCGGGATGTTTGATTTTCATCTGGAGGCGCCCCGCGCGTTCCTCTTTCCCGGACTCCCCGCCGATGGCACGCCCGGCGGACAAAATGATCCCGGTGGGGCCGACCCTGCTGATAGCTTTAGCGCAATGCAGACCGCCGTACAAAGACTCGGGCTGAGACTAGAGCGGACCAAGGGACCCGATCAATTTCTCGTCATTGATCACGTAGAGAAGCCGTCCGAAAACTGATCCGCGACCGCCCTGGCCGACTCCCGCACCAAGATCAAGTTTGGGTGTATAACGCCTGTTGAATATCGGATCGGCTAGTACCGGGGGCCCCGGCCGTTCGGCCGAGATTTCGCGACATGACCGCATCCGGCGTTACGCAACTCCAGAAAGGTCGCGTAACAGGGTGAGCAGTGCGTGACGTGATACCAGACGCCACTCTCATTCGTTTCATCCTCATCAGTTATGCTGTCGGGATTCAAGGCCAGATCTCGCACCGCAGCGTCATCTGGACAACCCAGCCGCTCCGGGTTCGGGTATCCTCGAAGTATCCCGTGCTGGATCTCGCGTTGCAGACGACAATACTTTTCTTCGGGCGACTCGTTCATCGACCAACTATTCTATCGCTTGTCACGGCGCTACATAATATCGGCGATCCTCCGAACCAGCCGCCGGAACCTGCGGTGGAGCGTGTTGGGACGTTCGCCAATACGTTGGCTGATTTCGTGCCAATCGTAGCCAGCCCTGAGCATTCTGTACACATCGAGTTCGCTTTTCCTCCCCATTTCCCGGACCTTCTTTTCAAACCATTCAATATCCAGATTCGTTAGGTACCCGCGTTCGGTATCGGCCGTATCCGCAATCAGGGCGTCCCTTCGGTATCCTTCGAGCGCATCGAGAGATAGATTCAGGGCGAGATGCTCGCGTCCGCCCGGATCTTCAAGAATGTGAGCGGCTCGCTTCGCGGTCCTGTACACGCGAAAGCTTGGGTTACAGCCGAGATCCTCCCCGTATTGCCGCCATAGCTGATGGATTGCGAGGTCGGTTACCTCCGATACTCGCCAAACATCTCCCAGAACTCTCCTCGACAAGGCTCTCAGCTTCTCCTGAATGGGAACAACGGCTTCGAGCCATCCGAAGCAGATCGTTTCACCGTTTTCGTCCGTGTCGTTCAGATAGATGGGAATCACCGACTCGCCGTCTCTGTCCGGATCGTAGTCAAACGGAATTGCAATCACCGCCATAGTGCACCCCGAAAATGTTTTGTCCAAAAATCCCGTTCTGGGCCCTTATATGTATAAGGCCTGTGAAAGGCGAGATGTCCCGTTCGGGCTGGACAAACGGGAATTGATTAGTTCGAAAAAGGACCAAATTGAGATGCCGGAATCAGCGACCGGACAGAACGAGCAAAGCCAACGCCTGGGAGTGAAACTCAGGAGGGAACTCGGTGACACTATTCTCGGTCTGCTCAATGACGACGCAGTTGAGGATATAGTGCTCAACCCAGACTCCACGCTTTGGGTCAAGCGAATGGGTTCTGGCTTTACGAGTGTCGGGCAGATGTCCGGCAGCCAGGCAGTGTGCGCGATGAACACCATAGCCTCGATGAGGTCTATGGTTCTCAACTATGAAAGGCCAGTGTTGGAAACTGAGCTGCCGCTTGACGGTAGCCGATTCGAAGGACTGATTCCGCCGGTTGTACGGCATCCTGTTTTCGCAATTCGCCGCCGGCCCAGGCGAATCTTTACGCTCGATCAATATTGCCAGTCCGGGATTCTTACCGGCAAAGCCGATCCGCTGAATCGCTTGCGGCGGAGGGAGAACTTCGCCGATCGGCTGGCCGGGCTGTCGCATGCCGATGTCATCCGCGCCGCTATCACTGCGAAAAAGAACATTCTCACGGCGGGTTCCACGGGTTCGGGAAAGACGACTTTTACTAACGCGATCCTCGACGGGATTGCAGACATTTCGCCGCATGATCGCGTGATCTCTATAGAGGACACCACCGAACTCCAGTGCTCCGTCGAGAACTATGTGGACCTGCGCGCGGTGGGAAGCGTAACCATGCTCGACTGCCTGCGCGCCTGCATGCGCCTCAAGCCGAGCCGGATCGTGGTGGGCGAAGTACGCGGCGCTGAAGCGCACACGATGTTGAAAGCCTGGAATACAGGGCATCCTGGCGGTGCTGCGACAGTTCACGCCAACGATGCTCTCAGCGGTTTGATTCGACTGGAAAGCCTGGTAGCGGAAGCGACCAGCGCTCCTCAGCAGCAGTTGATTGCAGAGGCCGTCGATCTGGTGGTCTTCATTGATGAAGAGGCCAGCCTCTCGGCGGGCCGGAAGGTTCGGGAAGTGGCGCTCGTGACTGGTTACCGGGACGGCCGGTATCAGCTCGAGTACGTGTAGTCATCGCAATTGATCAGACAAAGGAGAACGAAATGAAATTCAGACGTTTTGGTTGGGCTCGGAGAAATCTCTCCAGAGTTCTGATGTTCACGGCCGCGGCTCTCATGCTCGCGGTTCACGCGTCCGCGGCGCCCGCGGGCGGCGGGCTGCCCTGGGAAGCGCCGATGACAGCGATTGCCACGTCACTGACGGGACCCGTAGCCTACGCGATCGGATTGATCGGTATCGCAATCGCGGGCGGCACCATGCTGTGGGGCGGAGATCTCGGCGAGGTCGGTCGCAAAGCGTGCATGATCGGCCTGGTTATAGCGGTTCTGGTTTTCGCCGCGCCCATGCTGAGTTCTGCATTCGGCGTGGCTGCGGCATTGGTTTAACTGAGGTTTGCCACGGTATGGACGATGCCACAAGAACACGCGAAATCCCTATTCATCAGTCGGCTAACCGCCCTAATACCCTCCTCGGAGCTGACCGTGAACTGGTGCTCCTCGCGATCATGATCGCTTTCGGTATGGGCCTAAGTCTGGCGACGTGGTGGGGTGTGGTTTTGGCGGCATTGTTCTGGGTCGGGGCAGTGGCGGCTTTGCAAAGAATGGGCAAAGCCGATCCAC
>CAIKAS010000364.1 GCA_903825445.1 uncultured Acidobacteriia bacterium
AAGTCCGCTATAAACAGACAGCCCTCGGTGCCGCCTGGGCTATCCTCCAGCCGCTGCTGACCATGGCGGCCTTCAGCATCTTCTTTGGCAAACTCGCCAAGATGCCCTCCGAGGGTCTTCCCTATCCCATTTTCGCCTATGCCGCCCTCCTTCCGTGGACCCTGTTCGCTTACGCCATGACGGAAGCAAGCAACAGCCTGATAGGCAGCCAGAACCTGATTACCAAGGTCTACTTCCCACGCCTGATCATCCCGATCGCCGCGGTTCTGGGTGGATTGCTCGATTTTGCGATTTCCTTCGGCGTCCTCATCTTATTGATGTTTTACTACCACATCAGGCCTGGCATGGCAATCCTGACCATTCCCCTGTTTATCCTGATGGCAATCGCCATGGCGCTCGGCGTGGGTCTGTGGCTTTCCGCGCTGAACGTGCGCTACCGCGATGTCCGCTACACAATACCCTTTCTCACCCAATTCTGGCTGTTCCTCACGCCGGTGGCCTATCCCAGCAGTCTGTTTGCCGCCCGTATGCGCGTCATTTACGGCCTGAACCCGATGGCGGGCGTGGTGGAGGGCTTCCGCTGGGCCCTACTCGGCGAAAAAGAGGCACCGGGGCCGATGCTGGCCGTTTCTGCGACCGTAGTGGTCGTAATTCTAGTGGGCGGACTCTATTACTTCAGACGAATGGAATCGACCTTCGCGGACAACGTATGAGTGATATCGCGATTCGTCTTGAAAAGCTGGGGAAGTCTTACTGCATCGGCAGCGGCCCCAATCCGAGGCTGAAGTATGGCAGCCTTCGGGACTCGTTGGCAGGAAGCATCAGTAGATTGCTGCGCCGCAACCGGGAGTCTGACGAATCGGCCGAAGCGTTTTGGGCATTGCGGGACGTTTCTCTCGAAATCAAACACGGAGAAATCGTCGGCGTGATTGGCCGCAATGGCGCGGGCAAAAGCACTCTGCTGAAAATCATTTCCCGGATCACGGAGCCTACGGAAGGCTATGGAGAGGTCCACGGGCGAATCGGATCACTGCTTGAAGTGGGTACAGGCTTCCATCCCGAACTGACCGGCCGCGAAAATATCCTGCTCAATGGCACGATTCTGGGAATGAAGCGGTCCGAGGTCATGCGGAATTTCGATGCCATCGTCGATTTTGCGGAGATTGAGAAGTTTCTGGATACGCCGGTTAAACGCTACTCAAGCGGGATGTACGTGAGACTGGCGTTCGCGGTGGCCGTCCATCTGGAACCGGAAATCCTGGTGGTCGATGAAGTCCTTGCGGTCGGTGACGCTGAGTTTCAGCGAAAATGCCTGGACCGGTTGCAGGCGATCAGCGGGCATGGCCGCACCATCCTCCTGGTGAGCCATAACATGTCGGCAATTCGCGCCATCTGCCAGCGGGGCATCGTGCTTAGTCAGGGCCGGATTGTGGCGGAAGGCAATATCAATGCGGTTGCCGACCAGTATCTTGCCGGTGCGTTGCACGTTGACGGCAGTGACCATGCCGTTCAGACGGCCAGCTTTGTGGTGGAAGATATCACGATTCGGTCACTCGATGGGCCAGTGATCAAGACTTTCGATCCTGTGGAAATCGTCCTGCGTCTGCGGGCTAAAACTGCAGTCGCGGATCCCGGCCTCAGCGCTACGATTCTCGGCGCGGATCACCATCGACTGGCAGGTCTCGATTTTAAGGACTTCAGAACGGAACCGGCACTGCGCGAAGGCGACCGCACTACTCTGGGTTTCCGTATCGAGGAATTTCCGTTTCTACCTGGCTCCTACTATCTTGAGATCGCGGTGGGAGACACTTCGGAGGCCGTAATGGACATTGCCGGTGACCCCGTGCGGTTCGACGTGGTGGAGACGCCTGTGTATGGTGGCCGTCAGATGGAAAGCCTGCATGGCAATATTGCGCTCAGAGCGCGAGCGATTGCCGGGTCTGACGAGCCGTAGTGCGGGTAACACCACGGCGCAGAATGATTTCGATCGCAACGGCGCTCAGAATCGTGAGTTCAGGAATAGCCGGAACCAGGCGCCGGACCTCGACCCACATAGGAAGATGCGACACCATCAGGAAGAGCGGAAAAGACCAGATGTGTACAGTTGCCGCGAGTTCCCTTCGCAACCTGAAGCAGGCAAAGATGGAAAGGCCGACAAGAGACAGGTCTCCGGCATAAAAGACGAACTGGCGTATGCGATTCGTCACTCGGTTGTGCAGATCGATGTATTCGCCTGAATCCGCAAACAGGCGCGGGTACTGTTTGAGGCGCACGAACAGCCAATGTGCCGGGTCCGCCGCAATACGCGCGACCGCCCGATCCAGAAGCACCTTTTCGGCCACGGCGGCATCGGTGGTATTCACCTGAGTCGCAGGAAGCTTCAGCACAATGGACCAAACGTTACCGACGAAAAGATTCAGATCCAGTGTTCCATAGAGAAGATTGCTGCGCCAACCGGAGTCTGCGATGAGAGTCGCACGATGCAACTGGATGACGTTTCGCGCGGCCCACGGAATGACAGTAATCAGGAATGTAGTCAGGATGATGAGATGATTTCTCCGTCTCGCCTTCCATACCGGCAGAAACCCGAGTACGGCAATTCCGAAAACATAGGGGACCAGAATAGAGTGGGTCAGCGCCGCGAGGCCGAAGAAAAGTCCGGCAATTCGCGGACGACGCTCGCCCCAGGCCCACAGCCCTGCGACGAGGAGGCTTGTGAAAACCGTTTCCGTTTCAGGATTGACCGCAAAGCGGCAAGACAGTGGAGACAGAGCTATGCCCGCCGTCGCCAGCCAGGTCACCCTGATCCCCCAGTGACGGCTGGCAATTCGAAAACCCAGCATCACGGTGACAGCCCCGGCGATGGCCTGTACAACACAAAGAGCGATGAAGGGGGGCCCCGAGCCGTGCCAAAGCGTCGCAATCAACGCGGGGTAAAGTGGTGGCCGATTGGAGTCCGACACGCCTGACACAGCGCCAAAGACTCCATGAAGTAAAAGGTTACGCGCGATCGTGACGTATTCCAGGACGTCGGGATCCGGATGGAGTGCGCGGTTCCACCATGCCCAAAGCACAAGACTCCGAATGGCGAGGGCGGTGCAAAAGACTGCGGCCGAATATCGACCTAAGCGGTCCGTCGGCGTCGCGGGCAATTTGAGAGTTTGATCCGTCAATCTGTGTCTCCCCAATGTAACGTGACTCGCCTGGGCGTCAATGCCCCGCGTTTCTTGGTAATGTGGTAACCGGAGTCCTTCCTCATGGCAACAATAAAGTTCACGCTCAACGGCAAGCCTCAAACCGTTGATGTCAGCCCGGAAATGCCCTTTCTCTGGGTATTGCGCGATACCCTGGGTCTCACTGGCACCAAGTTCGGCTGCGGCATGGCGATCTGCGGCGCATGCACTGTCCACGTCAACGGCACCGCGATGCGTTCCTGCTCCTTACAGGCAGCGGCCGTTGAGGGCAAGAACGTGGTCACCATCGAAGGCCTTTCGGTCGACGGTTCACACCCTGTTCAGAAAGCCTGGATTGAGAAGGATGTTCCGCAGTGCGGTTACTGTCAGTCCGGCCAGATCATGGGCGCGGCCGCCTTGCTCGCGAAGAATACCAAACCCTCGGATGCGGATATCGACGAAGTCATGAAGTTTTATATCTGCCGTTGCGGAACGTATCAGGATATTCGAGCAGCGATTCATCGAGCCGCCCAACTGAAGGCCACAGGGGGTGTTGGATGAGCACCTCACGCCGAAGTTTTCTCCAGACAACCGCGGCTGGCCTGCTGATCGGTTTCTATCTGCCGGAACGCAGCCAACTCGGTGCGCAGGCGACAGCAGCCAGTACACCTGCCAAAGTAAACGCGTGGGTCAGAATCGGCACCGACGATTCCGTAACCCTCATGATCCACAAGTCCGAAATGGGCCAGGGGACTGTGACCTCGCTTTCCCAGTTGCTTGCCGAGGAACTCGAATGCGACTGGAAGAAGATCCGCACCGAATTCCCCGGCATTGACCCTGCTTTTGGATTACAGGGCGTCTTCGGCAGCCAAAGTATCCGCACCGGGTGGGGACCTCTGCGCAACGCCGGCGCTCAGGGCCGCGAACTGCTGCTGCAGGCCGCCGCGCAGCGTTGGAGTATAGATAAGTCTCTTTGCCACGCTTCGGATGGCGTCATCACCAACACGGCGAATTCCAGTAAGCTGACTTTCGGACAGGTTGCTGAAGCTGCTGCCAAACTCCCGCCCCCTACTGGTGTGCAGCTCAAAGCTCCGGGCCAGTACAAGCTCATCGGCAAGTCGCTGAAGCGCCTGGATACCGCCGACAAAGTCACGGGTCGCACGAAGTTCGGAATCGACGTGCGCGTTCCGGGAATGGTTTACGCGGCCATCGCGCGTTGCCCGGTTTTTGGCGGTAAGGTAGTGAGCTTCGACGCGACGAAGGCGAAAGCCATCGCCGGTGTCAAAGACGCGGTGCAGATTTCGAACGGCGTTGCCGTCATCGCGGACAGCACCTGGGCCGCGTTCGAAGGAGCAAAAGCGCTGCAGATCAAGTGGAACGAAGGCGCGAATGCGGCGTTCAATTCGCCCGCCATTCTTAAGAACTTCACTGAGCAGACACTGCTCCCCGGCGCTTCCGCGCGGCGAACGGGCAACGGCGCTGCCGCACTCGACTCGGCAGCGAAGAAAATCGCAGCGGTATACGAGGCACCTTTCCTCGCTCATGCACCGATGGAACCGCTCAATTGCGTCGCACACGTTCGGCCCGATGGCTGCGACATTTGGGCTTCCACGCAGATGCAGGCCGGCATAAACGGCATCGCCCTGCAACTCACCGGCCTCCGCCCGGACCAGATTACGATCCACACGCAGTACCTCGGCGGAGGCTTCGGCCGCCGCGCGGGCACGGACTACGCGTATGAAGCTATCGAACTCGCGAAGGCCATCAAGGTTCCTGTGAAGGTGACCTGGTCGCGCGAGCACGATCTTCAAAATGGCAACTACCGGCCAGCATCCGTCACGAGGTTCGCTGGCGGGCTGGACGCCGACGGCTGGCCTCTTGTCCTGACCGCCAACATCGCCTGCCCGCCGATGGGCGGTGGAGGCAGTTTCGGCGGTGGCCGCGGTGGCGGCGGAGTGGATTCCACCAGCGTCGAAGGGATCGCGGATCTGCGCTACGCGATTCCGCACATGCAGGTGGATTATCACAGCGTTACCGGTGGCGTTCCAACGACTTATTGGCGGGCCGTCGGCTACACGCAGAACACTTTCTTCGGAGAATCGTTCCTCGATGAACTCTCGGCGGCGGGCGGCAAAGACCCGCTCGAAGTGCGTCGGCGATTACTCGCTGGCGTCCCGCGGATGCTGGGCGTCCTCAATCTTGCGGCGGAGAAGGCCGGATGGGGTAAGTCGCTGCCAGCCGGGCATCATCACGGAATCGCCGTCGTCAACAACATCGGCAGTTTCACCGCGCAGGTTGCTGAGGTCTCAGTGACAGAAGGCAAGCTGAAAGTGCATCGCGTCACCTGCGCCACCGATTGCGGTCAGGTTGTCAACCCGGCAATCGTTGAACAGCAAATCCGCAGCGCCATCGTATTCGGCTTGAGCGCGGCGCTCAAAGGTGAAATTACCATCCAGGGCGGTCGAGTGCAGCAGTCCAACTTCCATCAATACGACGTCGCGCGTATGGACGAGGCGCCGATGGTCGATGTCCACATCGTTCCAAGCACGGAGGCACCTGGCGGAATGGGCGAGGCTGGCGTGCCGACCATCGCACCGGCGATATGCAACGCGATCTTTGCGGCCACCGGCAAGCGCATCCGGCGTTTGCCCATACAGCCGCAGAGCCTGGCCTGATCACAAGATGATCAGCCGGAATGCCAAGCTGCTGTTCTACCTGTCGCTCGGCCCGGTCATGGGCATTAACGGATGGATTTACAGGCATCTGCGCGCGCCCCGGGCCGGAGCCAGCGGAGTGCACCTTGGCCCCGGCCAGAAAACTTACCTCAACGGCTGGATCAACGTCGACGCTAACTGCCTGACGGCGCGCTGCGATGTGTGGGCGGACTTCCGCCGCCCGTTGCCATTCCACGACGACACAATTCCCGCCTTCTACTCCCACCACGTTGTCGAACACTTGCCCGATTTGCGTCAGCACTTTCATGAAGTTTTTCGCTGCCTGATTCCGGGCGGCGTTTATCGCGTAGGCGGACCGGATGGAGATTCCGCAATCGCGAAGTTCGTCGCCGGCGACAACGCCTGGTTTTCAGATTTTCCCGACGTCCGCGCCAGCACCGGTGGACGGCTCGACAACTACCTGCTCTGCAGAGGCGAGCACCTGCACATTCTTACAATCGGGTTCCTGACCGAAATGCTGCTGGATGCGGGCTTCGAAGCGCCAGTGAAGTGCCTTCCCACAAAAGAAACGAGGCACCCGGAGTTGTTCTCCGAATGCCTCGCTGTGGAATGGGAGTCTGACTACGACTTCCCGCATACCCTCATTGTCGAAGCCCGCAAGCCGCGCCCGACCGCACTTTCCGACTAAGCCAGGTCGAACTTCGTCTGGTGCAGCAGCGGATCGCTCTTCACCATCACGCTCTTGCCCAGAATCTCTTCCACCTCCTGGAGGAATGAGTTCTGGTTGCTCTTGAGCACCTTGGCAACTTCCGGATTCACGCGCAGCATCAGATTGCCCTTTTGATCCGCCACGGCCTTACGCAGTCGTTGCGCTTCGTGCAGGATCTCCGTGATCACGGTCTGCGGACTCTTGATGTAGCCCGCGCCTTCGCAGTATCCGCATGGCGTGCACAACGTCCGTTCGAGTGACTGCTTCACGCGCTTGCGCGTAATCGCCACCAGGCCGAAATCGTTGAACTGCAGAATCTTGTACGGCGCACGATCCACACGCATCGCATCTTCGAGCGCCATCATCACCTTTTGGCGATTCTTGCGCTCGTCCATATCGATGAAGTCGACCACGATGATGCCGCCCAAATCGCGCAGACGAATCTGCCGCACGATTTCTTTAATCGCATCGGTATTGATCTTGACGATGGTGTCTTCGAGGCGGTTCGACTTTCCGACATACTTGCCGGTATTAATATCGATCGCCACCAGCGCTTCAGTCTGATTGATGACGATGTAGCCGCCGGATTTTAGCCAGACTTTCGGGCGCAGCGCCTTTTCGAGTTCGGCCGTGATGCCGAATTCGTCGAAGATCGGATTGGTGCGCGTGTACAGCTTGACGCGGCCAACCAGCGCTGGCTGGAACCTCTGCACGAAGCGCAGAATGCTTTCGTAGTGCTCTTCGTTATCGACCCAGATCGTCTTGAAAGACGTGGTGAGCTGATCTCGGAGAATGCGCTGCACCAGATCGAGATCGTGGTGCAGGAGGACCGGAGCGGGTTTCTTCTCGGCCTTCTGGCGCATATCGAGCCAGAGGTTGTAGAGGAAGTGCATGTCGCTCTTCAATTCTTCTTCGGTCTTGCCTTCAGCGGCCGTTCGGCAAATGTAGCCACCGGGAATTCCCTGACGATGCGTCTGCAGAACCTTCTTTAGGCGGTGGCGTTCTTCGTCGGACGGGATCTTGCGCGAGACACCAGCGTGGTCCACTGTCGGCATGTAAACAACAAAGCGACCCGGCAACGCGATATGTGAAGTGATGCGCGCGCCTTTCTGGCCGAGCGGTTCTTTGGAAATCTGAACGATGATTTCCTGTCCTTCTTTCAGAAGATCTGAAATGGATGGCAACACGGGGCGTTCGCGGTCAGGCCGCTCTTCTCTTGACGCGCCCTCTTTCGGTGCTCCTTCGCGCGAACTCTCACTCCTGCCTTCGCGGTTACCATCGCGGCCACGGTCGCGTCCGCCACGATCTCTGCCGCGATCACGACCGCCACGGTCTCGATCCGGTCTGCGTTCTTCACGCACAGCGGGGGACTTTTCTTCAACCCCGGTTGCGGCGGCGGGCTGCATTTCCTCGATCTCGAGCTCTGTGGGCACGGCCGCATCACCAAGGATGACGTCGGCGACAGCCGCATCAGTGACCGGCAACGTTTCGCCGCCCTGGGCTACAGCTGGCGGCCTTTGCCCGGCCTGGCTACCTTGACGGGGCTCACCCTGCGGCCCCTGTTCTCCGCGATCTCCGCGATTGCGGCCGCCCCTGCGGCGCGAACGACGTGAGACGCGATGCGGATAGCGATGACCCTGTTCGCGGAGGGTCGCGGTCAGGCTGGTGGGAATGCGGGCGGGTTCGGGACCTTCTTCGCCCGCTACCTGCTCGCCAGCCGCGGCGAGTTCGGACGGCTCAGAATCGCCATCATTTTCATCGGACGCTTCATCAGACATTTCGGCCTGCATGTCGCCGGATTCTTCGGCTTCAGCTTCGGCTTCCACTTCCGAGAGCGGTACGCCTGTGGCCATTTCGTCGAGAGCTTCTTCTTTGATCGCCGCGACGGCTTCGGCAGCGGCGAGAATTACTTCCTCATCTTCCTCGGTGAGGGTTTCGACGGGGGCATCGGCGGTCGGAATCAGCTCGGGGCGTTCGTCTTCCTGAACTATTGATACGGCCGCAAGCGGCTCGGTGACCACAACCTCAGACGTGTGAGGGGCAGACATGACGAGCGGCGCTACTGGCGGAGGAGCCGAGACTTCAGCCACCACCGGCTCAGAGACTTCCACCGCTTCTTCTACAGGCGCAGTCCACGCAAATCCAGGAAGATCATGCTCCACCGGGATAGCCGCTTCCACAGCCGCGCTGCGATCTGGCCCCGTGTACTTCGCCAGCGATTCGCCGGGCAACACGAAGCGTTCAAAAACCTCGGGTACTGAGGAAGTTTCCTCGATTTCTTCGAGAGGTTCGGAACGCCGACCTTCCGCGGGTACCGCATGACGTTCACCGCTCTGATTTGGGCCCTGATTTGATCCAGAAGCGGATGCACCGGGAGTGAAATATTTCGAATCGGGCAGTCCACCGGGTCCGCGTCCACCGCGACGACGTCCTCGGCGACCACGACCGCGCCCTTGATCACCACCTCTATCGCTACCGCTGCGATCACCGCCTGGCCGGACATCGCCACGACCTTCGGCTGATCGGTTCTCGCGATTTTGCTGGTTTTGCGGACGCTCAACCGCTCCTTCCGGAGCGGTGACCGATTCGCCAGCGGGCGCGGAAATGGCCCGGACTTCGGGGGGCAGGCTCGAACCGCCGCCTTTTTCCAATTTCAGAATTTTTTCTTCGGCGGTGCTGACGACGGCATCATATTCGTCGTTGTCTTCAAAAAAATCGGAAACGTAGAGAAATGCGTCCCGTTCGAGTCCGATGTCGACGAATGCGGACTGCATGCCAGGCAATACTCTGGTGACGCGGCCCTTATGGATACTACCTGCGAGGGAATACTCTTTTTCGCGCTCGTGAAAAACTTCAACGAGCTGGTCGTCTTCGAGAATCGCCACTCTTGTTTCGTGGCGCCCCGTGGCGACGATTAGTTCTTTCGACATGCCTTCTTCTCCCGTCGGGCTTCCCTGATGGTTGTCGCCGCTTCTGGCGGCGAGCCCTTGCCGGGAGATTCCGGCTCCGATTTTCGACGTGCTGCGCCCCGCGTAAGGATCGCCCGTTGCCGCCACTGACCGCCGTGCGGCGCCAGACGACCAAATCACACTCTCACGCTTGGCCGGCGGGTGGAGATATGCTCAACACCCACTAATATGAGTCGCGCGCAACGGACACGTACGGCCTGCGCGCTTCCCAAATGAGTAGCGCGCAACGCACCTTGCGGCCTGCGCGCTTGTTCATCGGCCCAGGGAACCCATCTCTTTTCGGAGCACCCGCCGCTACATCGCGGCGGCGGAAAACCCACGCGCTCTACTGAAACTCAGAAGCGCAGAATCTTCCGCAAAGTCTCCCTCTGCACTGGATCCCAACTACCTGTCTTAAAATTTTGTTACCGCACAATATACTGAACTGCTTTTGAACTGCCGATCTTTGTTGCAAACGCAGCGGACTCCGGATTTCTCCTCACATCCGCTAAAGCTCAATTCACGAACCTTCGGACTCGTACGCTATTCACCAGGCCAAGCATCAGGAATATAGACCATACGCTCGACCCTCCATAACTCATCAATGGCAGGGGTATACCCGTTACGGGCATCTTCCCAATTACCATACCTACATTTACCAGTATATGAAATAAAAGCAGCGCCGCAACCCCCATACAGATATACATACCCGCCCGGTCCGGCGCAGTCTGTCCGTTTTGGACCACCTGCATCAGCAAAATGAAGTAAAAAGTGAGCACAAACATCACTCCGATGAAGCCGTGCTCCTCCGCAAAGGTCGAAAAAATAAAGTCTGTATGTGGCACGGGGAGGAAGCGCAACTGCGTTTGGCTACCCTTAGTGACGCCTTTTCCCCAGGTTCCGCCAGCCCCGACGGCGATTTCAGACTGGATCTGCTGGTAGCCGGTGCCCTGCGGATCGCGTTCAGGATCGAGAAAGCTGACGATCCGCGCCCGTTGGTAGGGCTGCAGCCGGGGGAAGGTCACCGGGATCACGATGAGGGCCACTACGCCGATCGCGGCCCAATACTTCCAGCGCATGCCTGCCAGCAAAACACCGATGGCAAGGATGGGGATGTACGTCAGAGCCGTGCCGAGATCCGGCTCTTTGGCGATCAGCGCCATCGGCACCAGAATCATGCCTGCAAGTTTGAGGAAGTCGCCCAATTCCAGAACGTCGGTGTGCAGGTCGGTCAGGTAGCGCGCGACGAGCAGGACAATGGCGAACTTGGCAAACTCCGACATCTGGAGATGAATTCCAGCCGGAAGAGCGATCCATCGCGTGGAACCCCACGCATGTCGGCCTACGAGGAGCACGGCCAGCAGAAGCACGATAGATGCGAAGTAGCCGGAGTAGGCCTGGGCGATCAGGGAGTGGTAATCGACCCGCGCAATCAGCCACATGAGCGCTATGCCGGAGACGATATAGAGGAGTTGCTTCCACCAGGCACCCTGCCAGACGGTGTCGTGGGTGGCGCTATAAATCTGAAGGATACCCAGAGCGCAGATGACGAGCAAGACCAGAAGCATGGGCCAATCGAAATCGCGCATCCCGGAAGTGCGTGTCATGGTGTACGAGATCACTTTAGCAAGAGAAGAACCTTAGCCACTTAGCCACGGATGGACGCGGATTCACGCGGATAAGACAAAATGGACGTTTTACAAAACGAACCCGATGCCGAGGGCGATGGCAGTGGGGCGCAGAATCTCCGGCCCCCGCAAGAATTGCGACGAGGCAGGAGGACTGGTCCAACTCCCGATACAGAGGTTGCCAGAAACGCGCCAGGCACAGCTCCCGGCAGGCCAGGCCAGATTACAAACCGACCTTGTCCCTGACCAGCGCCACGTCAACTTCGCGATAGTTGAGCAGAAGCGCAGTAATCGCCACAAGCTCTGAGCTGGCAGCGCCGATTAACGCGATGAGTACATTGTTATCCATGCGTTCGCCCCCTCCATTTTACTTTTCGCGTTTCTGAGCGCCCTACAGATTCTGCGTCACCTTCCTCAATCCGCGCGGCCGATCGGCATCCAGACCTTTCGCTTTCGCCAGAGCCGCGGCGAACAGCTGCGCGGGAATAACGTACGGAATCGGCGTATAGAGCTCGCGAAGCAGTACGGGAACGCGAATCGTTTCGGTCGCGAGCAGGCTCGCTTCCTTATTACGGCGATCGGTGATGACGACCGCGTCCGCCCGGCGCGCCTTTAGCTTTTCCAGCGTTTCCTTCATCGACGGCCAGACGGGGCCTGCCGGGCAGAAAAGGAAAATCGGAAAATCGCGGTCCACAATCGCGATAGGGCCGTGGAGGAAATCGGCGGCGGAGAAACGTTCCGCCACAACGTAAGACGTCTCCATCATCTTCAGAGAAAACTCGAAGGCGTTGGCGTAGTTCAGTCCGCGGGCGATCACGGCGGCATGGTTCATGGCGTGAAAACGGTCGGCCAGCTCGGAGACCTGCGGTTCCAGCGCGAGAGCAGCCTGAGCGACTTCGGGGATTTGCTGCAGATGATCCAGGCGGATTTTGGCTCCCAGCGCATAGGCCAACAAATAGAGAGAGAGCATCTGTCCGGTGTACGTTTTCGTCGCGGCCACGCTTTTTTCGCGGCCGGCACGGACCAACAGTACGTGTTCCGCCATATTGGCCAGCCCGCTCTTTGGTTCGTTGGTGATACCAACGGTGATGGCGCCGCACTCGCGGGCACGGGCGAGCACGGCCTCGATATCGGTGGATTCGCCCGATTGAGAAATGCCGACGACGAGGGTATTTGTGTAATCGAGCGCGGCGTTGTAAAGAGAATGCACCGAGGGTGCGGCGAGCGAGACCGGGATGCCGGTCATGATCTCAATCAGATAGCGGCCGAACTGCGCGGCGTTGTCCGAGGTACCCCGGGCTACGATGACGACCAGGCGGGGGCGGTGCTTTGAGAGGAATTCGCGGAACTTGTTGATGTGCGGAAGTTGCCAGGCGAGGGTCCGCTCCAGGGCTTCAGGCTGCTGGCAGATCTCTTTGAGCATTTGAGACATCGCACAGCCAGTTTAGCGTTTTGGGTATGGAGGCGCGGCACTTACCTGTCCTGCGCGGGAGAAATGGACATATACTAAAGAAATGCAGGGGAGCAGGGCAACCGTTTGCCCGTCTCTCCGCGTCTCAATCATATGAACCGCCGCGCCAAATTCACCGTTGTGTTGTCATCCACCTTATTGGTGGCATTGCTCCTTGTGGGAGGCGTGGTCAAGGGGGCGTCTTCGTCGGACAGCGGGTCGGATACCGCTGACGTCCTGAAGCACCTCAAGGTTTACACGCAGGTTCTCTCCTATATCTCCACCGAGTATGTGGAAGAGCCCAACATCCCGAACGTCACGCTGGGTGCGCTGAACGGACTGCTGGAAGCGATCGATCCCTATGCGAGTTATCTCAACGCCACGCAGTACAAGGAATACCTGAAGAGTTCCGATGCGTATGCGGGCGATCTCGGCATGGTGCTGGCGAAGAAGTATGGGTACATCGTGGTGGTCTCGGCGGTGCCTGGTTCTCCGGCCGATAAAGCTGGCCTGAGCAATGGCGATTACATCGAATCGATCAAGGGAATTGGCAGCCGCGATATGCCGCTGGCGTATGCGAAGCTGCTGCTGCGCGGTGAGCCGGGTTCCACAGTGGACCTTTCGGTGCTTCGCCGCAAGCCGGAGCCGCAGAAGATGACGCTGACGCGCTCAATTGTGGCGAATCCACCGGTGGAATCGCGGATGCTGCCGGATTCGCTTGGCTATATCAAAGCGGCGACGATGGGTACGGGCAAAGTAAAAGAAGTTTCCGCCGCTCTGGAGAGCCTGCAGAAGCAGGGCGCGAAAAAAATAATTCTCGATCTTCGTTATTGCGCGACGGGCGATCCGGAAGAAGGCGTGGAACTGGCGAATTTGTTCCTGAGCAAGGGGCTGATCACGTACGCGCAGGGTCAGAAGTTTCCGCGCAAGGATTTCAATGCGGATGAGAAGAAGGTTGTCTCCACGCTGCCTCTGGTCGTGATGACCAGCCGCGGTACAGCAGCCGCCGCGGAAGTTGCCGCAGCCGGATTGCAGGGCGAGAAGAGGGCGGCGATTGTGGGGGAGCGGACCTACGGTGACGCGTCGATTCTGCGCCCGATCACGATGGACGATGGCGGAGCTGTGATTTTGTCTGTCGCGAAGTATTACACACCGGACGGGAAGTCGATTCAGGATAACGGCGTTACCCCGGAAACGGTAGTGATCGATCCGGATGCGGGTTCAGGCGATCCCGAAGAAGACGATTCCACACCGGAGCCCACCGCGGCGGCGAAGAAGCCGAGCGGCGACGTGATTCTGGAAAAAGCAGTGGAAGTAGCGAAAGCACGGGGATAGGCCCCGCGTAGGCTACAGCGTCTTCAGATACGCGAGCAAGTTACCTTTTTCGGCGTCGGAGAGCATTTCTTTCGTGAACGGGGGCATACCGTTGCCGCCTTCGTTAATCTTTTCCAGGACATTGGCGTCGTTGGTCGGTTTGCCCGTCGTGGCCAGCTTCGGCCGCTTGAACAGCCCCTTCAGTCCAGGACCCATCTTCTTCTCTGTCGTCAACGGGTCGTGGCAGAGGCCGCACTGCTGATCGAACGTGGCCTTACCTTTCGCCACCGGGCTTTGCGCATAAATGCTGGTCGCGCCTGCGAGCAGGCAGACAACAGCTAAATATTGATTTTTCTTCATGATGGGTGCGTAAATCTCCTCCCCCATTCTACAAATGCGACGGCGTGCGGCCAGGTTCCTCCACCATGGACGGCAAGCCGAAAAAGACTACGGAAGGCATAATGGAGTTGCCGATCATCGTGTGGAAACTCCGGGCAATCCTCTTTAAGGCACCAGCAATTATTCTGGCCACCGTCATGATGGCCAGTATTTCGCTTGTCTCTTCTATTTGGGACCGCACCGGTTTTACGCAGCATCGGGTGGCACAGACGTGGTCGCGGATATTGCTGGCGCTGAGTGTTGTCAGATGCCGCGTCACCGGCATAGAGAAGCTCGATCCGCTGCGCAGCTATGTCCTCGCGGCGAATCATGCCAGCTATATGGACACGCCGGCCGTGCTGAGTTCGGTGCCGCTCCAATTCCGGTTCTTCGCGAAGAAGGGGTTGTTCTCGATTCCGTTCATGGGCTGGCATCTCACACGGGCCGGGCATTTGCCGGTGGTGCGGGACGATCCGCGAGCTTCGCTGAAAATGATGTCGGAAGGCGCAAAGATGCTGCGGGGACGAGGCGTTTCCCTGCTGCTGTTTCCAGAAGGTGGGCGCACGATAACGCAGATGCGTCCGTTCCGCGAGGGCGCAGCGTACATTGCGATCAAGGCCGGGGTGCCGGCTGTGCCGATCGCAATTCTCCACTCGCGGGCGATTCTGCCGATGGGATCGGCGTGTATTCACAGCGGAGAAATTGAGATTCTCATTGGCGATCCGATTGAGACGAGCGGGATGACGCCGCATGATCGTGGCAGGCTCAACCAGATGCTGCAGGATTGGGTGGCACAAACGGTGGGCGAGACGCCGACGCCCGAGCATGAGGAAGCGAAAGCCGTCGAAGCCTGATAGCGCGGCGTAACATCGTCGCCGCGTACTACACTGGCATACGAACGGCATGCCATCTTCCTCAAACCCGCGCACTCCAGGTAAACAGCCCACCACCATTCCCCAAGTGCTGCGCGCGACGGCGGCGCGCTATCCCGATAAACTCGCGTTGCGTCAACCGGGCAAGGCGGGCGTGCAGACCTGGACGTGGGCGCAGTATCTCGCGGCCGCCGAGGAGATCGCGGCGGGCTTGCACGCGCTGGGGCTGGGGCGGGGCGACCATATCGCCATCTGCTCGGAAACGCGCGCAGAGTTTTACCTGGTGGACCAGGGGATTCTGATGAACGGCTCGGTGGCGGCCGCGCTGTACCCGAGTTATCCACCAGCGGAACTTGTCAGGACCATCGAGCTGTCAGAGGCCAAAGCGCTAGTGGTGGAGGATCCGAAGACGCTGGCTGCCTTGCGTGGCGCTCCTGTGCAGCATTTCATTCTGATGACAGGGGAAGCCGAAGGCGCAATCTCGCTGGCTGCGCTGCGCGGGCATGGTCGGTATACGGCGGAAGTTTCGCCGGAAGACAACGCGATTCTGTATCTCACTTCTGGCGCGACAGGCGATCCGAAACGGGTACTAGTGACGCAGGGCGCGCTGACCGCGAACATCCACATGGGTCCACATGTCATTGACCTGACGCCCGACGATATTACGATTGCTTTTCTTCCCTCGGCGCATATTGCTCAGAGGGTGGTGGTGGAGTTGCTGCCACTGCTGACGGGGACGCCGGTTTCCTTTGCGGAGAGCCTGATGAAATTGCCCGGCGAACTGAAAGCGGTAAAGCCGACGGTGTTTCTTGCGCCACCGCGCGTGTGGGAACGGATGTATTCGAGCATTCTCACAGAAGTGAAGAAGAAGCCTGGTTTGGCGCAGAAGGCATTTCATGGGGCAGTGAGATTGGGACGCACGGCGGCGCGGCGGCGCCGTGAGGGCAAGACGGTCCCGCTGCAGGTGAAGCTTCCACTGGCGCTGGCGGATCGCCTGATTTTTGCGACGATACGCGAGCGTTTGGGGGGCAGGTTGCGGACCGCGATCTCCGGTGCGGCACCGCTCTCGGCAGATCTGGCGGAGTTTTTCGAGGCCATCGGGATGCCTCTGATTGAAGGCTACGGACTCACTGAGGGCGGGATAGCAGCTCTGAATCCCGTAAACGCGCCGCGGCCAGGCAGCATCGGGAAGCCGTTGCCGGGAGTGGAATTTCGGGTCAGCGACGAGGGCGAGTTGCAGTTTAGGAGTCCCGCGCTTTCGAGCGGGTACCACAACGACCCGGAGGCGACCGCGCAACTGATTCAGGATGGCTGGGTGCATACAGGCGATATCGGAACTATCGACGCCGAGGGCTACGTTTACATTACCGGGCGCAAGAAAGAGCTGATCGTATCTTCGAATGGCAAGAAAGTTTTTCCCGGCCGCGTGGAGACGTTCTTTAAGTTCGAGCCGCTCATCAGCCAACTGATAGTGGCCGGCGACCGTTTACCGCACCTGGTAGCGCTGTTCACGATTCACCCCTCAGTGGCGGAGACGATTTCAGGCGCGGTGGACGCGGGGGTGCCGCTTCATGAAGCACCGCAGGTAATCGCGGAGGTGCAGCGCATCGTGACGCGGATCAACAAACAACTGGCGCCTTTCGAGCAAATCAAGCGGTTCCGCATTGTGCATCGCGAGTTTTCGATTGAGCATGGTGAAGTAACGGCCACCATGAAGGTGCGTCGCACACAGGTGATGGAGAATTTTCGCTCAGAACTGGATGACCTGTATCAGCGAAGCGCTTCGGGACGCGGCGGAGAGTAACGCGTATCGGATCCAGGCGCCGGTTCCACGTGAACAAGCACGTCGGCAACCCAGGGCAACTTCTCGCACACGCGCTCGCGAACGCGTTGCGCGATATCGTGCGATGCGCGGACGGTGATTTCGGGATCGACCTCCAGATGCAAATCGACGTGGTACTTCAGACCGGTCTTGCGCGCAAAGCATTTCTCGACCCCGAGTACATCAGTCACGCCTGCCGCTTCCCGACGGATAGACTCCATCGATGCATCATCTGGCATCGTGTCCATCAGATGCATGGCCGCTTCATACGCGACGCGGATGGCGGTAGCAATGACGATCAGCCCTACCACAAAGGCTCCGTAACGATCGGCGTGCGGGAAGCGCTCCGGGTATCTCACATTGAGCAGCAGCGCCGATAGCGCCACCATGCCGGAAACGATATCGACCGCATCGTTCGCCGCATCGGCTTTGAGCGCCGAACTGCCCAGACGGTTGCCGTGCCTGTACTTCACGGTGACAAGGCCAGCCTTGGCTGCTATTGAGACCAGCAACGGCCAAATGGCGTACGCGGCGGGCGGTACCGGCGTTGCCCCAGCGCCAATCCAGGCATTGACCGCAATGAGCATCCCGGCACCGAAGAGCACGAACCCCAGCAACAGGCCGGTGAGGATTTCGACACGACCGTGACCGTAGGGGTGGTTCTCGTCAGCCGGGCGAGCGGCAATCGTCATGCCGATCAGCACCAGACCTGACGTGAAGACGTCAGCAGCGGATTCGAAACCATCCGCCATGACGGCAGCGGAATTCGCCATCCAGCCCACACCGATCTTGAGGATGGCCAGCAGACCGCTGACAAACATCCCCGCTCTGGCAATCTGTCGGGCCTTTTGCATGCGAGAGACCGGGGGTCAGATTTACTCTACCGCATGGACGGGGCCACGCCGTCGGAAGGGGCTTACACTGGCTAGTAAATGTCATCTTCGTACACCGGTGAACGATTGCAGGACTATGGCGTGGACGTCATTCGCCTCTTGGACGCGACGAATGGTGTCGAAACGCTAATCGCCCCCTCGATCGGCAACCGGGCTTATTCGATGAAGGTGCATGGTGCGGATATCCTCTACATGCCGGCGCCTAACATTTCGGAATTGAAAGGGCTCAGCGGCATCCCGTTTCTGGCGCCGTGGGCGAACCGCATCCCCGGCGGTGGCTTTCGCGCCAATGGCAGCTGGTATGCGTTCAATGAATCTCTGGGCGTGCTGCGGATGCATCCGGAACATGTGGCGATTCACGGCATGCTGACGGCGTCCGATTTGTGGCAGGTGACGGATCTGAGCGCCGACGCCAAAAGCGCCTGGGTGACCAGCCGCCTGGAGTTCTGGCGTTATCCGTCGCTGATGGCGAACTGGCCTTTCGCGCACGAATATGAAATGACATATCGGCTGGCGGCGGGTGAACTGGAAACGCGGATTACCGTGAAGAATCTCAGCAGCGATCCCATGCCCGTTGTGATCGGTTTCCATCCGTACTTCACGATTCCCGGCGTGCCGCGCAATGAGTGCCTCGGGCATATTCCTGCCCGAACGGCAGTTATGGTGGACGAGCGCCTTTGCGCAACGGGGGAATTCGGGCCGAACACCCTGCCCGATCCCACCCCCCTGGGCACGCACGCGCTGGACGATGGTTTTACGGATTTGGTGCGGGAGCGGTCGGGCGAAGCGGTCTTCTGGGTGGAAGGCGGCGGACGACGCGTGGAGGTGGAATTCGGCCCGAAATGGCAGGTGGGCGTGGTCTACGCGCCTCCAGGCCAGGAATTCATCTGTTTTGAACCTATGGCGGCAATCACGAATGGCGTAAATCTGGGGGCCGAAGGCAAGTATTCCGCCCTGCAAATGCTGGCGCCGGGTGGTGTCTGGAGCGAAAGCTTCCGGGTTCGCGGCCTGAATTTTCGGGTCTGAAGCATTTATTTTGAATAAGCAGTTGCATTTTGCCGCGTATTCAGGCACGATGGAAGGTTTTCACCCCGATTCCATTTACGGATACGAATGCGCGTACGAGTCCTCTATCACGACCACTGTTTCGACGGCGCGGCATCCGCTGCATTCTTCAGCCGCTTCTACCGGGGAGCAATTCACCCGGAAGCGGAGTTCGTCTATACGGGCATGGCGCATCGTGCGTCACAGATCTTCGAAGACAGCCTGTTTGACGGCGACGAGAACGCCATTGTCGACTTCAAGTTCTCCAATAATCCCCGGCTGACGTGGTGGTTCGATCATCATCAGAGCGCGTTCCTAACGCCGGAAGACCAAAAATACTACGAGGCGACAAAAACGCCGCAAAAGATGTACGACACGACTTACAAGTCGTGCACCAGCTACATCCGCAATATGGCGCGCGACCGGTGGGGCTTTACGGCGCCGGATCTGGAAGATCTGGTGCACTGGGCAACCATCATCGATGGCGCCCTGTATTCAGACGCGAAGACGGCGGTGGAATTGGGCTCGCCGGCGATGAAGCTGACGTTGGTGATCGAAGGTTCCAAAGGTTCCGAGACGGTGCAGCGCATTATCCAGTTGATGCAGAGCAAGACTCTGGCGGAGATTATCGAGCTGCCCGAGATTCAGCAGGTTTACCAGCCGCTTTACCAGCGCCACCTGAATTCTCTGCAAATTATTCGCGAGAAATCTAAAGAAGCCGATGGCGTGATTACGTTCGATCTGACGGGCTATGATCTCGAAGGCTACAACAAGTTCATTCCGTATTATCTGCATCCGGAAGGCACGTATACGGTGTCGGTAAGCCCGTCGAGCTTCAGGACGAAGATTTCAGTGGGATCGAATCCCTGGGCACCCGTGGAGCCGAGACACAATCTGGCGAGCATTTGTGAACGCTACGGTGGCGGCGGGCATGCGCGCGTGGGGGCGATCAGCCTGGAACCCGGGCAAGTGGACGATGCGCGGCGTATTGCGGCGGAAGTAGCTGCGGAGTTGCGGACGTAAGGAGCTTGGAGCGGTATGGACGAAGTGCGGGAATACGTCGAACGGATCGAGTGTATCACTCACACCGTTTATGACACGCTGCAGTCCGGCTACGAGGAACTCATTTACAAAGAAGCCCTGATGGTTGAACTGAGGGAAGCCAGCATCTCGTTCGAGCGGGAGCGGATCGTACCGATCCTCTACGGTTCTTTTGTTATAGGAACCGGAAAGGCCGATATTGTCGTGATTCCAGCCGTCGGCTTGTCGATTCCAATCGAATGTAAGAAGACCGGCCTCAAGGAAGACGACCGCCAACAACTCCGCACGTACATGAAAGGAATGGGAGACCGATGTACGGATGGAATCTTAATCCGCTTTCCGCAGCCAGGAAACTACGAGCCCGACCAGCCAGACAGAGTGGAATTCCTTTGGGCCCGCCAGGACGAAGCGGGAAACGCGAAGTTTTTTCGGCATGAGAGCGGCGCATGGGTGCTGGATGACAACAAACGCAAAGAGCCGAAGTCGGGGAAATCCGGAACGAGAGCACGAACTCGGGCAGGCGCTGCGTTGCCAGCTGGACTCGACTAGACTGATCTTAGGGAGGGCCTTATGTCGGACTGGCAGCCTCGTCGGTACAAAGACTACGAATGGATAGTGGCGGACCCGGAATTACTCGGTGGCAAGCTAGCCGTGCGGGGGACACGCTTGTCTGTCGAACTGATTCTGGAATGTCTATCGAACGGCATGTCTCTGGAGGATATCGACGAGGCGTTTGCCCGCGCCTTCCCCCATGCCGCAATGAGTGACGTGCTGAAGGTCGCTTCGGAATTTGCCGGCTCATTCCATGTGGCTCCTTGACGCCAATCTGGATGTCCATTTAGTGGATCTTTTGCGTGGACTCGCAATCAAATGCGACACAGCGGAGAGTCGTGGATGGAAGACCCTGCGGAACGGCGACCTGGTCGCGGCGGCATCTCTTGCGGGATTCCACACACTACTCACCAGAGATCAGCTTTTTGCGGAGTCCGCGTCGCGGGCGTGGCGCTCATATCCCGCACTGAGTGTAGTCGTCATTACACTCCCTCAAATGCCTTCAACGCGATATCTCGAAGTCTTTGAAGCAGCGTGGAATACTTCGCCGATCTGCCCCAAACAAGGGGAAATCGTCGTCTGGCCCTGATCCTCTCCGTCACCTCCCGGTCACCCTCGGTTAGACTGGTATTTCATGCCCTTTGAAGAAGTTGTCGAGGCCGAAGGCCACCTTATCGATTCGCACGTCATGGAGCAGATCTTCGATAAGGTCGTCGAATCGAACGGTCGGTTTGAAGTCGAACAGTTTCGCATTGGCCGCACCAACGGCGAGCCGTCGTACCTGCGTCTGCGTCTCGAAGCGCCGGATCGCCGCCAGATGGAACATCTGCTGGCCCAATTGCTGCCCATCGGATGCTCGCCGGTACAGGGCGGTGACGCCACTTTGAAATTGGTGGAGCGCGATCGCTGCGCGCCGGAAGATTTTTATTCCACCAGCAACCACCACACCTTTATACGGCTCAACGGCGATTGGGTCGAAGTGCAGAACCAGCGCATGGACGCCATGATTGTCGTAAAAGACGGCGAAGCGTATTGTCGCCGCCTCCGCGACCTGAAGGCCGGCGACATGGTTGTCAGTGGCATGCATGGAATTCGCGTGGCCCCGGAATCGAAAGAGCGCGATCGTCTGGCGTTTGCGTTCATGTCAAATGAAATTTCGTCGGAGCGGCAGGTGGAGACCGCTGTCCGGCAGACTGCAATGCTGGCGCGGCAGGCGAAGGAACAGGGCAAGACGATTGTCGCCGTGGCTGGTCCGGTAGTGGTGCATACAGGTGGAGTCGCAGGCCTGGCGAAGCTGATTCGCGGCGGCTGGATCAATGCTGTGCTCAGCGGCAATGCGCTGGGCGTGCACGATATCGAGTCGTCGCTGCTGGGGACGTCGCTTGGCATTCGCATGGCCGATGGCAGGCAGGCTGAACACGGCCATCGCAATCACATGCGCGCCATCAATGCGATCTATCACGCGGGCGGCATTCGGGGTGCAGTCCAAAGCGGCAAGCTGAAATCCGGCGTGATGTACGAGTGCGTCAGGAACAACGTGCCGTTCGTACTGGCGGGCAGCCTTCGCGACGACGGTCCTCTGCCGGAGACGATTACCGACATGAACGAGGCGCAGGATGCCTACGCGGCGCAGTTGCGGCCAGCGGGCCTGGTAATTTGCCTCGGCTCTATGCTGCATTCGATCGCGACCGGGAACATGCTGCCGAGTTGGGTGAAAATTGTTTGCGTCGATATCAATCCCGCGGTGGCGACGAAAGTGAGCGACAGAGGAACGGGGCAAGCCGTCGGAGTGGTCACCGATGTCGGCCTGTTCCTGGAACTGCTGTCTAAAGAACTGACGAGCGGGAGTGGGGAAGGCAAACAATGAAGCGGGGATATACGGACGAGCACGCCGCCGCCGGCGTTGATGCGAAACTACCGGAGATCGAAACCTGGCCGAACCAGTTTCCGAACTACGAGATTGAGATCACGAACCCGGAGTTCACGTCGGTTTGTCCGAAGACCGGGCTGCCTGATTTTGGCGTCGTCACGCTGAATTATGTTCCAGATAAACTATGCCTGGAACTCAAATCGTTCAAGATGTATATGCTGGCCTATCGCGATCTGGGAATCTTCCAGGAAAATGTGGTGAACTGCATGCTGCGGGATATCGTGAAAGCCTGCAGGCCCGTGAGTGCCACTGTAACGGGCGATTTCACCCCGCGCGGAGGGCTGGAATCCCGCATGATCGCGTCGCATTCGAAGACCAGCGCCAAGTCGAAGCGCAAATAGCATCGTGCCTACCGACGAAGAAAGAATCGCCGAATTGAGCGCCATTGTGGCTGCAGTGCGGGACCGCGTACGCCACGGACAGCTGCCGCAATCGAATGGCGACAGCGCAGATAGCGAGATCTCCCCTGTTCGCATCATTCCCGCCGACCTGATGCCGATCGTCCGGGCACGCGACGCTGCACAGGCGAAGATCGCGGCGATTGGCGGCGTCAACCCGCGCGCTGGCGGGCTTGTCAACAAACTTGTCCAGGGTGCGAAGAAGCTGATCGCGCGGTCGCTGCAGTGGTTCGTGCGCGATCAGGTGGTTTTCAATCGCGAGACCGTGGCTGCGATGGAAGCAATCATCGAGGCTCTTGACGATCAAAACCGGGTGCTGCTGTCCTTGTGCTCGCAGGTGAACGATCGGGTACTGCCGATGCATCCGCTGGTTTCGGAAATTCCCTGGCTGAAGGCGGGCATCGAGGCACAGAACCGAACCCTCTCAGAATTCGCAAATCGCCTCGACATGAGCGAGGCGTCGCGCGCGACACTTCTCGACGAAGCGCGGGAACTGAAAGACATCCGCACACACTGGATCGAATGGCGCAAAGAATGGGAGCACAATCTGGCGACCAACGAGATCCAGTTCCTGCGCGCTGCCGCGGACCTGCAATCGGCGTTTCAGCATCGCGTGACGCTGATCGAAACCAACTTCCGCGAGATCGTGAAGGCGCAGCACAACGACTATCTCGGCGCCCTGGACCGCACGAATGTCGCGCTGCAAAGGCAGTTCGCCGCCGACATGGCCAGGGTTCGGGAATCGTACGAGCGCCTGATTCACAGTGAACTACGTTTGATCAGGATGCGCACGGGCGGAACGGTCCCGGCGCAGGCACCCGCAGCCGCCAGCGCACAGTCGCAGCCAACGGCGCCCCCCACGGTTCCTGCCCTCGATTACAGCCGCTTTGCCGAGCGTTTCCGAGGGACCGAGGAAGAGATCCGCAGGCACATGGAATTCTACCGGCCGATCTTCGCCAATCGCGACAACGTTCTCGACATTGGCTGCGGACGGGGCGAGTTTCTATCGGCGATGCGCGATAACGGCGTCCCGGCGCGCGGCATCGATCTCAGCGCGGAGTCCGTCGCGCAGTGCCACCAGGCCGGATTGCAGGCCGAAGTCGCGGACTTATTCGTCTACCTGCCGGCACAACCCGATGGCGAGTTCGATGGCATCATGAGTTCGCAGGTAGTGGAGCACCTTCCGGCGGAACGACTGCCAGAGATGATTCGGCTATGCGCCGCAAAACTGCGCAGCGGCGGCATCCTGGCGCTTGAGACGCCGAATCCGGAATGCCTCGCCATCTTCGCAACGTACTTCTATCTGGATCCCACACACACGCGCCCCATGCCGCATCAATACCTGCAGTTCTGCATGGAAGAGGCGGGAATGACGGGCTTCGAGATACACCGGCTCTCACCCGCAATCGACACAATGCCTGAACTCGCGAGCCTGCCGACAGATTTCCGGGAGCGTTTTTTCGGTGGTCTCGATTACGTCATTGTCGGCCGAAAAATTTAGATTTATTTTCCGGGGGCAGACGTCGGCGGATTCACATCCGCAACTGTTAGATCGGCTTCGGTAATCCCTGCCGGGGATACTTGGATTTCTTTCATCCCTTTCCCGTCTGTTGGCGATCCGGCGGCCCGCAGTCCGATTCGGTAGCCACCGACTGGGACATGGCCGAATTCGAAATACCCTTCAGTATTGGCGACGGTGATGCGGACGTGAGGTGGATTTTCGTCGTCAATTGTTGCGAAACCCTGAAGGCGAAAATACAGTTCTGCACCGAAGGCCGATTCGCTAAACCACTCGTCTCGCGCATATGACCATCCCTCGGCAAAATCTTCTGGAATCAGGATCACCTCAGTACCGGCTTCGGCACGACCCCGAACCGTTCCCGGCTCATTGATCGTCGCCTCGACGCTTCCAGTCAGCGCTTTAGTGAGATCGAGAACAGGGTCGTCTGCAACGAGGCATCCACGACTCTCCACACTGACACCATATTTCGCTGGCGCCAGTCCGTCGGTAGATTCCGGCACCAGTAAGCTCCCGTTGTCACTGATCCTGTTGACTCCCGATGCGCGACGTTTCAGATCAACACCCCAGTCTTCGATCGGCATTAGAGTGACCAATCCGACAAGGCATCTATCGTGAAGTTCCGTCGTCGGCCTCGCTTCCGAGAGAGCCACCGACACCTTGATTGCCTGTTGCGGGGTGATTTTCACGCCCCGGGCGTCGTGCTCTCGCAAATCGACCGGCACGCGGGCAAAGCCATGAAAAGGCGGCTTAGCCGACCTCGTTCCGATTTCTCCCTCACCCGGAACGGCCAGCAATTCATAAACGCCTGGGACAACTCCTCGAAATGCAAAAGCTCCCTTGTCGCCCGAGACTGCGGTCGCCACTGCAAGTGCGGGCCGCTCAGGATCTGATAGCGTCACCCAGTACCACGTTTGCGAATCAGGCAGCTCAACTCGCCCTTCAACCGTACGAGAGGCCGCGTCGGGGGGAATGGGGATCTGAACCGTTACGGTTGCGCCATCGCCCTTCAGCTCCAGTGCCTGCCTCCGATCAGGGTAACGAATTATCCCCGAATTGCTATAAGAAACCAGAAGAGCGTAGCTGCCAGGCGGTAAATCACGAATTCGAAAGCGCCCGTCGCCATCCACGCTGACACCGCGGTCGGAGTTTTCCAGCACAAGCTTCCATATCTCGAGGCCGGTCTTTTTACCCCTCGACCTCGTGAGAGCCAGAACCTTGGCCGTCCAGCCTTGCAGACCTTTTAGTTGCCCCTCGATTGTCCCCAGTCGCACCAGCCGAATATGCAGCGGTGCCATTTCTTTCCCGTGGTGCACGAATGTCGTCGTCGGAACGTATCCTGGACTCCACGCTGCTACCGTATAGTCACCCGACGGCAGGTCACTAGTCTGGAAGGTTCCGTCATCTTTAGCTGCAACGTCGATTGCCAAAGCTCTCTGCCCGAGAACGCGCACCTCTGACCTGGGCAATGCGGCGCCCGACGTGTCGTCGACAACGCTGCCCGTTATAAGAGCGCCAGTCTGTGGGCGAGCGATTGTCGCCGGCAGCAGCACCAGCGTCAACGGAAGAAGGTAAGGGATCCGAATCTGCCTATTCCCGAACATTCCAAATCCTTTCTTCTTTACGACCAAATGAATCAGCAAATGCTGCCATTGGCTACGGGCCAGAGTATTCCTTGCGTGCGCGCACCCTCGCCCCGGAACGCAGGACCTCAACTTTTAGGGAGCCCCGCTGCGCGCCTCTCCCTGTTGATTCCGGCCGAAACCCAAGAATGTAGCGCCCCCGAAGATCGGTAACGATCCGGGAAATAACCCCTGAATAATCCGCGCCATGCAGATCGAAGAGCATCCCCCCGGTTCCGTCCGTCAGACGATAAAGGTCGTCGGACGAGGCATCCGAACTCAAGTTATCTGGATATTGAACGGCGTACACAACGGTACCGCTCTGCTGGACCTCCGCCAGTGCGGCACTGAAGCTGTGCGTGCTGCCAGTGTCGTTGCCATCGGAGAGAATCAACAGCGCTTTGTTGGCAGCGGGCCCGCTTAGTTTGAGGTGAGCGGAGGCATAGACGGCATTCCACAATGCGGTGCCGCCACAGGCAGGGCGTCTCCGCCCGTGCTCACCCGGGAGTGTCCCACAGGGCACACCCAGCGGTTCTCCGCCCGGCGTGGCCAGCAACCTGTAACTGAGTCCATAGGGGCCGTCACTGACGTCCGATTTGAGAATGACATTGTCATTTACCGCCACCACAAAAGCCCGATTGTGCCCGTGGACGACCCGCTGCAGCAATTGCGTGACGACGCGATCCTTTTCAGAAGCTCGATCCCGCTGGCTGTCGCTTACGTCATTGATCACTCCGAGGAGCAGGGGAAGATCCACCTCCGACCAGAGGTTGTCGATTCGGGTGGGCATTCCGTTGACATACAGCTTAAAGTCATCCGCCTTAAGGTCGTTAATCGTGCGACCGCGTTCATCCGTGACCACGCAGGGAACGGTCACGAGTGTGGTCGTTTCACGAAACACGGGCACATCCTGCGGCAGCATTGCAGGCGTCACCAGCAAGGCAGATATCACGAGGAAGGCCCAGTCGCGCCAGGAGCGCCCTAAGGGAGCGAGCTCACGCGTTTCCACAGCGGGAAATCCTCCCCGCGCTGGGCACACTAATCGGTAAGCCGGCAATCAGCAGGCTTGAGCGCATGAAAACAGCATAACGCGAATTGTTTCCAGCTATCCGGCCAGGGTGACGATTCAGTTATTGCGGTAAGCCGCCGATTTGCCGTCCCAGGGTCCCACATAAACCACAGCACCGGGTTTCACTGCACGAAATTTCGCCGCGCCCTGCTCCGTGACGCCCGTTCCCTGCAGATCCACTTCATGGAGCGCTGGCATCGTAATCAGCGTCTTCACCGTTTCATCGTCGATACGATTGCACCCCTGCGCTTTCAGTCGCTCGAGCTTCGTCAGCCCCTTCAGCTCTTCGATCCACTTCGGCGTTACGATCAACGGACTCATCTCGCCCAGCTTCGTGCCTTCGATTCCCACGCCAATCGACACGCAGGAGAACCGCAGTTCGCGCAAATCCTTCAGTGTTAAAACCGCGGCAAGACCTGTTTCGGACATCGCGATCGTCCACACATTTTTATCCGTACCCTGCCGTCCGCTCAAATCCAGGTACGTAAGACCTGGCATTTGACGTAGCGCCTGCAGACCCGCATCGCCCAGTTCATTGCCGCCCATAGTTAGCTCCTTCAAATTGACCAGCGTAGTCAGGCGCTCCAGACCGACATCCGTCATCAGCGTGTTCCCTACGTTGAGCGACTCCAAAGTCGTGATCCCCGCGATATGCTCCAGACCGTTATCGCTCACCTTGGTGCCGTGCAGATTCAGCCGCTTCAGCTTCTTCCAATCTTTAATGGCCGCAATCCCTTCGTCCGTCACGTACTCGGCAAAATAGAGATTCAGATCGACAATACCCGGCAGCCCCTTGATTTCCGTCATCCCCTGATCGGTGATGTGGGTCAGAGAAAGATCGAGAGAATTCAGATTCGGCAGTTCCGTAAGATGCCGGAGATCGGCGTCACCGACCCACGTACCGCGAAGACTAACGCCCGTGACACGTCCCTGTGTGTCGCGAGTCACGTGTCCGCCGATATCGTCAATCCATTGAGTATTGGCCGCAAGCGCCGCCGCGGCGAATATTGTCAGAAACAAAAAACTGATCCGCATCATTTCGCCCTCCGGTTCGGCAGCGCAGAGTCGCGGTCAAATACGAACTCACATCCGGGCAGCGCCGCTTTCAGCGCCTGCAGGCCGCGCTCCGTGACCAGCGTGTGATACAGGTTGAGCGACTTCAGGCTGGTCATCGTCTGCAATATCGCAGCTCCTTTGTCAGACACATTCGTCGCATCCAGACTCAGTTCGCGAAGCTGCAAGAGCGCCTTCAGAGATTCGATTCCCTTGTCGTCAATCGATGTGTAGTCCAGCTTCACGATTTTGAGATTCTTCAAATCGGCCAGCGCCACAAGTCCCGCGTTGGTAGTCCGGCTGCGCACCAGTTCGATTCGCTCCAGCTTTTGAAGGGGCTGCAACGACACGAGTCCGGCGTCCGTAAACCGTCCATGGCTCAGATATAGTTCGCGCAAACCCGTGAGCGCGGCTATTTGCTTCAGACCTTTATCGGTCACATCCGTGCTTGTCAGATCGAGCTTTTCGAGACCAGTCAGCGTCGTAAGGTTCGCGAGGCCCGTGTCGCTGATGTCGTCATAATCGAGGCGCAGACTTGTGAGACCGGTGAGTGACGCCACACTGACCAAACCTGCGTCATCCAAGTGCGAACCCGCAAGGTCCAGTTCGCGGAGATTCGCCAGTCCCTTCAAACTCGCGAGCCCCGTACCCTGCACAAATGTCCCGGCGAGGCGAAGCGTGCGCAATTGAGTGAGGGCCGCCAGCTTGATCAGACCTGAGTCGGACACCGTAGTGTTGCTCAGCGTTAGCTCCTTCAGGTTGGTCATTCGTTGCACGGATGACAGGCCCAGATCCGAAATCTGGGTAACGCCGAGGTCCAGACTGTCGAGGGCAGACAGCTTTTCCAGGCTTGCCAGTTGCGCGTCGCTCACCTGCGTGGAAACCAGGCTGATCGCAACGATGCGCCCTCCCGCCAGTTCCGATTTCCCGCCCAGCGCCTTCACCCACGCTGAGACGCCTGCGTCACCAGGGGCCTCGGGCTGTGCGGCAACCGGCGACTTTGCGGCAGGCGCCGAAGATCCCACGAATCGCACCCGCACAGATGGCAGCGCCGCTTTCAGCGCATCAATCCCGTTGGGCGTTACTCGCGTGTAGCGCACATCCACGTCGGTGAGGCTCTTCAGCGATTGTAGTTTCGCCAAACCCGAATTCGTGATACGTGTGCGGTAGAGGTTCAGCACTTCCAGATGCTGCATCCCCGCCAACACATCCATCGATTCGTCCGTCACCTGCGCGCCCAGCAGATTCAATCTCCGCATGGATTTCAGATTGGTCAGATACTCGGCGCCTTTATCTGTAATTCGCGCACCAGAAAGATCGAGTTCTTCCAGCTTCGTCAGGTCTCGCAGCGATTTAAGTCCCTCATCAGTCACCAGCGTGTCACGCAGCATCAGCCGCCGCAGGTTCTTCATTCCGGCGAGTCCGGTCATGCCTTCGTCCGTGAACGGATTGAAGGTCAGATCCAGATTTTGCAATTCCGGAAAAATCGACAGGCTGAGTTTGGAAAGGCTGCATTGCGTACAACGCAGTTCTTTCAGACCTTTCCACGCCGTCAGCGCCCCAATCTCTCTATCGCCCACTTCGATGTTGGAGTTGTACTGCCAGCCAAACGCCAGACGCTCCACATTCGTCAGCGTATTCAACGCCTGAAAAACCCCGGTTCTGTCCTCGTTTCCGCCACCGGGATTCCACACCGGACCTGGCAGATAGAGTTCGCGGACATGCGTCAGACCTTCCAGCTTCTTCAGTTCGAGCGGATGCATCACACCACCGGTCAACTCCGCGGCGGCGATATGAAATTCCCCGGTCGGCAGTTCGGAGACATTACGCAGGGGGATACTTGAACCGTCAAGCAGCACCGTGCCTTCCCAGCGCAGCACCCACTCGGCGATCTCGCGTTCGCTCGCAGCGTGCGCTGCCATCGATATCAGAAAAAAACCCGCCAGGACCCGACGCATCATGCGTTATTCTACAGCGTAGTCCGCAAAATGCGCACAGCACTTACCATCGCCACCACCATCGCGCTTACAGCCGGCGCGATTTCCGCCCAATCCCCCAGTTTCCAGACCGGCCTCTATCCGGTGATGGAGCGCGCGAACTGCCGCTCCTGCCACAATCCCGAAGGAGTCGCTTCTGCCACGCGCATCCACTTCCCCGCGCCGGACGCGCCCGCGGACAAGATCGAAGCTTTCGGAAATTCACTGGTCGCCGTCATCAACCGCGACAACCCTAATCAATCTCTGCTGTTGCAAAAGCCGACCGCCCGCATCGCACACACAGGTGGCGAGCGGATAAAGCCCGGCAGCCCCGAAGAAGCCCTGCTGAAAGCCTGGATCGACCACCTCACCAAACTTTCCGATATCGAACTCAACGTTGCGATGCGTTACAGAGAGTTTGAAGACGAAGGCTCCGGCGAAAAAGCGCAAGACGCCGAACTTCGCCGCCTGACCCACAGCCAGTACAACCACACAGTCCGCGATCTTCTGGGCGACCAGACCGACCCCGCCAGCCAGTTCCCTCCCGAAGATTTCGTCAACGGTTTTCGTAATCAGTCGCGTGGTCAGAGTCTTTCGCCGTTGCTGATCGAAGGCTACAGCGCCGCTGCCGAGCGACTCGCAAAGTCTGCCTTCCGCGGCGGCGATACGCACGGACTTATTCCCTGCAAGCCTTCTGTCGCCTGCCGCGCACGCTTCATTAAAGAATTCGGACTCAAGACGTTCCGCCGCCCGCTCGATCCCGCAGAGCAGGCCCGCTATGAAAAGCTCATGGCAACTGATGCGAATAACGCGAACGCCGCAGATTTCCTGAAAGGCGCTCAACTCGTAGTCGAGGCTATGCTGCAGTCGCCGAATTTCCTGTTTCGCCTCGACGCCACGTCAGACCCAAAGCTGAAACCTTTCGCCACCGCCAATCGCCTCGCCTATTCGCTTTGGGACACCATGCCCGACGCTGAACTATTTGCTGCCGCCCAGCGTGGCGAACTTTCCACGCGCGCAGGCGTTGAAAAACAGACACGCCGACTTCTCGCCGATCCGAAAGCGCACGAAGCGCTGGACGAGTTCGTCAGCCAGTGGCTGCGGTTCGACCGCCTGACTACTTCTAGCAAAGACCGCCGTAAGTTTCCGCTTTACACGCGCGAGACCGCCAACTCCATGACACAGGAAGCGACCACCTTCGTCTCCGATCTGGTCTGGAACAATGGCAACTTCATGACCCTGTTCACTGCCGATTACGGCCACGTGAACAGCGAGCTTGCCCGCATTTACGGCGTCACCGCACCGGCCAAAGATTTCGACCGCGTGCCGTTTCCCTCCGGTTCCGAGCGCGCCGGACTCTTGGGCGAAGGCCTGTTCCTGGCGATGACGTCGAAGCCGGAGGAGTCGTCGCCTACCGCGCGCGGCCTGTTCGTGCGCGAACAATTTCTCTGCCAACACGTGCCTGACCCTCCTCCCGGTGTCAACACCAACCTGCCGGCCGTGACCGAAGCGAAGCCCCAGACCAATCGTGACCGCATGGTGGAACACGCCACGAACCCCACCTGCGCCACCTGCCACAAGCTAATGGATTCGGTCGGCTTCGGTCTGGAGAAGTTTGACGCCGTCGGCGCGCGCCGCGACCAGCTGACTCTGGAGTTCGGCAGCGGCAAGAATAAACACACTGTCAATCTCAACCTGGATACGTCCGGTGTTGTGGCCGGCATTCCTGAATCGCAGTTCTCTTCGCCCGCCGAATTAGGCAAGGTGCTTGCGAACAGCACACAATGCCAGGAGTGCATGGTGAAGCAGTATTTCCGTTACACAGCAGGTCGCATGGATACCTTGGCGGATCGATCACTGATCCACCAGGTGTCCGAAGACTTCCGGAAATCGCAGTTCCGTTTCCAGGAGATGATAGTTTCGCTTACACTAATGAGAGAGTTCCCTGAAGCTAAAGGACTGTCCAATGTCGCAGGTAATCACTAACCGCCTCCGCACTTCGCGCCGCTCTCTGCTGAAAGGCATGACGGCTGCTGGCGCGAGAATCGCTGTCGGCCTGCCGCCACTGGTATCGATGTTCAACTCGATTGGCACCGCTTACGCCGCGACACCCGACGCGGCCACTGGTAAGCCTGGTGCGGAAAAGGCCATCGAGACCCGCTTCGTCCTTTGGTTCAATGGCAACGGTATTCCGGAACGCTACTGGATTCCCGCCGAGGGAGGCCCGGATTACGAACTCACCCCTTGTCTGGCGCCCCTCGCGGCCTGGCGCAAAGACGTTCACGTACTGAGCGGCGTCGATAACGCGGCCGCATCCGGCAAAGGCAACGGCCACACAAATTCCATGAGCGGCCTGATGACCGGCACCGATTTCACCGGTCGCGGCCCCAGCGGTCCCTCCATCGACCAAATCATTGCGGCCAAAATCGGCGGCGATTCCCGTTTTCGTTCATTGCAGATCGGCGTCGCGCAGGAATCCTTCGGCGAAAGCATGCAGCGCAACATGAGCTGGGCCGGTTATGAACGCGCGCTGCCGCCCGAAATGATTCCGCACCGCCTTTTCGACCGTCTGTTCGGCGCGCAGGAAGAAGGTTGGGTCAACCGCAAGCGCAGCATCCTCGATACGGTGCTGGCAGACGCCAGCGAACTGCAAAAGAAACTGCCCACTGAGGACAAAGCGCGGGTCGATGAGCATCTCTCCGGTATCCGCGATTTGGAACGCTCCATCGCCGGCCTGCCCCCCGGATATGAAAAGGTGGCGCCACCGGATTTCGATGGCGACATGAAAGACTGGCCGCGCATCGCCAAGTTGCAGAGCGATCTTCTCGTCCAGGCGTTCGCCACAGGTCAGACCCGTGTTGCATCGTACATGCTGACCAAGTGTCAGAGCATCACGCGATTCCCGTGGCTTGGCTACACCTCCGCCCGGCATCACGATTACACCCACGCCGAAGGCAAGATCTCCGGCGCCGATGGTACGGAAGGGCAGCGCGTGATGCGCGACATCTGCCGCTGGCATGTGGAAGAGTTCGCCTATCTGGTTTCGAAGCTGGAATCAGTGAAGGAGGGCGACGGCAATCTTTTCGACCACACCAGCCTGATCTTCGCTCACGAGCACGCGGAAGCCAATCCGCACAAAAACTACGGTCTCGCGATGATCGTCGCAGGCGGCAGTCCGAAACTGGCCCGTGGCAGTCACACGAAAGTGACCGGCACGGTGGGCGATGTTTACGTCACAGTCGCCGACGAAGTAGTTGGCGCGGGAATCGGCAAATTCCCTACTGCTACGAAGAAACTCGGCGCGATACTGACGTAAATTTCCCAGAGAATTAATCGGCGAATTCGCACTCCGCTGTAGGACAAGCTTCAGTGCATGTCCTACAGCGGTCCCTCATGCCCCCGCGCTGTCACACGCTCCACACTACCCACCTCTCCGCCAACAACGAACGCCGCCGCATCGAAGTTATTCACAGTTGGGCAAACATGCCTCGGAATCAAATAGAGCTGACTCCCAATGGCTGGCGCCTGCCCCCCGGCTTCCACCTCAATAGGCAAATGCTCCTCACTCGGTTTCATCGGCCGGAACTCAGGATGCCCCACCACTCTGCACGTCGGCACACCTGCATCCGCCGAAACGCTCTTATGCCCCGCATCGCACGTAAACACGTTCGGCGCCGGATGACTGATCACCGTCGTCAGCACAACCACGGCGGCAGCATATCCGCGCCCGGGCAACTGCCCCAAACTCGACATATCGTTATAAACCACCGTCCCCGGCGAGATCCGATGCTTGAATGGACCCGCACTTAACCCCGCATGATTGATTGCGTACGGCGCCGCTGGCGTACCGGACGTAATCACTTCACCCGGTGCGCAGCCTGCAACAGAAAGCTCCCGCACAATTTCCATCAATCTGTCATATCCAGCATGAGCGGCCCGTTCGCGCTCGCCTGCATCGGGCGCCGATACATGTCCATCGTAGTAATGCAACCCCCGAAACGCGTCGCCGATCCGACGCGCCAACGCGAGAATATCCGCCCCCCGCTCCTGGCTGATTCCCGTTCGGTTCATGCCGGTGTTTACATCGATAAATACCCCGACGCTGCTCCCCCGCCACACTTCCGCCTGCTCCGCCGATTCCACCAGCGCAGAAACCCGCACCACTGGAAACTGGCGTGCAATTTCCGCTGTGCGGCGTGCATTGGCGCCCGTCACGGGAAATGCCAGGAGCACGTCGTCGGCCCCCGCCTCGCACGCGGTTAACAATTCCAGCGTAGTAGCGCATTTAAGATTCCGAACTCCATGCCCGATCATCTGCCGCACTACCGCGCCGATTTTCGCCGTTTTGATGTGCGGCCGCCAGCGGTTCGGGTCGTTCCCTGCCAGCCGGATGGTCGCCCGGATGTTCGCGTCCACCAATTCGGGATAAACCAGCAGCGCTGGAGTCAGTATTTTGCCAGCGTCGCGAAGAGCGTACGCGCGTATTTCGTCGTCCATGGGTTTCCTTTCAAGATATCCCGCGCTGCATAATGTAATCCATGGCCTCGGCGGACACCAGATCGGCGGAACAGGATCACTTCGACCTGCTGCCGTTTATCGCCATCATGATGTGTCTGCTGGGAACGCTGCTCCTGGTCACCATGAGCATGGCCGCTATCAATGTAGGTGCGGGAGCGGGTGAAGGTTGGGTGCCCGCCCAGGACGCTGGCGCCAAAACCCCCGTGCTGATCGAATGGGACGGCCGCTACGCTCTCTGGCACAGCGACCGCGGCACTCAGAGCATAGAAGAGGACTTCACCCAGTACGTCAACACCGCCAGCGGCTGGATTCGCATCTTGCCCATCGGGACCGCCATGAAAGTCTCCGGCCCGCGCCCCAGTCCCTTCGATCCGCTAATCGATTACCTGGACGCACACCGGAAAACTCACTACGCCCTGATCGCCGTGCGACCTTCCGGCTTCCATAACTTTCGCCGTTTTGCCTCGCGTTTTGAGAATCGGCAGATCGACCTTGGCTCGGAACCTGTCGATCAGGGAAAGCCGGTACATCTGATGCTGCCGCCAGGAACGCCCCAATGAAATCACAATGAAACGCCGCCGCACTGAACAGTTCGAACAGCCGTCGCTCGTCCCCATGGCGGACATGGTCACCAACACCGTTGGCATCATGCTGTTCATCCTGATCTTCGTTTCGCTGTCTGCAGGCGGCGTTGTTGTGGCGCGGCACGTCCCGCGGGAAAAACACACCGAAGCCCGCGCCGTCTGGATCTACTGCTCCGGTGGACGCATCGCGTATTTCGACGCCGAGGGCCTGGGAAAGCAAATGGCAGACCGTAGTGGCGATCCTTCCGCGACGAATGCCGGCCTGTGGGCAATGCGCTACTCCAATCAAAGGATTCAGACTGACGTCGTGGAAGCCGCGGGCGACGCATTCCTGGAGTCTGGCGGTCACCTGTCGAAATCGGTGCTGATTCGCCGCAGATCCAATCGCGGAGAAGACGAGGCAGCCATAAAGAATCCGGACTCTGCATTTCAAAAACTGCTCGCCGAAAAGAGCAGGTCCGCAAACTTCTTTTACTTTTTCGTTGACCCCAACAGCATCCACGTTTTCTTAGCCGCCAGAGAGCAGGCAACGCAGGCCGGGTTCAACGCGGGCTGGACGCCGCTCGACGTCGACGCGCCAGCCCGCATTTCGCTTTCCGGCGGCGGCCGCGAGGCCAATATCCAGTAGCGCAGCGGGGCATTGATCAGCGCAACAATCGGTTGCGCGACATTGAGCAGCGCAACAATCGGTTGCGCGACAGAGGAAACCATGACGCAGATCGACGTAGTCTACACACCAACCGGCGACATACCCAGCGCACCCGGCGTCGCACTCCTCTCCCACCTCCGCGCCATTGTGAGCGAAGAACTCGCTGTGGGCTGGGCCATTGTTTCCTCCGAACCGATTCCCGACACCGTCGGCTCCTGGCTCGTCACCCTCCAGAGCCAGACCGCCGATTCCGCCCTGGACATCAAGGAAAGCCTCCTCGCCGCCGCCGACCCGCAGCTCCGCCTCTTCCTCGACATCCCGAATCTCTCAGCGAACGCCGGCACCTCAATTCCAGCCGACCCCGAGGCGCCGTCCATTCGCCCCTTCACGCTGCCACTACCGCCCACAATTCCAGCTGTCCTGCTTGGTTCTGAAGCTAAACAACGCAGCCGCGCGGCCCTGCAGGGCGTTCTCACAGGTTTCCTCTTGTCCCTGGCTCTCGGCCTGTTCACACCACCTGCCAGCACCGTCCGCCGCATGTTTGACCCCCGTACGCCATCCGCCGCTGTGCCAATCGCGATTCTCTGCCTGTTCTTCTGGGGCATTCTTTACGGCCTGAATCGACGCCGTCGTCTCCTGGCAACAGAAACCCTAAATGGCGCCGATCTCCTTCCCGCAGTCATTAACGGTCTTCACACTCACGGCGTCGAACTCCTGGAGCAGGCTCTGCGGGGGCAGGATGACGATTACAAAGTCGTCCAGTACAGTCCCCTGCTCCGCCGCGTCTGGGTAACACTCGAACAATGGCTGATCCGCCCCAGCTTGCAGAACGCCCACCTGGTAATCGAGCAGCAAGTCATTTCCGACCGCGAATCCACCCAGCGCGCTTACAACCTGCTGCGCATCTTCGTTTGGGCCACACCAGTTCTCGGCCTGATTGGCACCGTGGTCGGCATCTCGATTGCCGTCGGCGGCTTCGCCAGTTTCCTCTCCACTAATGTCGACGACGTTTCAAAGATCAAAGCGGGACTGGTCGGCGTCACTGGCGGTCTGTCTTTCGCGTTCCTCATTACCCTGGAAGGCTTGCTATCGTCGCTGATCCTTATGCTCTTCACTTCAAACATCCAGACGCAGGAAGAGCGGCTTTACGCGGAGATCGAGCGCAGCGTCACGGAGAAATTCCTGCCCGAACTGCAGCGTGCATCCCCCGAGCGCGAGCCGGGTGCCATCCACCACGCGCCGGCAGCCTGGGCGCACGCCATGTCAGACGCCTCACGCAAGGTCATCAGGGCCGTGGAAATCGCAGGCAAGCGCATCCTCACCCGCTGGGAGGAAAGCCATGACACTTACATCGCGGATCTCACCGAGACGCGCGATTCCGCCGACCGCTCTTCGCAGCTTTTCGCCGCCGCACTCGAAAAGGCAGCAACAAATATCGCTGCCCTCGGTCAGGTTTCCGCGCAGGTTCTTGAATCCCATGCCGCTCTCAGAACGGCTATGACGCAAACACCCGATGCGGGCCTCACCCAGGTGCTCGCGAACCTCGACACATCCCTACAGGATCTGAAACCGCTGCTGGACGAATTGCGCCATCAGCGTGGAACTCCCAAATAGCCCACTGACGGTTTACAAATTCTTACACACCCCTTGCTTTCCGGTGGATTTGGGAGTAATGTAAACAACTGTAAAGGAACTCTCCGCTGATGCACCAGCGAAGAATGGGGTGACTAATGAGATTTTTCACAGGTGTAGTTCTTTCTTTGTCATTGACGACATTGGCTTTAGCGGCCACCCAGCCATCCACCTCGGATCAGGCTGGTATGAACGCCTTCCGAACCAAGGACTACGCAACGGCCTTCAGACTCTGGAACCAGCAAGCTTCCAAGGGCGATGCCAACGCTGAAGTCAATCTCGGCATGATGTATCTCCGGGGTTTGGGAGTCACCCGAAATCCTGAAGAGGCCATGAAGCTCTTCCAGGCATCCGCCCTCCAGGGCAACGGCCAGGCGGAATTCCAGTTGGGCCTGATGTATGCCAAAGGCGTGGGAGTCCAGCAGAACTACGGGGAGGCGATGCACTACTACGAACTGGCGGCCGAACAGGGAGACGCCGATGCCAATTACGGAATTGGCCGGCTGTTCGAAGAGGGGTTCGGCGTCACGCAGAACGACAAGGCTGCGGCGACCTGGTATCGAAAGGCTGCGGAGCACGGCGTGGCCCCGGCTCAGTACAATCTGTCCCTTATGATCCTCAAGGGCAAAGGTGGCGAGAAGAGAGATGAAACTGCCGCATTCGCCCTGTGCAAGAAAGCGGCAGAGCAGGGCTTCGGCCCCGCGGAGGCTCAACTCGCGACTATGTTTGAACATGGCCAGGGCGTGACAGCCAACACGGAACAAGCGCTTTTCTGGTCTACACTGGCGGCGAAGCAGCAGGAGAAATTTGCGGAAAGGCAGCGCGCCGCACTCGCTGCCCGTCTGTCTCCTGAGGCCGTCACACGCGCTCAGCAATCGGCGAGCGAATGGAAACCCGTTCTGACAACATCATCCAGATAGGCTTTCGTGCAGACCAATTCGACCGGCGGATCACCTGGAGGGGAGGATCCGCCGGTCGCGTTTTGTGCAGGCAGGGAATTCTACTTCGCGCTGAACCGAAACTCGGTTGTAGTGTCGAACTTCTGCCCAGGCCGCAACAGAGCCGACGGAAACGTCGGGTGATTCGGAGAATCCGGATAATGCTGGGTCTCAAAGCAGAATGCCCCGCGCAGGTTGTAAACCTTGCCTCCCTTGCCCTTTTCGGTGCCATCGAGAAAATTCCCCGTGTAAAACTGCACGCCGGGCTGATTCGTATAAACCTCCATCACGCGACCGCTGGAGGGTTCCTCGACGCGCGCCGCCAGGCTTAAGGCACCCGCTGCGACACCGGTCCGGTTCAAAACCCAGTTGTGATCGTAGCCCTTACCCAGCTTCAATTGTTCGTCGGTCTGTCCGATCCTTTCACCCGGCGTGCGCGGCTTCCGGAAGTCAAACGGCGTACCCTGCACGTCCCGAAGTTCGCCGGTCGGGATCAGGCCCGCATCCACCGGCGTATAGCGATCCGCATTCAGCGTGACCAGATGGCCGAGAATATCGCCATCGCCCTTCAGGTTGAAATAGGAGTGGTTGGTCAGATTCAACACCGTCGGCTTATCGGTCGTAGCGGCATAGTGGATGCGCAGACGGTTATCGTCGGTGAGCGTATACGTTACAGTCGCCATCAGCGTTCCAGGGTAACCCTCTTCGCCGTCCTTGCTGATATACGTGAGCTCCAGCGCGCCGCCAGGCAGCTGTCGCGCGCTCCACACGTGCTTATCGAAACCACGAATGCCTCCATGCAGGGCGTTCACCCCATCGTTGACCGGTACCTGAAAGGTCTTGTCGTCAATCGTAAACTGGCCCTTCGCCAAACGATTTGCGTAGCGTCCCACAAGGGCACCGAAAAACGCCTTGCCGCCCATATAGCCGGCAAGATTGTCGTAGCCCAGCACAACGTCACCCATCGCGCCCTTGCGATCCGGCGTCTTCAGCGACACGATAGCGCCGCCGTACGTTATGATTCTGGCCTCCATTCCCTTGCTGTTGGTGAGCGTATAGAGGGAGACGGCCGTCCCGTCCGGTGTCTTTCCGAAATCGGATTTCTGAATTGTCGCTGCATGCATGGCGAAGGTCATTAAAGAGAGTATCGGCAAAAATCTGAGCTTCATAGTTTGTCCTGGCTGATTCTGGTTTGCGCGGCACGGCGCGGTTCGCGATAAGCTCAACATAACAGGTATGCAACCTATTTCGCTGGACTGGCATTTCCTCTGGCTCTGTTTCGAGAAGATCGGCGTCGCGTGGCTTCTCGTCGTGCCCACGGGCTGGTTGAGCGAGAAACAGGGGAACTCGGTTGGTGTCCGCACCTTCCCTCTGGTCGCAATGGCCAGTTGTGGCTTTCTGATGATTCTGCCCGGCCTCGATAACGGCGATAGCTCCCGCGTATTGCAGGGGCTTGTCACCGGCATCGGCTTCGTCGGCGGAGGCGCAATTGTCCGCGATGGCGTCAGCGTTCATGGGACAGCAACAGCGGCCAGCATATGGGCTGCAGGCGCGATCGGTGCCGCAGTGGCCCTGGGCCACATCGAAATCGCCATCGTGCTTGCCGTCATGGACGTATTCACTCTCCGGGCTCTGATCCCGATCAAGCAGTATCTCGAGAACCAGCGGGGGGACTCAGGTGAACGTTCGAATCGCTCTGCCAACACCGAGTGACACCAGAGCCGAGCCGTACCGAAAGGCGCTGGAACAAGCTGGTCTTGAACCGATCGCATTCGGGCCGGATTCCGGCAAGTCTCTCGATACCGTCGCCGGTCTCGTCCTGATCGGCGGTACGGATGTGGACCCCGCCCTTTACCGCGCGGCACCGCTCCCGGAGACGGACGTGCCCGATCGCCAACGCGACGATTACGAGTCCGCTCTGCTGCGCGCCGCGCTTGCCCGTAATCTGCCTGTTCTGGCCATCTGCCGCGGACAACAGTTGTTCAACGTCGTTTGCGGCGGCACGCTGATTCAACACCTGCCCAACACTCACAAACACAGGCTGCCCACGGGTGGTGGGCGAGTACACGACGTCATTCCCGAAGACAAGCTGGCGGAGATCTTCGGCAAGACGAACCTGCCTGTCAACTCAAGGCATCACCAGGCGGTGGACCGCGTAGGCGAAGGCCTCACCGTCGCCGCCCGCGATCCGGAAGACGGGGTTATCGAGGCGCTTGTGTTCCCCGCCGCGCGATACGCCGTCTGCGTCCAGTGGCATCCTGAGGACATGGTGGACGACGAACGGCAAGCCCGGCTGTTCAGGTCCTTTGCCGCCGCTGTCAGCTTGAGATGATGTAAATCGTGGCCATTGATCGCTCCGCCATCCTCGCGCACACCGCGCGAGTCCACCCTGATGCAGTCATCGGTCCGCGCACGCGAATCGGCGAATTCTGCATCGTAGAACAGGATGTCACCATCGGCGCCGATTGCGCGTTTGAGCCGTATTGCTTCGTCAAACGCTGGACCACTCTGGGTGATGGCAACGAAATCTCCGCCGGCACCGTCCTGGGCACAGACCCGCTCGACAAGAACTTCACCGGCGAACGCAGTTACCTTCGCATCGGGCACCGGAACAAGATCCGCGAACACTACACGGTGTCGAGAGGTACGAAGCCGGAATCGATCACGACGATCGGTGACGACAACTACATCATGACAAGCGGGCATATCGCTCACAACTGCACGGTCGGCAGCAATGTCGTGATTGCCAGTACTTCGCTCGTCGCCGGCTACGTCGAAGTAGAGGACCAGGTTTTCATCTCAGGCGGCGTGGTCATCCACCAGTTTTCAAAGATCGGCCGTCTGGCGATGGTGGCGGGAAATACCCGGGTCAACCTGGATCTTCCGCCGTTTTTCATGTACGCCGGGTACTCCGCCGAAGCTAAAGGCCTGAACATCGTGGGCATGAAGCGCGCCGGATTCACCGTGGCACAAGTGGCAAAGATCAAGCAGGCGTATAAGATTCTCTACCGCTCCGGTCTCAAGCTGGAAGAAGCTCTCACGAAGATAGAGAGTGAACTCGCCGACGAGAACACGCTCCATCTGGTGCGCTTCGCGCGCGCGAGCCAACGCGGCATCTGCCGCGAATAAGCCCGAATTTGTTAATTAGAACTGAACCTTAGGCGCTGTACGTGCCGCCGGATCGGTCTTGAAGTAAACGTCTTCCCGCTGGAATCCCGCCATCGACGCGATAATATTGGCCGGGAAGACTACCAAGTCCGTGTTGTACTGCTGGACGGCCTCGTTATAGACGCGGCGCGATTGCGAGATTCTGTTCTCTGTGCCCGCAATCTCATACATCAGCTGCTTGAAATTCTCGTTTGCCTTCAGGTTCGGATAATTCTCCACCACTAACATCAGGCGGCTCAGAGCGCTCGTAACCTGGTTGTTGGCGGCATCCTTCTCCGCCGGGCCCTTCGCGCCCATCATCGCAGCACGCGCATTGGCCAGCGATTCCATGACGCCCGTCTCCTCTTTGGCATAGCCCTTAACGGTTTCCACCAGGTTCGGGATCAGGTCGGCGCGGCGTTGCAGGTCGGTATCCAACTGGCCGAACTGCGCGGAGATCGCTTCTTTCTCGGTGGCAAGCTTATTGCGCGTCTGCACGAACTGGCATCCGCCTAACACTACGGCGAAGCCGACCGCCAGCAGAACAATCATTCCGGTTTTCATGAGAAGTTTCTCCTATTTGGCGAGGACGTCAACGGCGTCGATCACCTTTTCAATCTGAATAATATAACGGGCAAACAAGGGTTCCGGTTCAACGTCCTTCGGCTTCACCTTCTGCTCACGCTGATCCAGCAGGCTGAGGAAGGGCGCGGCTTCAATGCCGAAATGACGCCCGGCACTTTCGATAATCTCGCGCTTGCGGACAGGCCCGGCCACTCCATCGAGAAGAAGCGCATGTCGAAACAGAACGCAAAACGTGGAAACGGAATCGGCCAGCAATCGGCTGAGGGCGTCTCGATCCGAAAGAATGCCCCCTGCTTTCTGGCGCAGGTGCAACAACTTCGTACGCAGCTGGTATTCCACCTGCGCGCGATAGAACGAGCGGTCGATCTCGAGCGAATCCACCAGATTGGGACCGTAGAGAATCCGGTGATGTTCCCGGATATCGTGAAACTCGATGGCGAAACAGTCGGTGGAAGTCTTGAGTTCATGTTCCGTCAGCAACAGCGGCGACGGATTGCCCTGCTCGCGCCACCAGCGGAATACCGGCTCAGCCGCGCGCAACTCCGCGGGCGTAATCTGCGTGAGCAGGCAGAGAACATTGTAATCGGAAAACTTTTCGTTATGGTCGCCCGTAGCGGCAGAGCCATAGAGCACGACCGAGACCAGGCGCGTGTCGAGCGCCTTGCGAAGTCTGTCCACGATCTGGTCGAGATTATTTGCCATTCGCTTCCCTCATTATCGTAATCGCAGACCAACAAGCTACCATCCCGACGACGCCCCGCCGCCGCCCGAACCGCCACCGCCAAAGCCGCCGAATCCGCCGCCACCACCACCGCCGCCGAATCCGCCAAAGCCGCCGTCTCGTCCCCTGCCTCCGCCACCACCGCCCAGCAACTGGCCAAGTATCATGCCGGTCAGGAAACCACCACCACCGCCGCCACCATACCCACCACCGCCCCGACGCAGCAACGAAAGCAAAATAAAGATGCCAAAGATAATGAGCGGCCACGGAATGGAGTCGGACGTGACCCGGCGCGGACGGCGATAGGATTGTGGCGGCGGTATCTGCACGCCCTGATCCTTTGCAATGGCATCCCCGAGCCGTACCGCCGCCTGGATCATTGCCGCGCCGTACTGTTGGGCCTGCAGCGCCGGACGCATATCATCGAGCAGCAGCCCTGACATGCCGTCCGTAATCGCGCCGCCGATCCCGTGCCCTGTTTCGAGCTTGTCTTTGCGATCCGCAATAGACAGCAGCAGCATCACGCCGTTGTCTTTCTTCTTCTGGCCAACTCCCCACGCATTGAAGAGATCGTGTGTAACATCTTCAATCGACTGACCTTCAAGAGAGTTGACAGTAACAAAGGCGAGTTGCGCCGTGGTCGCCTCTTCCACCCGCGCGGCATAGTCTTCCAGTTCCGCGCGGCTCTGGGCATCAATCACCCCGGCGAAGTCGGAAACGTATCCGCCCTGCGGCTTTAGAGACCTGAAGTCCGTCGCCGCCATTACCGGCGCGAGACAAAGCAGAAGGCTCGCAGCGAGACGGGGCAGACGTGACATGGACACTACATAGTGTAACGGGCGCGAACGTCTGTTTGTTCGATTTCCGAAAAAAATGAACCCATTTCCCGGCGGATGCGCAACTGCCTTGTCGCTCCCGACGTTATTCTCAGAACATGGGCGCATCAACAAGGCCTAACCGCCGGTGGCTCCGAATTGCCCTTTATAGCGCAGCCGGACTCCTTCTCGCCTTAGCAGCGATCGGCTTGGCGCTCGCACTCCGTTTCCAGCCAGTCGCGCGCGAATACTTCATCTCCACACTTCAAAAGCGCTACAAGAGCGACGTGGAACTGGGCGACCTCCATATCTCCCTGTTCCCCACCGTGCATGCGACAGGCGATAACCTGGTGCTTTGGTTCAACGGCAGGCACGATGCACCGCCGATGGTACAGATACGCCAATTCACCTTTGACTCATCATTCATCAGCTTCTTCCGCACTCCGAAACACATCGGGCGCCTTCGCCTGGAAGGTTTGCAGATCCATTTGCCCCCGCGCACCGCGAACACAGGCTCCGCGTCGATCCCCAGGGCGCCCGCCTCTTCCACGTCGACCGCCCCTTTCATCCTCGACGAAGTGATCGCCGATGGAACTAGTGTCGAAATCACGCCCAAAGATCCTGCGAAACAGCCACTGGTGTTTGACGTCCGGCAACTCACCCTGCGCACCGTCGGCGCGGGTCTGCCAATGGCATTTCAGGCCCAACTGACCAATCCGAGGCCACCCGGTCTCATACAATGCGAGGGAACGTTCGGCCCCTGGGATGCCAGTCATCCCGTCGACACGCCGATTTCAGGCAAGTATGTCTTCCATGACGCCGATCTCTCAGTGTTTAAAGGGATAGCCGGTATGCTTGATTCAACCGGAACTTTCACAGGCCAGCTCGACACTATGGAAGTGCACGGAACAACCGACACTCCAAACTTTTCCCTGCACCTGGCTGATCACCCCGTCGCGCTGCATACGGAATTTCAGGCTACGGTGGACGGCACTAACGGCAATACCATTCTTCACCCGGTGCATGCTCGCCTGGGGCACTCGAAGTTCGACATCACCGGTGCCATCGAGCGCGGAGCGCTGGAGACGCGCAAGACGATTCTGCTGGATGCGAAGACGCCGAAAGCGCAGCTGGAAGATTTCCTGCGGCTCGCAGTCAAGGGGGCCCAACCGCCAATGACCGGCGGTATCCGTTTCGACACAAAGATCAAGGTGCCCCCCGGCGATACACCCGTGATCGACCGCCTGCAACTGGATGGCACGTTTGGATTGAGCGCTATAACGTTCACCAACAACGATGTCCAGCAGAAGATTGCCAGCCTCAGCCACCATGCGCAAGGCAATCCAACCGATCACGATTCCCCCGTGACCGCCGACTTTCAGGGCGGGTTTCACCTGCTGGCAGGCAAGCTGAGCCTGCCCGATCTCACCTTCAAGGTCCCCGGCGCGAATGTCAGCATGCAGGGCAGTTACGGACTGCGAACCGGCGCGCTCGATTTCCGCGGCAACGCGAAACTGGATGCCACCGTTTCGCAAATGACGACCGGGTTCAAGAGCAAGCTGCTGAGACCATTAGATCCCTTCTTCCGGCGCGACGGCGCAGTCACTGTTATACCGATCGTCATTAGCGGCACGCGCGGCGACCCGTCGTTCAAACTGGATATGGGTCAAATACTGAAACGCAACTGACAGCAATCGCTAACGGCTTCATTTTACGCAGTTAGTGCGTGCTGTAGCGTAGGAAACGCACCCAATAGTTATTCGCATCACATATCCCCACTCTGATTACAGACCCTTACGCTCCGCACAGTAACGGCCCACGATTTGCAGCGTCCCGTTAACTGTAAGGAGTTCTCTGCAAAATTATGAATAAAAAGAATGTTCTCATTTTTGGCGCATTAGTTCTTGCCTCTGTGGGCGTTGCGAGTGCGAAGTCGTATTCGATTACGCTGACTGCCCCCACGAAAGTTGGTGCGACGACATTAAAGGCCGGAACCTATGAGGTCGAAGTGAAGGGGGCCGATGCAGTTTTCACGAACGCGGACGGTAAGTCCGTCAAGGCCGCTGTCAAAGTTGAGCAGAGCGACAAGAAGTTCGGTAATACTGTGGTCGACACGGGCACGAATGCTGGTGCCGATTCCATAAAGGAGATCGATCTGGGCGGTTCGACTACTAAGCTGGAATTTCAGTAGGAGAACTCTTCTTGGGCGGGTAAAGACGTCAAAGTTCGCGCTTACCCGCCCAAACCATATCGTCAAGGAAGAACGATTGGTCCAGTTCCAGCCGACCCATCTTCGCGTTGAACTCCACGCGGTGATCGTCCTTCGTGATCTCATTCGAAGTCGAGAATTCGTAGACCACGACAGGGCCTTCGGGTTTGTCGATCACCCGTACGCTCGAAGGCTTGATATCCTTCTTGCCGTCGCGTCGCAGGGTGGCTTCCTTCTTTAATTCAGATTCCAGCTTTTTCTCTTCGCCGATCAGATACCGCCCGGACACGCCGTAAACAGCAATCGCGTAATGCTTGTCGTCGATGACCGGAGAGTTGTTATCGTGAGCGATCAGCTCCGCCGTGCGAATCGGCATGGCGCTTTCCCAGCGAAGAGTCACCCTGGGTAAATCGTTCGACGAGTCGCCGCCGGGGTAGCCGCCCTGAGGATAGCCGCCACCCTGCGGGTAGCCTCCGCCCATGCGACGGCCTCCCATGCCCGGCATGCCGATCCCAATCCCGCCAATCCCGATTCCACCCATGCCCACGCGCGGACGTCCGGAGGATTGACTCCCGCTCGCCGCTCCGAGCGTCGGAGTGAAAGTCTTCACCCACGGAGAATCCGCGATGAACTGTTTAGCATCCTCCTCTTTCCACTCGGAGATCTGTTTCGATTTCCACGTCGGCTCGGCAGGCGGCGGAGGCGTGGCCAGCGTGGGCCGGTTGGCAGGCGAGGAACTCTGCGCCAGCACTGCCAGCGCGCATAACGCCACGCCCCAGATTCCGTACATGATTCGTTTCGTCCCGGTCCGGATGATCATTCGTTCCCTCTACTCGCCATGTTACTGGACGCCGGGAGCGAAAATTCAGTTTCCGGAAAGGATGCAAGACGCCGCCACCGCCGCCAGCGTACCCGGTCTGGCACGCTGGAAACACTGAAAGGCCCGAGGGCGATTACCCCAGGAAGCCCAAATTGGCATTCGGGAAGTTGCCGATGTACGGAACAACCGTGGACAGACTCGAGGCTGGCACGCCAAACCACGTCGCCAGCGTTGCCGCATACTGTTCCACCGACGTTGTCGGAATCAGTATTCCCCGATAGTTCGCGTCGTTCGCACCGCCCAGGGTGAGCGACGGAAACTGGCCGCAGAACTGGCCACCCAGCAGCGATCCGCCCGAACTCTTCCCCGTCCCGACGACGATGTGATGATTCCCCCAGGCATGGTCTGTGCCTGCGTTGCCGTTCGGCTGCAGTGTGCGCCCGAATTCGGAAGCCGTGAACGTCACCACGTCTTTATCCGCCCCCAGTTCCTGCGAAAGGCACGTGTACAATGCCCCGACTGACTGGCTCAGGTCCCCCAGCAACGGATCCTGATTCCCGATCTGCATGCCATGGGTATCAAACCCACCCAGCTGACAGAAGAAAACCTGGCGATTAATCCCGAGCGCGGATTGAATGCTGATGATCTTCGCCACCGTCAGGAGCTGCTGTCCGAGCACGGAGACCGGAAAGGCCGTATTGATGTGCGCGGCGGCGATGGCCGCATTCAGCGCCTTCGAGAATCCGACGCCCCGGCCAGTGATGGTATTCGCGGCCTGCACCAGCTTCAATCCGTTATCGAATGCCAGCATATTCTGGAATGCGTTAATGCGGTTGCTGTCCGTAGCGCCAATCAGATTCGACGCCCCGCCCACCGGCACCGTCGATGCATACGTGTTCTGCCCCGTGCAAAATAAGCCGCAGCCGGAGGTGGAGGTAATGGGCGAGAACGCCGCGCCCGCATTCTGCGCCGCAAGCGCGTCTTCGGCCAAACCGCCCCAGCCCGTGTACGCCCCACCGTTCGGAACCGTCGTCTGCCACTGGTTGACCTGATCGGCGTGGGAATACAGCGCAGAGGGAAAGTCGGCCGGATTGTTCGCCTGCAATGTGGTCTTGTCGATCGGCTTCACCAGCGTGCCGACGTTGGGAATGATCGCTGCATTGCCGGCGTTGTAGAGCGCCGCAATTTCAGGCATCAGCGGGTGCAGCCCGTATGTATCGCCGCCGTTCTGAATCACCTGCAAACCCGCCTGCGGCAGCGCCAGCGTCTGGCGTGCCTGAAAGTAATCGCTGTAACCCTCCTGCAGGGACGGCACGGAGATCGGGATCACCGTGTTGTGGCCATCGTTGCCACCGGCGAGGAAGATGCAAATCAGCGCCTGGTAGCCGGCACTCACGCCGGAAGCCAGCGCGTTCATCTCGCCGAATTTCGCAAGGCCGCCGTAGGCGCCCAGTGCCGCCACCGAACGCAGCGTCGTTTTCATGAAGTCTCGTCTGGATCGAATAAGCATTTCGTTTTCTCCTCTTTTTGATCGATTTTTGGGCTGCGGTTTAATGCCAGACGTTGTAATAGTTCGAAACGAGCGTCAGGTAGACGGCTGTCTCCACCCGATGCAGCGCTCCGTTCTGGTCTCCGTTCACTGCGTTGGTGATAATTGTCTGAAGCCCCTGCGGCATTGTGCCTTCAGTCAGCGTCATATTCACCGCGCTCACCAGCGTTGCCGGAGTACCGGCCAGAGCGAGGAACGGCGTCAGATCCACCGTCGTCCCCTGCCCGTTCGAAAGCATCGGATTGGAGTACGAATTGGTCAGATTCGCGACGAAGTTCTCGCGCAGAATCGATGCGTTCGGGTTATCCAGCTGGAACTCCGGTCCCAGCAGCCCGCCGGTGCCACCCACCACAAAACTCGGCGAGTCGTAGTTAAATACGCTGGCCGGATTGAAGATGTCCTGTCCCATGCTGGCCATCACGGAGCTGTACCAGTTCTGGTCCGTCATCTGTCCCCCGAACGCACGGACCACACCGGCTATCAAAAGTGCCGGTTCCTGCAGGTGACCGTCCGTCGGCAGATCGTTGCCGCCTTCATCGTTGGCGCGCGCTTCGGGATCGAGTAGGATTGCCGTAATCACCGTCGGCATGTCGCCCTTGCTTTGGGTGAACGCCGCCGCCACCCGCTGCACATATTGAGGCGTAGGGTTGCTCTTCACCATACGCTCGATGAGTTGCTTTGAAATGAAAGGCGCCGTGTTCGGATGGGCCGCCAGATAACCCAGAACACCGTTCAGATCATCCTGCGGGGAGAGACCTGCCGGCGCGCTATAACTCATCACTGTCTTGGCTCCCGTGTCGTGTTCGGATCCGAACGGCACCATCGGCGCACTCGGATTGATATATGCGCCGAAGATCGGTGGCTGGCTCGCGCTGCCTGCCGCGTACGTCCAGCCAGTGAAAATACGCGCCATGTTTTGGATGTCCGGCTCGCCGTACAAAGCGATGGGCAGGCCATTCACGTCGAGCGGCCACGTTCCATCCTGGTTTAGGACCTTCGTGCCGATGCTCATGAGTTGCATGACTTCGCGCGCGTAGTTCTCGTTCGCGGACGTACCAAGCACGGGATCGGCCTTCTCGTTGTTGGCCATGTCGAGGTAGTAACCCATGCAAGGGCTGAGCGTGACGTCGGTCAGGATCTGCGTGTAATTCGTGAACGCGTCGTTCAGCAGCATTTCCTGATACGGAATCATCACGTCGTTCCAGAGGACCTTTGTAAGCGAAGTCACAAAAATCTGACTCAGCGCAAACGCCACCTTTTGCCGCAACTGATCGGGGTTCGTCACCGCGTTGGCAAGGAACGACGCTGGCATTCCACCCTGGGATTGCCCTGCCACATCCTGGTAGTTGGAAACCGGTGTCATGGCAAACTGCTCGTTGAGCCACGCCTGAAAGCCGATCGCCTGTACGTGCGCGGCATCCGCGGGTGTCGGTCCAAAGCCGGCTTGCTGCAGGAATCGCCGGGCCGCCGCGACAGAGACCAGCGCATTGGGAACACCCACCTGCACCGTGAACGGCTGCGACGATATCGAAGCATTTGTGACCACCAGATTGGCCTGCCCGGATTGACCGTAGAAGCCCGTGATGTTGATCGATCCGCCGGCAAACGTTGCTGTGAGCGGCGTCCCGCCCAGAGTGACGGTCGATTGTGCCGTGAAGCCCGTGCCCGCTACAGTGGCGGCGAAAACGCCGAGCGGCAACTGATTATTCGTTCCCACTGCCGAAACCACTGGTGTCGGCGGCGTAATCGTGATCGCCGCGGTCGCGGTGCCGTTTGGTCCCGTAACCGTGACCGTGTCGGTACCCGATGCCGGCCAAACCGCAGGCGCGGTATAGAAACCGGCCGATGTGATCGTCCCGTTCAGCGCTGTCCAGTTGGTCGCGCCGGCCGATAAGAACTGCTGCGTCCCACCTACATTCAGCGTCAGTGCAGCCGGCGCAATCAGTTGCGGATTCGGATTGATGAGCGTTACGGTGGCTGTCGCATTGCCGCCCGGCCCCGTAGCCGTGATCGTGACCGTGGCCGAGGCAGGCATCACAGCGGGCGCGGTATAAAAGCCGCCGGATGTGATAGTGCCTGCCGTGGCCGTGAATGCAGTGGCGCCCGCGGAGTTGAACTGCTGCGTCGCCCCAAGGTTCAGCGACGCCGTCGTCGGCGCGATAGCCTGCGGCGGCGGTGGTCCTGTGTTGACGTTCACCGTGATGGAATTACTGCACGCCGACCCGGGGTTCTTCACGCAAAATGTACTCGTGGGAGCCGATCCCTGATAGATCGTCGCCAGCACCGTGCCCGCCGTGACTGAATCGGCGGGGTACTGAATCATGCTCTGGTTGCCGAAGCTGTCATAGACCAGCGCGCCACTGAGGAATCCGGAACCGAGAATGGTGACTTGTACTGTACCCACAGAGAGCGGACTCGGCCCCACCGACGTCAGCACTGGTGCGGCACCCGAGCCACCGGAACTCGGCATGGACGAAGAAGAACCCACCGAAACCGTGATCGAGTTACTGCACGCTGTGCCTGGATTCTTCACGCAGAAGGTCGCGGTGGTTGCCGTGCCCTGATAAATCGTCGCCAGCACTGCGCCCGCGGAGACTTGGTCCGCGGCGTATTGAATCATGCTCTGGCTGCCGTAACTCTGGTAAACCAGAGCGCCCGCTTGAAACCCGGAGCCGGAGAGCGTGATCTGTTCCGTGCCAACCGGAAGCGGACTGGGTCCGACCATGGTGAGCACAGGAACGCCCGATGAACCACTCCCGCCGGATGAGCCGTTGCCCGAAGAACTGCCACTCCCGCCCGAAGAGCTTCCACCCGATGAACCACCCGCACTTCCAACTGCCACCGTGATTGAGTTGCTGCACGCTGTCCCCGCGTTCTTTACGCAGAACGTGCTGCTGGTCGCGGCCCCCTGATAAATGCTGACTGTGATGCTTCCCGGCGAAACCGAGATCGGGGCATACTGGATCATGCTCTGGCCCCCAAAGCTGTCGTACACCATCGCGTTAGCCTGAAACCCCGAGCCAAGGATCGTGACAGTATCGGTACCGACCGGAAGGGGACCGGGTGATACCGACGTAATGACGGGAGGCGGAGGCATAACCGTGACGCTGCCGCTCGCCGAATATTTGTTCCCGTTCGTATCTGTCACAACAAGCAGAATCGGTTCTGAATTCTGCGGTACGCTCGCGGGAGCTGTATACAAGCCCCCTGTTAGCCCGGTCGTAATGGTTCCCGTGGAGGCGCTTCCACCCTGCACATTCGCCACTTCCCACTTCATGGCCGCGATCGTAAAGCCACTGGCTGTCGCGGTGAATTGAACCGTTCCGCCGACCCCCACCGTGACATATCCGGTTGGCGCGAGCGTCAGGCTCTGCGCCTCAACGCCCCCCGCGAAAAGTAAAGCGAAGCCCGCCAGCATGGCGGCCCTGCATGATGTAGCAAACATTTATTTGGACCCTCCTGTGATTGCATTTGTACTTTTGACCCGTTTGAAAAAGAGCACTGCCAGTGGCAGCGAAAAAAGAAGAAACGTACCCGGCTCCGGTGTCATCGTGTACGCATTCCCAAACGCAAAGCTGTTGTCGTTGTCGGTGGAAAGTGTTACTGATGCGATATCGATACTGTCGTCCAGAATTCCGACGAATTGCGTCGGCGAATCAATAGTGACGGAGCCGATCAGGACGTCCGCCGCGTTGTATGCGGCGAGCGTAGCCGAACCGATCGGAGTGAAGCCGTAAAGGTTAATACCGAAGCCGTCGACGTTCCCTTGCGTAAAGGTGAACGTAATTGGATTCTGCGGTAGCTCTTCAAACAGGACATAGTCGTAATCCACGTCGCCGGTGAGGCCAAGCGTGAAAGTGTCCGAAGAGTAGAACTCGCCACCGAGAGGATCGGTCGCGGTCATCGAAAACGGGGTCACCGGGTAGTCGAGACCAGTTGCCTGCAGGACTCCCGTGGCATCGGCGGTAACAACATTGCTGAGCGCAAAGTCGCCCCATGCCCCCGGAAATTCGTCCGCAAACCAGGTGGCCCAGCTCACACTTTCACCGCTTGTGAACGCCGCCTGGTCGGTCGTGCTCGTAAGTGTGTCGGCGTGAGTGGCGGCCGCCACCGCGCCCAGAAAAGCGATGTACAGCATCGTTCTCCCACAGGCGTTCAAATATTTCCTCGCGATCCTGACAGCCCCGGTGAGACTTGATGGGGCGCCACGGGGGTGCAACGTTAGGCAGCTGGTGATTGGGACAAACGGAGGTGGGGATACCAATCCGTCGTGAGACAGTCGCATGTTCGATTCCTCCTGTTGGCAAGGAAGGTCGGGCGACCAGTGGTCCGCATCCACCTCCGCTTTTGCCTGCCACCAGCGCGATCATCTGCCAGTGGCTTACACCCCTGTAATGGGTGAGGAAAAAACGATATTGGAAATGGCCGAAATTATTTTAGGCTGGCAGCGTCGCCAATTGCGATGAACCCCGCCCAGTAGAACGGATGCAGGCGTCCTGGTGTCCGCATAATGTCGAGCGAAGCCTGCCGCAGGGCCTCATCCACGTTTCCGCTCGTCTTGCGCGCTGCCGCACTCGCCCCCGTCAATCGACGATGGAAATCAATCATGAGATCACCCGTAGCAGCGGAATCAACCTTCCACTGGCTCATCACGGAAACGCGGGCGCCGGCAGCCAGCACCGCCCAGCCCAGACCCATGACGCCATCACCCTGGCCAATCTTGCCCCGCGCGGTTTCACACGCGGAAAGCACTACCAGATTCGCCCGTAGCCGCATCCCCAGCAAATCTCGCGCCGTGAGCGCGCCATCGCTTGCTACTGACTTACCCGACGCTTTCGGTTTATTTTGCGAGAAAACCAAAAAAGACTCGAGTGGATGGTTGGTCTCTGTCTCCGCATGAGAAGTGATATGGATGACATCCGCACCTGCTGCGTTCTCACGAAACAACCCGACATTCGCCTGATCGCCCGTCAGCAGCATTGATGCCGTGGATCCGTACAGCGTGGCCAGTGCCTTCGCTTCGCGATCCGCATCGGGGATAGGCGCCATTCCCTCCACCACCGGGTTTGCCACGGCCAGCAGCTTGGTCCGCGGCGGTTCCTTCACCGCCGGACGTTCCTGCAGTTGTCTCAGTACCGAGAACGACGGCGCATAACTGAGAGAGCGCGTTTCCAAAACATGTTTGCCCTGCGGGTCCATCAATGCCTGGAAAGGAACGTCCCATAGCGCCCCGTCCGGCGAAATCACCCAGCGAGTCGTGCCGCGCAAAGCAACCGAGGCCGGCGCAATCAGGGCATCGTACAACGCTCTCGCCGAAACGCGATAGTCCAGATCGCGGGCCCCGATCTGCGCGCGGAAGGAGCGAATCAAGGCGTCCAGTTTGCCGATCTCGGCCATGCGGAACATCCGAACTTCGGGCGTGCCTGTCCGGTCGTTCCCCCCCCTGCGCACCACGAAAAGCTCCACCGAGTCCGGCAGCACGAAATAGCTGAGCAGTGCAGTCTGGTCGCCCGGCGCCAGTGCCGTCAGATCTTCCGCGCGAATCTCGCGCGGCGATGCGCGCTGCAATACGAGTTCCGGATGCCTCGAGAACAGGCGGACGTGGACGTCCTCTTCCGTTCGAAGCGCGTTTTCGAGCGCCGCCTTCGTGCCGGCGCTCGGCTTCGTAATGGCCGCCAGACGAGCGCGCGCAACCCCTTCGCGGACTTGCTGTTCTTCGGCCCGCTCACCCGGATCGGCCAGAGTGTCAAGCCCGGGCTGGCCACCGTCAAGCATGTCGAGCAGAACACGCCCCTTCGCCCGGTCCGCCAGCTGCAACGCGGCCATTGCTTTTCCGGCATGAATCGCGTGGCTGACGGCGTATTGGTACGCGGGCATCCACTCATCCAGTTCCCCCTGCAATCCCGCAGCCGAGGCCGGCGCATCTTCCCGCCGGTTCTCGATGATCGAAAGCGCTTCGCCATACGTCCGTTCGGCGTCTCCATCGCGCCCCGCTGCCTCGAACGCGCGCGCCTCCGCTGTCAGGCCATTGACGATCAGGTCGGGGCTTTCCGATTCCCTTGCCATCCGCAGCGATTCCGCGCCCTCTTTCATAGCTTCAGCGCTGTCGCCTTCGTCCGCCGCAATCTCCGAAATTTGCGCCAGTGCGGAACTTGCTTCGCCAAGATCGTGCTGCGTAAGCGATACGCTCAGCGCCTGCTCCGCGGAGGTCCGTGCCTCGGGAAGTTTTCCCATACGGTGCTGAAGAACGGCAAGATTGACAAATATTCCAGCGCGAATTCGCCAGAGATTTGGAGCGGTGGATGCCGCAATGCCGGCAAGATAGGCAGTCTCCGCATCGGCATAGTGACGCAGGCGCTCCTCGCAAATACCGATAGAATTCATCTCGTACGCGGTGGGAGATTTCAGCGTGCGCAGCATCCGCAGCGCAGTCTCGTAATCGCCAAGCTCCCCGTATACCGCAGCCAGATTTCCAAGGGCGCGGGTATAATCGTCACCAACTCCCGATACACGGCTGATCTCATAGGCTCTCTCGTTGAGAGGCAACTCCTCTCGGAGTCGCCCGAGTTCACCCAGGATCTGCGCCTGAGTCGTCAACGCATGAAGCACCGGGAGGGGCTTGCCTGACTTCTCAGCCAGGTCGAGTTCCCTCGCGCTGATGGGCAGCGCCTCCTGAAATCGGCCAATGCGCTGAAGACTATTAGCCACTCCGTGAAGGTTTTCCACCAGGAACTCGGCGTCCCCCGTTTTTTCGGCGGCTACCACGCCCTCGCGATAAGAAGACAGTGCGGCATCGCTTTGTCCCAGATACGAGTGGCACAACCCGATCCGCCTGAAATACATCGGCATCGGCGCATCGTTGCCGATTTCCCGCGCAAGAACGCTCGCCGTCTCATAAGCGTTCAGCGCGGCCGCATAATCTTTCGCATCGAAGCCGGTGGCCGCAACTGTTTCAATCTGTCCAAGTGCAGCTCCAAGGTCGGTTCGGGCCTGTCCGTGCAAGAGCTGTCCTCGCTCTTCTGCTGTTTTGGCCGCGAGCAGGCGAGACACCAGATCCGTGTCCGCGGCGGGACTCAGGGCGGCGCACAACCCGAATACAGCGATGAGAAGAAGCACCCGGACCCGCATGGGTTTTATTATAATGATCCTTCGAACTTAAGAAATATTGTGTCGAGCCAGATACTTTTCGAGCGTTATCTCGCCGCCACGATCCCCGACGAAGATCCGGAAACGATCCTCGAAACCCTCCTCATCGACTATGCCCCGCCGATATTGAGCCGCGTCGTGCGCAACCGGCTTGGTTTCCTTTACACCCCTGCTGACGCCGCCGAACTCTCTGGTGAGGCCATGCTGGAGCTGTTGCGGAGGCTCCGTTCCCTTCGCGAAAGGCACGAGCCCACTGAACTTCCGTTCGATGGTCTGGTGGGCGGCGTCGCTGCTAACACGGTTCACCGTTTCTTCGCTCGCCGTTACCCGGAGCGCAATCGTTTGCGCAAACGCCTGCGGTATATCGTTGAATCCAGCGACCGCTTTCAACTGTGGCGCGGCCCTGAAGGGACCAACATCTGCGGCCTCGCCGGGAATCACAGGATTACGGAGGAGCCGCCGGCTCAGACTTCCGAGATCGAGCGTTGTCTCGAAAGCATGCGGAAACGGCCGGTGCAGACTCATCCCCTCGCCGCCCTGGTCTACGAAATTCTGCGTGGCCTCGGTCGTCCAATCGACCTTTCGCGACTCACTGCCATGGCTGCGGAGCTTTTGGGGATTCGCGAGCCATCCTTCTCTTCCTCCGAGCATGCCGACGGAGAAACCCGCGTCTTCCCCACCGATCCGGCAATGTCCGCGCCATTGCGAATCGAGTTGCGGCAAAGACTGGAGAGCCTCTGGCGTGAAGTGTTGCTGCTCCCTCCGCAACACCGCACCGCCCTGCTGCTCAACGCCCGGGCCTCGACTGGGGCGGCGGTTTGCCTGATAGTGGATCTGGGCGTGGCCACCTTCAGGGAGGTCGCCACCTCACTCGCGATGACCGTTGACGAACTTGCAGAATTGTGGAACAGATTGCCGGTAGATGATAACGAAATTGGGGCCCGTCTGGGATTGCAACGACAGCAGGTTATTAATCTTCGATGCACCGCGCGGACCCGTCTCGCGCGCCGGGAGAGCGACTCGATATTCCCGGGCAAAGGTAATAAGTGAGGAAATCGGATCATGATAGACAGTAGAGGACAATGGCGCATCTAACCTCCGCCCAGATGGCCCAATACCTCGCCCGCACTTTGTCGCCCGCGGACGTTGCGGCCTTGCACTGTCATCTGGAAACATGCCTGGATTGCCGCCTCGCCCTCGAGGATGCCACTTTCGCGGGGATGCAGCCGGTCACGGCGCCCTTGCTCGTGCCCGGGGAGCTGAATGAAGTAACGGAGTCGCCACATCTTACAGAGGACGAGATGGTCGCGTATGTCTTGGGGAGCATGCAGGAATCCAGACGCGCCGATTCCTCGCGGCACGTCGCGAAATGTGAAATTTGCGGCGAGTCAGTTCGGGCTATGGAATCGCAACGGGACTTCGTATCTGTTACGATGCCGAGAAAGAAAACATCCCGCTGGTTTCCGGTTGCCGCCTTGATCGCCGCAGCGTTGCTGATAGCCGCGGCGATCCGGTTTTCCTCCCCGCCCTCGGCCACCGCTCCGTCGCAGGCCGTGCTGGCGTCTCTGCGTGACGGAGGACAATCGATCGAACTGGATTCAGCCGGGAACCTGCGCGGATTGGCCGATGCGTCTCCTGCGCAGAGAGATCTGGTCCGCGATATTCTGCGACAGAAGTCCCTTCCATCCGGCCCAAAGATGCAGCCTGAAGCACCGGGCGTCTTGCTCGCACCCGGCCCCGCGGCCAAAGCGGCTTTCTTACTGATCGGGCCGATCAATACACGCGTCCTCTCGGATCATCCCCTCTTCTCGTGGAGTTCGGCTCCGGGTGCCATCGGCTATCAGGTGATCGTCACCAGCGAGGCGCTGGATCCTCTGGCCCGCAGCGCCCGCATAACCAGCACGATGTGGCAATCCGACGTGCAACTGCCGCGTGGCGCGCCTCTTCTCTGGCAGGTTCGCGCCTGGCTCGACGCCAAACATGGTGGCGAGATGATTAGCGTGCCCGCGCCTCCCGCCCCCGCAGCCAGATTTGAGATTGTAAACGCAGACGTAGCGGCCCAATTGGAGCAACTGCGCAGCGCGCCGAATGGCTCCCATCTGCTGGCTGCCGCCCTCTGCGCCCGGCAAGGCCTGCGCGACGAAGCTTCACGAGAACTTCAGCTTCTGGCCAACGAAAACCCCGGGTCACCTTTGGTCGGAAGCCTCCTGTCCACTCTGCCGCGCTAACCCGCAACGCCACGAATTCTCTCCGTGAGGGTTGACATCGCCTCCAATATACCCTATACTCGATCATGTTAGTAGACTTTAAGGCCAGTGTCACTTTGGGCACCTTGCGTTTGCCCGCTGGCCAGACCTCACGGGTTGCGGTCGAAATCAGTCTTGGGAGCCGTTATGTTCAAAGATGGAATTCACAACCCGCTCAGCAAAACCCCTTCCCCTCTGCACCGTTGTTGTCGCTAAACCCGCGTTGATGTTCGGCTTAGCGCGTCCGGCGAAAGCCAGTCGTCGTTTTTCGTTCTAAAAAAAGGGAAATAGTTATGGCATGGGGAATGGAAAGAGATCTTATACCTGTAATTACGCGCCTCTCAAATCAGGCGAAGAGCATTGATGAGGCCGTGGAACTGCTCCAGGCGGTTCTTGCCGGAGAAATAGGCGGTGCCTTGGTTCTGCTCGAGCCTTTCGACGCAGGGTCGCCCCGGGTGGCAAAGGCCACTTCGGACTTCATGGAGTCGCGCCGGTTTCCGTTTCGCGGACTCTACACGGCGCCACTGGTAGTAGGCAAAGTCCAGGTCGGTAAGCTGATCGCATGCTTCGGATCGTTCGGCGTGCCCGGAAAAGAACTCCCCACACTGACCACACACGTGGCAGAACAGCTGAGCGCCGTTCTCGCCCGGACGTGCCGTAATCGCTATACAGCTGCCGTCTCCTTCGCCACCCCACTGGCGGTGTTGCAACCGGAGGCAGCGTGATGAGTGTCCAGGCCAAAAAAGGAATTTCTGTTTTCCCGCGCCTTCGGCACCGGCACGGCGGAGAGCGCGACCGCACAGTTCGGACTATTGCTGCGAATGCCGCGCTGTGGCCCGACGCCACCGCATTCGCTCTGCCTGACGACTCTCCGTCGCCCCATGATTCGAAACCGGCTGAGAATTCGCCCATCAAAGTTCTGCTTGTCAATGCACACCCGGACGACGAATCCGAGAGCGCCGGTGTTGTCTACCGCATCTCGCACGAATTGGGAGGCACCGTCGATCAGGTCGTCATCACCAACGGCGAAGGCGGCTACCAGTACTCCGCGCCCGCCGAAGCATTTTACCGGCTCCCCTTGACCAATCCAACCGACGGCCGCCAGCTTCTCAGCCAGATTCGGCGCGAGGAGCTCATGCGCTCCAGCCGCATCCTTGGCATTCGCGATAACTATTTTCTTGACCAGACCGATACAGGCGCCACTCTGCGTGCGGAAGACGCGTTCGACGTCTGGGATGTCGCACGGATCCGTCAGGAACTCCGCACTCTGCTGGAGTTCGGCGGCTACAACGTCATACTGCTGCTGCTTCCCACTGCGAAGACCCACGGGCACCATCAGACCGTGGCCGCAATTACCCTCGACGTCCTGAATGACATGGCCCCGGAAGATCGCCCCGCTGCGGTCGGCGTGCAAACGACTTCTCCCGCCGAAGGTTTTTCTGAACTGGGCGGCTACGCTCTGACGCGCACCACCAGCTCAACTCCCGCATGGCAGTTCGATCGCCGGACGCCTCTTGCCTGCCATCCAACTCTGGACTACAGCATCGTCGTGAACTGGGCCATCGCCGAGCACAAAACGCAGGGGCTGTTCCAGTTGGAGAATGCTCGGCGAACTCACGAGCATTTCTGGCTGTTCAGTGCTTCCGGCGAAACAGGCGCCGCGAAGTGGAGCGAGTTCCTGAAGCTCCTGGAGCTCGGCACATCGGAAGTGCGCCTCGCGCAGGAATCCGTGGCCTAACGGAAAATAATATGGAAGACCGAAAGATAAAACCGAAGCCGTTTCGGAACAGTTTGTCGACACTCGCGCAACTCGCATTGCAGGAAGCGGGCGCTATTGGCTATGCAATTTTCAAAAGGCTTCCGAATTCAACTGACATTCTCCGCCAGGATGCGTCTGGTGTGGCTATAGACGAGGCAGCTGTCCGGCAAGGTGCTGCAGGAGTGCTTCTGTGGCCGCTGGGGGCCGATGGAATTCTGGCGTTCGTTTTTTCGGACGAGAGTAATGCCAGGCGCGCCCAACCGCAACTGGACCGCATTGCCAAAGCCATCGATTCAGTGTGGTCTGCCGCCCACGCTGCAGCCCGTTATTCTGACCTCGCCAATCAGGTTGCCGACCTCGAAGCGAGCCTGATGGATTCCAGAATCGCCGATCGCGCACGCGGCTTCATCGGAAATCGCGAACATGCCGACGCACTCGATGCCATCGCCCGACATGTGGAAACCGTTCTGCGCCCCGCCTCAACAGCTCAGGTGCTGGAACAACGGTCGCGGGATCTGGAAGAAGAAGTCGAAGAACGCCGCCTAACCAAACGGGCGAAAACCATTCTTCAGAATGTCCATGGAATGTCCGAAGAACAAGCGCACGCTCATCTGCGCCAAATCAGCCGTAAGACAAGACGAAAACTGAAAGACGTCGCTGTTGATCTTATTGCAGGAAATAAAACAAATTCATTGACTCACGCAGATTAATCATAGTAATCTAGATCAAAATACTAGAGTACGCCTCAACGGCATCTCTGTATATTTTCTAACTAGCCTCTCCTGTCCGCAGCCTGCGTTGACCCGAGAGGTTCCCATGACCGGAAGGCTCTCAGCGCAGCCTTAGTTTCGCCGCGACGCACCGAATCGAAATTCAGTGACATCGAGGGAAACCCATGAAGTTTTTCATTACGGCAGTTCTATTCGCAAGCCTGGCTTTCGGACAAACATTCCAGGGAAGTCTGCGCGGCAGAATTCTCGACCAAAGCGGCAGTACCGAGCCATCCGCCAAAGTCACCATCACCGACGAAGCCACCCAGGTGAGCCGTTCCACTGTGACGAACGAGCAGGGAGAGTACGTGTTCAACTCCGTCATCCCTGCCACCTACTCGCTTGCCGTGGAAGCCCCTGGCTTCAAGAAATCCGAGCGAAAAGGGGTCGAGGTCGGCACCCATGAAGCTGTCGGTGTGGACGTCACCCTTCAACTCGGCCAGGTCACGGAATCCGTCAACGTGGTAGACGACGCTCCGCCACTCGAAACCGAGTCCGCTTCCACCGGTCAACAAATCACAACCCAGCAAATCGAAGATCTCCCCTCACTCGGGCGGAATTCGTTCTTCTTCGCCAAGCTCGCACAGTCGGTCGTCTTCGCCAACAATCCGGTGATGGGTCGCATGCAGGATCAAAACGCCAACTCTCAGGTTTCGATCGCTGGCGGGCCCATCCGCACGAACAACGCGCTGGTCGATGGCATCTCCATCACCGATTCGAACAATCGCGCTGTATTCATTCCCTCGCCTGAAGCCGTGCAGGAAGTGAAACTGCAAGCCAACACCTACGATGCCGATGCGGGCCGCACCGGCGGCGGCACCTTCAACTCAACACTGAAATCCGGCACCAACGATCTGCATGGCAGCGCCGTAGGCCACATTCGCTTCACGGATCTGCTGGCCAACAATTATTTCTCCAACGCATCTGGCCAGGCAAGACCGAACCAGCCCTTCAAAGACTGGGCCGCATCACTCGGCGGCCCTGTCGTCATCCCCAAAGTCTTCAACGGCCGTAACAAGCTCTTCTTCTTTGTTGCCACGGAGGCCTACCGCGAACTCGATCCCTCCAACACTTACAACCAGGTGCCCACTCTCGCCGAGCGCAACGGGGACTTCTCCCAGAGCCTTTATAGCAAGGGTGGCCAGCAGGTCATCTACGATCCGTTCAACACCAATGCCGCGGGAGCGCGCATCCCCTTCGCCGGAAACATCATTCCCTCCAGCCGTCTCAGTCCCATCGGTCTTGCACTCGCTTCCTACTACCCGAAGCCGAACACAGCCGTCCCGTACTATGGCTCGAACGACTATATCTACACAGGCGCATATCCGAACCGCGGCGATCAATACACGAATAAGGCTGACGATCAGCTGACAAACTGGCTGCGCCTCTCCGGCTCCTACATTCACCAGAAGACCGGCGAAACTGACAACCCGTCTACGTTCGGCAACATCGCCTCACCCGGCCAGACGCTGCTCTTCCGCCGCATTGATGCCACTGCGGCCAATGCGACCGCAACCCTGAATCCCACCACCGTCCTCACGGTTCGCTGGGGCTTCAATCGCTTCTATTCCGCGACCTTCCCGACTGCCAGCGCGGGTTTCGATCTCACGACTCTGGGCTTCCCCTCGTCGCTTCAGGCGATCACACCCGATACCGCTTTCCCCGCCATCACTACAAGCGACCTGACCAGCTACGGAGGCGGCTCCACAAACAGCGACATCTATTATTCCCGCACCTCCAGCGTGACTCTCGCCAAGTTCCTCGGCAAGCATAGTCTCAAAGCCGGCTTCGACTTCCGAACACTGCACGATTACGGCATCCCTGCCACCGGTCCCACGAGCCTGAGCTTCTCCCCAGTCTTCACACAGGCCAACGGAACCACCGCCACTCCCGGAACCGGCGCCAGCCTCGCCACCATGCTGCTGGGTTATCCCACTGGCGGCAGCATGACCGTAATCTCGCCCTTCGACGATTACCTTCGCTACTACGGCGGCTATGTTCAGGACGACTATCGCGTCACCTCGAAGCTCACCGTGAACTTCGGCCTTCGCCTCGAACACGAGTCCGGCATTCAGGAAGAGAACAACCACCTGATCAGTTCCTTCAGCCCCACCGCCGTGAATCCAGCCACAGCACTGGCAGGCATCGCCGTGAACGGAGCAGTTCAGTATGCGGGCGTCAATGGCAATCCAACACAAACCGGCAGTCCCTTGGCAGTCAAGTTCTCTCCGCGCGCTGGCTTTGCTTATTCGCTCGACAACAAGACGGTGGTCCGGGGCGGCTACGGCATCTACTGGGCGCCTTCGTTCTTCAGTTTTCAGAACACCGTCGGCTACTCACAGACCACGTCCATCATCACCTCCACCAATGGCAACGTAACGCCCGCAGGGTCGCTCTCAAATCCCTACCCCAACGGGCTGCTCCAGCCGACGGGCAATACTCTCGGAGCCCTCTCCGGCATCGGTCAGGCCCTCACCGTATTCTCGCCAACTTCTGGTTCCGCCGGTTACGTGCAGGAATATTCCGTTGAACTGCAAAGACAAGCTCCCGCCGGAGTCGTACTCACCACGGGCTTCATCGGCTCTCATTCGCTGCATCTCAACGACAGCGGCCAGAATATCGATCAGCTCAACCCGTCGAACTTCTCACTCGGCAGCGCGGCATTGACGAAGGCCGTCACCAATCCGTTCTACGGAATTCCCAATGTGGGCGTCGGCTCTCTGGCCAACAAAACCGTCAGCGCGGAACAGCTGTTGCTGCCCTTCCCGCAATACACCTCGGTCGCGCTGAATAACAACGACGCGGGCCGCGCCATCTACTACTCCGTCTACATTCGCGGCCAGCGCAAGCTCGCCAAAGGCCTCACCCTGCTTGCCTCATACACCTGGTCACGCAATGAGACAGATGTCCTCGGCGTCAGCACCGCCGGCGCCTCCGGCATAACGGGAATTTCCGGCGCGCAGAATGCCTACAACCTCGCCGCCGAGTGGAGCCTCGCAACGCAGGATGTACCCAACCGGTTTACATCGGCCATCACTTACCAGCTGCCGTTCGGACACGGCCAGCAATTCCTCGCCAATAGCCGCGCACTGGACGAAGTCGTCGGCGGCTGGCAGCTCAACGTCACCAGCATCATCCAGTCTGGCTTTCCGCTCGATGTCACACAAACCAACGCCAACAGCGTGATTGGCGCCAGCTACCAGCTCCCCAACGCCACCGGCATTGCGCCCGCCACCAGCGGTTCGACTGATTCCCGTCTTGGCGGCGCCAACGGCAGCACCGGCTGGCTCAATCCGGCGGCATTCTCGCAAGCTCCCGTACTGACGTTCGGCGATATCAGCCGCTTCCTCAACGTGCGCGGACCAGGGTTGTACAACTGGGACGCCTCGCTGTTCAAAACGTTCTCCGTCAAGGAAAAAGTGAAGGCCCAGTTCCGCGCCGAAGCGCTGAACTTGACCAACACTCCGCAGTTCGGCAATCCGAGTACTTCGATCAACAGCGCAACGTTTGGACAGATCACCACCGAAATCAATCACCCGAGAATTGTGCAACTCGGCGTTCGAATCACTTTCTAAGGACGGTGCAGACCGATATGAGAAATCACTCGTTGTTCTCGCTGAAAATCACGATCGCCGCCGGCATGGCCGCCCTGCTCTGGTCAGTCTTGCCCGCGCACGGCCAGATCGCCGTGCAGAAGCAGGGCTACATCCCGTTCACCGACGAGCCCATTAACTATCGCTCGAACGACCTGAACGATCCCGTCGCCAAACTCGAGAAGCACCTCGAAAAAGGCGAGGTCGCCCTGCAGTACGAACCGAAGAACGGCTACCTGCGTTCCGTCCTGCAGTTGCTCGACATTCCCGTCAGTTCCCAAACGTTGGTCTTCTCAAAAACCAGCTTTCAATACAAGAAAATCACTCCTGAAACCCCGCGAGCTCTCTTCTTCAACGACGACGTTTACGTTGGCCAGGTGCACGACGGCAAAGCCCTGGAATTCGTATCCTTCGACCCGATGCAGGGCGCCATCTTCTACCTGCTGGACGAGCAGAAGTCCGAGCATCCGGTGCTTCAACGCGCCGAGCTCGATTGCACGCAATGCCACATCGCCGCCTCCACGCATAACGTCCCCGGCGTCTTCCTGCGCTCGGTCTTCACACAGCCCGGCGGGACGCTCGTAGCCAAAACCCCGCAGTACATCACCGGCCAGCAGAGTCCGCTCAGCGAGCGGTGGGGCGGCTGGTACGTCACTGGCACTTCCGAGCCGCACATCGGAAATGTCACAGTGCCAGACACGGATCATGCCAACCAACTCGACAAGACGACCGGAAGCAACGTCACCGATCTGTCGAAGTTCTTCGATACGTCCGCCTATCTCTCCGTCCACAGCGACATCGTCGCGCACTTAGTGCTGGCCCACCAGACCCAGATGCACAACCTGATCACGCAGACGAACTACCAGGCGCGCATCGCCGCATACAACGAAGCCGCGAAAAACAAACTTGCAGGCCTTCCAGAGAACTCTCCGCTCTCCGACGCGGCTCGCAGAAAATATGAAGCTCCCGCCGAAGAACTCGTTCGCTATCTGCTCTTCGCCAACGAGGCTCCTCTCAAGGCGCCTGTCAAAGGCGATTCCGGTTTCACCGAAGAATTCGCCGCACGTGGTATTCGCGATCCCCAGGGACGCTCCCTCCGCGACTTCGATTTACAGACCCGGATTTTCAGATATCCCTGCAGCTATCTGATTTACTCCGAGGCTTTCGATTCTTTGCCCAGGCCCGCCAAAGACTACGTGTACCGCCGGTTACTGGACGTTCTCACCGGCGCCGACCAGAGTCCGGACTTTGCCCGCTTGACGGCAAAGGACCGGAAGGCTGTGCTCGAAATCCTCCTCGCCACGAAGCCTGCGATGCACGACGCATGGAAGGAATTCAACGCCCAGCAGGATAAGCAATACAGAACCCAGAACAACTGAAGCAAAAACGCACCCGTTTGAAAGGAACCAAAACCGCATGAACACCTTTACCAAAACCAGCGCCGCCCTCGCGGTCGGCATTCTGTCCACCTTCGCAACCGCTGCCAGCGCCCAGAGTCTCGAAGGCCGCTGGGACGCCAGCCTCGTCCAGCGCAATACCGTAATCCCCTTCCGGCTCGATATCTCCGGCTCGGGACCAACCCTCAAAGCCACCTTCTACGACGGCTGGAAGGCAAACGAAACCACCACGGCGGCAAAGTTTGAGAACGGCGTCTTGACGCTCGAACTCGGCCACTATCTCACCACCATTACCGCGAATTACAAAGACGGGCAACTTACCGGTTCACTCGGCTCCACCTCGCGCCAGGGTAGCGCCAGCTACGGTTTTCAGGCGAAGCCGTACGTCGCTCCCACCAACCTCGCGACAGACTATCCCAACATCGCCGGCACATGGGAGATCCCGCTCGAGAAGCCGACCGCCAAGGGTGAAAAGACTCAGCGCTTCGTCGTCCAGCAGGATGGCCCGAACATCGCCGCCACCACCTTACGCGTGGATGGTGACAGTGGCTCGCATGTCGGAACTTACAAAGACGGCAACTGGGTGATCAGCCATTTCGATGGCTCACGCCCCGGCTTGCTCGAAGTAAAACTGAACGCCGATGGAACGCTGGAAATTAGCCAGGGCGGCGGTCGACGCCCAGCCGCCGCAACTGACGAAGCCGCACCCGGCAAGTTGATCGCATATCGCCCCGAAGTAGCCCGCGCCAAAGGTTTCCCGGAGCCGGAGAACTATCTCACTCACACCACCGTCCGCGATCCCAATGAGAAGTTCGCGTTCAGCTTCCCCGATGCCAACGGCAAGCTGCGCTCAAACACCGATCCCGAATTCACCGGCAAAGTCGTCCTCGCCGTCGTGACCGGCACCTGGTGCCCCAACTGCCACGATGAAGCGCAGTATCTGGTCCAGCTCTACAAGAAGTATCACGCACAAGGCCTGGAAATAGTAGCGTTGGATTTTGAAGAAGCCGAGCAGCAGGGTTCCCTCGAACGTGTCCACGCCTTCGTGAAACAGTACCAGGTGCCGTACCCGTATCTCATCGCGGGCGCGCCGGTGGAGATGTGGGAAAAAGTCCCACAGGCGGTGAATCTGAACACCTGGCCGGCGACAATCTTCGTCGGTCGCGACGGTCTCGTGAAAAGCGTTCATTCGGGCTTCGCGTCTCCCGCAGCCGGAGTGTTCAACGACCAGCTGAAGGCCGAGTTCACCTCGACTGTCGAAAAACTGCTCTCGGACAAGCCGGTGAGCAGTTCGCCGGTGGCGTCGAAGGCCGGTTTCTAAACAGATCGGAGGAGATTCCCCGCCAGTCGTATCAACACGGCTGGCGGGGAACAAAACTGTAAACCCTATGAAAATGACCGCAGGAAAATGCCCGCTCGTTCTCGTCGTCGCCGCACTTGCCTTTGCGCAAGGCAGCCCGATTGTTTTGACGTTCGCCCCACCTGCCAGCCTCACCGCGAAGCCTGGCTCAACCGCGAATACTACTCTCTCCGTCACCGTCGCCCCCGGCTATCACGCCAACAGCAATAAGCCTGTGGACCCATACCTAATTCCGCTCCAGCTAAGTTGGAATCCGGGCCCGCTGACAGCAGCCGGTGTCATTTTCCCGAAGCCCGAAACACAGAAACTCGGATTCTCCGCGAAGCCAGTATCCGTATTCACCGGCAATTTCAATATTGAAACGAAATTCAAAGTAGCCAGCAACGCAACTCCGGGCACAACGACTGTGACCGGAAAGCTGCACTACCAGGCCTGCGACGACCGTTCCTGCCTTCCCCCAAGAACGATTGAAGTGACGCTGCCCGTAACGATTGCGAAGTAGAGGAGATCTCTGAAATGAAGATTCTTGAGCTTAATAGAAACGCTTACAAAACGCTGCTGGCCGCCGCCGCATCCGGCCTCATCCTTACCCTCGCCGCAGTGCAAGTCTGCGCGCAATCGTTGGGCGGATCGCCTGCAACAGGTTCGCCTTCCCCCAACGCTGCGCCTGGAGCCGTCGCTGCCAGCGGCGCCCGTTCCGGCAGAGGCGGTCGTGGCGGCCCCATCCCCACCGGCCCCACTCCGCGCACCGCCGATGGACATCCCGATCTCACAGGCTCCTGGAGAGACGATGGCAACGCGAAGCCGCACGGTAACCTGGGCAAGGATCTGCCCGGCTTCAAGCTTCCCTTTACCCCGGCCGGCGTCGCGGCCCACGAGTATAACGTCAATCGCACCATCGATCCCGAAAGCCTCTGCCTTCCCGGCGGACTTCCCAGAGAAGACATCGGCGACGGCGGTTTCCAGCTGCTACAATCCGGCCCCGACGCGGTCTTCCTCTACATGTATGGAACCTTCCGCGACGTTCCCATCGATGGCCGCAAACATACGGAAGATCCGGACCCAACATTCTTCGGTGAAGACGTCGGCAGCTGGGATGGCGATACGCTCGTCATCGACTCCATCGCGTTCAAAGACCAAAAGACGTGGGCCGACGAAAACGCCGATCCCCACAGCGATCAGCTTCACACCATCGAACGCTGGACCCGTTCCGATGCCGGTCACCTGCACCTCGACCTCATCGTCGACGATCCGAAGTTCTACTCACAGCCCATTCACTACCAGCGCAACTGGATAGCTTCGGTCGGCCAGCACACCAGAGAACAGGCCTGCTCAGAGAACAATTTCGATGTGGCTGGCGGACACCTCGGCTTCGGCCCCGGTCCCATCCGCGCCGACGGAACTCGTGGCTACGACAATCCCGCGCCGTTGCCACCGCCTCCTTCAAAGACGAATCCGCCGAAGACAACCTTGCAGTAACCACGCTAACTAAGGAGCAAAGAACATGAGACACATTCTGGGATTACTTACCGTCATGGCCATCGGGCTGGCCACATTTGTCGCACCCGTCAGCGCCCACCATTCGTTTGCCGCCGAGTTTGATGGCAGCAAGGCCATCCGCCTCGTTGGGAAACTGACGAAGGTCGACTGGTCGAACCCCCACACCTACTTCTTTCTGGATATCCAGGACGATAAAGGCAAGGTCACGAATTGGGCCTGTGAAGGCGGCGGCCCGGGCGCGCTGTCTCGACGCGGCCTCAACAAGGGTGATCTAAAACTCGGCGACACCATCGTCGTTGACGGTTATCGCGCCAAAGATGGATCCAACCTGATCGACGCGCGGCGCGTCACGCTGCCGGACGGTCGCAGCATTTACGGTGGCACCCCGGGTGACGGTGGCCCAGGCGACAACGGCCAGTAGATGTCCGCTTCCCTGCTGCAATTCTGTCAATGGCTGAACGATACCGGCCCTGCCACCGCGCTGCGTGAATCGAAGTATATGTTTCCGATCGTCGAATCGGTTCACACGCTCGCCATCACGCTGGTGGTGGGGACCGTGGCCATATTGGATCTTCGCCTTCTTGGTCTGATCCTCAAAAAAGAACCCGTGTCCAAAGTGGCCAACCAGATTTTACCGGTCACATGGAAAGGCTTCGTTGTGATGGCAATCAGCGGCCTGGCGCTTTTCGCGGCGGAAGCTGCGAAGTCGTATCACAATCCCGCGTTTCGGTTCAAATTAATCCTGCTCGCGCTGGTCGGTCTCAATCCTCTGATCTTTCATTTCACGATTTACAAAACGGTCGACCAGTGGGGCGGAGCACCCCGCGCTCCCGGTCGCGCTCGCCTCGCTGCCGTTCTGTCCCTAAGTCTCTGGAGTGCGATTGTCATCGCCGGCCGCGCTATCGCCTATTTCAACTAAAACTGATATGTCCATTCTCTCTCTGTTTCAGTGGTATGACCACACGGGCCTCGCCGACTGGATGCATCGCTCCGCATGGGGATTCGCCGTAGTCGAAATGTTCCACCTGATCGCGCTCGCATTGTTCGGCGGCGCGGTTCTGATGCTGAACCTCCGGCTGCTTGGCATCTTCCTTCCTGGACGGCCCGCCGGTCAAATCGCGCGCGATCTTGCCCCGTTGATCTTCGGCACGCTCGTCGTCCTGGCGATCACAGGCGTCCTGATGATTTCGGAAGAAGCGATGAAGTGTTATCACAACACCGCATTCCGCTGGAAGATGCTGCTATTTCTACCTGCGTTGCTTCTCAGCGTGGGAATGCATCGCAGGCTCGCAACTTCGCCGGGGTCATTCGCCTCTGAGAGTACCGCCAGATTCGCCGCGGTGCTCTCTCTGACGCTTTGGTTCAGCGTGGGCGTGGCAGGCAGAGCAGTCGGCTATCTCTAAACGCTAACCCACAAGCAACCATGCTCATCTACGATCTCGCCGCCAATCCGCTCAACAGTAACGAGTGGTCCTTCCCTCTCACGGAATGCTTCCACGTCGCGTCCATGGCGCTTTGCATCGGCACCATTGCGGTCGTCGACCTGCGACTCCTCGGTGCAGGCATCACGAACCGAACCGCAGGGCAACTCGTTCGCCTCACCGACCCCTGGAGCATCGCCGGATTCAGCATCGTCATCACCTCCGGCCTGCTGATCTTCTCGTCCGATCCGCTCAAGTATCTCCACAGCGCACCGTTCCAGCTCAAGATGGGACTTCTCCTGCTCGGCATTCTCTACAACTACACGCTCCATCGCAAAGCCGCGCGGTCCGATCCGCCGCCTGGCATTCGATTCCTCGCCGCCGCCTTCTCCCTCGCACTGTGGACGACGCTCGTGTTCTCGTCAATTTTTGTGGCCTTTTGGTAAAGGAATCCAACAATCATGTCTATCGCGCAGATTTTCCATTGGACGCAGAACACCGCCTGGGCCACAGCTCTCCGCGAGTCGGACGTGGTCTACCCCGTCGTTCTCTCGCTTCATCTGTCCGCCATCGCGCTTTTCGGCGGCACCATCCTGCTCACCAATCTGCGTTTGCTCGGCCTCGCGCTTCGTCAAATTCCTGTCGCTGAGGTCGTCAAACAACTCCGTCCGTATAAGTGGGCTGGCTTGGTCCTGATCCTCACGTGCGGCGTGCTGCTGGCCTCCGCCAAGGCGGACACCTATTACCCCAATCCGTATTTCCGAATCAAAATCCTGCTGATCTCACTCGTGGGTGTCCACGCACTCATCTTCCGGCGAGGCGTTTACAACAAGGATGCGGGCGTCGCGCCTCCCAAAGCCAAACTTGCCGCCTGCCTGTCTCTGGCTCTGTGGCTGGGCATCCTGTCGATGGGCCGCTGGATCGCCTATTATGAAAAACCGAAGTCTGTACGGGCGTCTCCGAGCGCCTCAAATTCTTCCACTGCGCTGATCGCGGCGGAGATTGCCCGATAAGTGACAGCGGCCTGTAAAGCCTCGCTAACCTTCGTCAGGTGCTTCGCCTCGCCGCGGAATTCCCTTCCCCGCAGCCTCGGCTCCCGGTGGTTCACGGAACGGTTCCACCTCGATGCGCCCGTAGCGCACTTCGAGCACGGTCAGATAGTCTGTACCGCCCGGCGCCTGGAGAACCACGTTGTCGCCCTCTGCCGACTTCATCAACGCCCGCCCAAGCGGCGACACCCAACTGACGTGGTTGCGGTTGAGATCCACCTCGTCGGCGCCCACAATGCTCACCACCCGCTCCGCTCCCGCGGCATTGGCATAGCGCACAGTTGCTCCGAAGAATGCCCTCGCCGCCGCCGGTCCGCGTCTCGGAGTTTCCGGGTCAACCACCTCCGCGGCCTCGATTCGTTTCGTGAGAAACCGAATCCGCCCATCGATCTGCCGCAGCCGCCGCTTGCCGTACTGATAGTCGGCGTTTTCACTGCGATCGCCATTGCTCGCCGCCCACGACACCACCGCCGTCACCGCCGGGCGTTCCCTCGTGAGTAAGAACCGGTGCTCGTCTTTGAGGCGCTCCAGCCCGCCTGGCGTGATGTAATTCTTGCCAGGTGTCGCGGGCTCGTCCCGCTTCGGTTCTCTCGTAAACCCTTTCCGCATGACTAGTCCTTACAGCGCGAATCCCGTGACTGCCACAGAGCTCTTACTGATCCTATCCATCATCTCGAACAAGTGCCGGCGAAAGTCATAACGAGTGCGGAATCCTCGCGCAAGTCGCCAGGAAGCGGTCAACCAGGTTGTGCTGCACCAGTCGATCGCCACTTCGCCGTCAGGCCTTGGCTATGGGCAGTTCAACGTCGACGCAGCCGAGTGTAAAAGCGAACGGAAATGGTCCAGGATCGGTTGTGCGGTACGACCCGTCAAAGAAGACCAGCGCGCGGCCACCCATATTCTCGTCGAATTGAAAGGTGGGCTTCCACGGCCCGGAGTGCCATCCTTTATCCTCAGCGGTCATAATCTGCACGGGCTGACTCCAGGCGGACAAATGACTCCAGGGCTTGCTGCCTCGGCACCACCATAAGCCTGTCTCGGGGGGAGGAGTGTCGGCCCCGACCCAGACCCGCGCGAATATCGCATCAAATCCAGCACCGCGCGGACGAACGCAGAAGTCGAACATCCTTAGTTCTGGCCCCGCAAAGACGTGTCGCTGACTCCAATCGCCAATGCCGCTTTCGCTTTCCGCATAGCAATGGACAAGATAGTTCTCCTGATTGGAACCAGCGACATACCACATTTTCCATTTGCCATCGTGATAGATAAGGTTCGGTTCGTAAACGCTCCCGTTTTCCCACTCCTCATTTGCCCTGAAGGCAGGTTGTTGGCAATCTTCCCAAGCGCTCCCGTTCCATTCCAGAAAGCCGATTGAGTAAGGGCCCCAGAGATTTTCGACGGAGCCGGCATAGTAAATGCGTTCCACCCACGCACCTTTGGCTGGGTCCCATCCCTTCACATAAGATGGGCAGTGCCGTCCGCCGCCGCTATCCCATCCCCGGCTCAGTTCAGATCCTGCCAGCGGGGATGGCGCGCCCGTTTCATCGCGATCCACTTTCCAGCCGGTAGCTGTCAGGGGCGCTCCCGTGGGCAGTGAGGCGCTATAGAGATTCGTTGCTCCGTGCCCGCCCACTTGACCTGCAAGGCACATCCACCAGTGGTCACCGCGCCACACTACGCTTGCATCAACAAGCTCAGAGCCACCCGTTCCGGTAGCGGGATCGCGAGGATCGAAAACCTTGACTTCAGTTCCTGTTTGGGGCCTCGTGGACTGGAACACGATTTCTATTATCGTAGAGAATCCTGTGGAAAGCGGGATAGACCGCGCATACTACGGTCAGCCATGAGAAGGCAACGTGGTTTGCGCTTCATGATCACTGTGAGTTGAGCCGGCAAACAACCGCTGCCGCGCCTTCAGCGAAGTCCTCACTAACCCAAAAGAGGCGAACACCGGCCTCCGCACCGATGTCCGCCTCTTTCCCCCCGCAGAATGCGTCCGTCTTACTTCCTCGCAGTCTGTGAATTCTCCGCCAGCAGTTTCTCCACTCGCTCCACGAATTCCTTCTTCTCCTTCTCGTAGAGAACTCCGCTCCCTGAACTTGGGAAGCCCGCATGCACGCCCTTCACCAGCCCGTCGCGACCCACAAAGAACGTCGTCGGCCACGCATTCCAGTTCTGCGCCTGCGTCAGTTTTTCCTTCGCGCTGCCCGTTTCGCCGGCTAACAGCACCGTGTACTTAATGCCGTTCTGCTTGATAAACGCCCGCAGGCGCGTCGGGTTCGCCACCTGCTCCGCCTCTTCAAACGACAGCGCGATAATCTCCAGTCCCTTGCTGTGGTACTTGTTGTAAACCTCTGCCAGGAACGGCGCTTCGTCATGGCAATTCGGGCACCAGCTGCCCGTGATGTTAATCAGCACCACCTTGCCCTGAAATCGGGCATCGGTGTTCGATACGGTCTTCCCGTCCAGATCCGGAAAACTGAATGGAAACGGCTGCGTCGCGTCCTTCACCGTCGTGAAGGAATTAGCGTCAGTCGGCTCCGCCAGGCCCTTCGCCTTGACCTCTTCCGGCCGGATCGCGACGACCGTTCCGCCCCCGCGCCCGCTCCCCTGATCTACCGACAACGTACCGTTTTCCTGCGGCGTGATCGTCCAAATTGCCGGACGTGACCCATCGAAGTGGCTGACCACAAACTTGCCGTCCTGCCAGCCGCCCGTCAGTGCGCCAGTGTCGCCATCTACCCGAAGAATCGACGCCGTGACGTCGTTGCCTTTCTGTGTCACCACCAGATTCCACGCCTTCTCGCCCTTGCTGCTCTTAACGTCTTCAATCACCCACACACCCGCCACATTCGGTGCCGGCGTCTTCGGAGCCGCCTGCGGGCGGTTGGGGACCGCGTGGATCGGTGAGGGCGCACCCGACCTTCCACCCCGCGAAGTCGACCAATCGCCGTCCAGGGAGCCGTCTTTAAGGGTCAGCTTCAGAACCCCCAGATAACTATCGAAATTCAGAACCAGCGAGCCATTCTCATATGTGCCGCCGCTGGATATCAGCTTGCCGTCCCCGTTAAAGAACCAACCCTTTACGTCGGAGCCCGATCCCGAAAAGCCAATCTTGAACGGAATCTCCGTTGTGCCTTGCTTTAAAGTCGCGTCCCAGAGTCCGTCAATGGTCTGTGCCTGCATTCCGGCTACAACAGACAAGAACAGGATGCTAATTCGTCTGATCTTCATAAATACTCCTTACTCGATAGACTATAGGGTGTTTTGTCTCCTGTCAATAGGCATCGCGGATTATTGTGCTAGACATGCCCTTGGTAATAATATTATTTATCAATCAGTTACATAACTCTTACTACATACTGCCGATACTACATCGAAATTGGTATGATTGCAGCCGAAGTGGGTGTGCCGTGCCTCTCTGCAGCCAGTTTCGCCGCCAGCACCATGCTCGCTCAGGTCCGGTCACAAATAAATCCGCCCTACATCTACCCATTGTCGATGGACTTTAGTATGATGTGGAGTATGCGCTGGCGGCTCCCAGGCGTGAGTTGCTGGCATATTTACCATTAACTATTGGAGATTCAATTAGATGGCCATCGAACCAGAACGGCAAACGGCACTCGGCGACGTAGCGGCCCGCCAACTTGCCAACGCGACCAAGACCGCTCCCCAAATGTCGCGCATCACCCCGAGGTGGCTCACGCACTTGCTGCAGTGGACCCCGGTGGAAGCGGGTATTTACCGGCTAAACCGGGTGAAAGATGAGGCTAAGGTCACCGTCGATTGCTCCGACCGCGACGAACGCGACCTGCCTCAGACCTACGTTGACTATGAAGAGAATGCACGCGAGTACATGTTGAGCGCCGTCAACACGGTGGTAGACGTTCACACCCGGGTTTCGGATCTCTACAGCGTCCCGTACAACCAGATCACCGAGCAATTGCGCCTCACCATCGAGATTGTCAAGGAACGCCAGGAAAGCGAACTGATCAACAATCACGAGTACGGTTTGCTGCATAGCGTTGCTCCGAAACAGAGGATCAAGACGCATTCAGGTGTTCCAACACCCGACGATCTGGACGATCTGATCGCAAAAGTCTGGAAAGAGCCCGGCTTCTTCCTCGCCCATCCGCTGGCCATCGCCGCATTCGGGCGTGAATGCACCCGCCGTGGCGTACCACCGCCTACAGTTTCTCTCTTCGGCTCGCAGTTCCTCACATGGCGCGGCATCCCGCTGATTCCTTCTGACAAGATCGGCGTCGAGAAACATAAGACAAGCATCCTCCTGGTCCGTACCGGCGAGCGCAGACAGGGCGTCGTCGGACTCTACCAACCCAATCTTCCGGGTCAGCAAAGCCCCGGTCTCTCGGTCCGTTTCATGGGCATCAACCGCAAGGCGATCGCGTCGTACCTGGTCTCCCTCTATTGCTCGCTCGCGGTTCTGACCGAAGACGCTCTCGGCGTCCTCGAAGGCGTGGAAACGGATAAATATCATGAGTACAAACGCGTTTGATCCCGGCCTTCCGGATGAACTGCCTGAAGGTTGGCCCGAAATAGAAACACTCGCACGCCTCGCAAATGAGTTCTTCTCTGCGAAGCCCGGAGAAACTGTGCCGGATGCTCACACGCCCGCGTCGCCGGAACCCGCGAATTTCGATTTGAACGGCGACGTTCCACTCGGCCGCTCAGCGCCGTCGCCTGTCGCGCTTCCCGGCGCGTCAGAATTGCAGGCGCTCATCGACGCGATTCCGTTCTCTCCCTTCGCGCCACCAGCGGCGGCGCCAGGTACCCCGGCGTCAACTGGCCCCAGTTTCTACTTTATGGAGCAAGCTGGTCCAGGCCCGGTGACTCCGCCGCCCGGAGCCGCCACGCCACAAGCCTCTTTGCACGGCTTCAGCGGACCCTTCGACGTAGCCTCAATCCGGCGCGACTTTCCCATCCTCGAAGAGCGCGTCAACGGCCGTCAGCTCGTTTGGCTCGATAACGCGGCCACCACCCAGAAACCGCGTCTCGTCATCGATCGCCTGAAGTATTTCTACGAGCACGAAAACTCCAACATTCATCGAGCCGCGCATGAACTGGCGGCACGGGCTACCGACGCCTACGAATCGGCGCGCGACAAAGTACGCGGCTTCCTGAACGCCGGTTCTTCGAAAGAAATCGTCTTCGTCCGCGGCGCCACCGAAGCCATTAACCTGGTCGCCCAAAGCTGGGGGCGTCAGCACGTCGGTAAAGATGACGAGATTATTGTCTCCACGCTGGAACATCACGCCAACATCGTGCCCTGGCAGCAATTGGCAACGGAGAAGGGCGCTAAACTGCGCGTCATCCCGGTCGACGATAGCGGCCAGCTCCTTCTGGACGAGTACGGCAAGCTTCTTAACTCAAAAACGAAGCTCGTAGCCTTCACCCAGGTTTCGAACGCCCTCGGCACCATCACGCCAGCGAAGCAGATCATCGAAGCGGCGCATTCCGCCGGCGCGAAGGTTCTCCTCGATGGCGCGCAATCCGTATCCCATATGGCCGTCAACGTTCAGGATCTGAATCCGGATTGGTTCGTCTTCTCCGGCCACAAGGTCTTTGGGCCTACCGGCATCGGCGTGCTCTACGGCAAGGAAGCGCTGCTCAGCGAAACGCAGCCGTGGCAGGGCGGCGGCAACATGATTCAGGACGTCACCTTCGAGCGCACCATCTATCAACCGGCGCCAAATAAGTTCGAAGCCGGCACCGGCAATATCGCGGATGCCGTCGGCCTTGGTGCCGCCATCGACTACGTTCAGTCCATCGGGCTGGACCGTATTTCGGAATACGAGCACCAGCTCCTGCTCTACGCCACCCGCTTCCTGCAGGAGATTCCCGGCCTGCGGCTGATCGGCACGGCGAAAGAGAAAGCGGGCGTCCTTTCCTTCGTTGTGGATGGCTACCGAACCGAGGATATCGGTTCTGCCCTCAATCGCGAAGGCATCGCCGTCCGCTCCGGACACCACTGCGCCCAGCCCATTCTGCGGCGCTTCGGAGTGGAAAGCAGCGTCCGCCCGTCGCTGGCGCTCTACAACACCTGCGCCGATATCGACGCCCTGATCTCAGCTCTGCTGCGAATCACAAGTCAACGAGCTTTTGCCACTCAGCGTACCTAAGCCGCGCGAGCTCAAATCGATCCGTCGTGCGGCAGTAGACCGAAGGTGAGCCAAGCCGTCCGATCGGCGCGAAATCTTTGATGTGCATGCGCGGGCCCACCAGTTGGTCCGCCACGTGAAACATAACCACTTCGCCGATGATCAGCGTGTTCGCGCCGAGCGCCTGCGAACTGAAAAGCCTGCATTCCAGGCTGACCTGCGCCTCGGCAACTCTTGGTGTCCTTACCTGGACGGAAGGCGCGGTGTGCAGGTGAGCGGCTTCCAGTTCGCTTTGATCCGGCGGAAAATCTGCTGCGGAAATATTCATAGCCGCAAGCAATTCCTCCGTCACAAAGTTCACCACGAACTCGCCGCTGGTTTGAATATTGCGTGCCGTGTCCTTAGGTGCCCCACTGTCACGGTTTCCAATGCCAACCACCACATACGGCGGAGCGCTGCCGACTGCATTGAAGAAGCTAAACGGAGCCAGGTTGACAACACCGCTGTCACCTGCGCTGGTGATCCACGCAATCGGCCGGGGAACCACTAAATCTGTCAGCAACTTGTAGTTTTCCGCGTTCGCGTGAAGAGAGGGATCGATTTGCATACTGGGCGCTTGCCGCTCATTGACTACCGCTCAACTACCGCATTTTTACCGTGCGCTACTGGCTGCATGGAGGCAGCGGTTCGCAGGAGCCGAAACAACACTAGCAGCCCGTGGTAATAACCGCTGCTTGACCGTCTCCGCTCTGCAACGCGTTGAATTTACTGAGCCGCGCACGCCAGTAAGCGGTGCTCTGAGACTTCTGCCAAGGGCTGCTGGCCCAATTATAGAAGGCGCCCCGGCAGGAGTCCCAGCTACCTTCCGTGCACTTCCATTGGGACCGTAAACGTGAATCGTGTCCCCTGCCCAGGCTCGCTTTCGAGAGAAATCGACCCGCCGTGTTGCTCCACCAGGGCTTTCGTGATCGCCAGACCAAGGCCGGTTCCCTCACGAGTCCCGTTCGTCGTGGTGCCTATCTGGTGAAACCTGTCGAAGACTGCGTCGTGCGCCTCTTTGGCTATACCAATACCCGTATCTGAAACGGAAAATGTCAAATACTCGGGATGTGTCGTTGCTTCGATTCTCACTTTGCCCCCTTCGGGAGTAAATTTCAACGCGTTGCTGAGCAGATTCAGAAAAATCTGCCTCAGGTGCAAACGGTCTGCTGTCAAAACCGGGAGGGCGTCGAAGTGTTTTTCAACCCGAATCGACTTGGCTTCAGCACTCAGCCGCATCGACGATACAACCTCTTCGATCACAATGGCGGGCTCGAAGCTCTCAGGCCGAATCTCCAGCCGTCCCGATTCGACTTTGCTGAAGTCGAGTAATTTGTTGATCAGTCCCAATAAGTGCTGGGCGTCGGTATGGATGTAGCGAACAAACCGTTCCTGTTCTTCGTTCAGCGGTCCCTGAGCCTCATTGCGAAGCAGTTCTGAGAAACCAAGAATGGTTTGCAGGGGCGAACGCATCTCGTGGCTGATGTGTGAAAGAAACTCGTCTTTGCGTTGGTTGGCTTCGTTGAGCTCAATATTCTTCTGCAGCAAGTCCCTCGCACGGAGGAAAAGTTCGGCCTCCATCCGCACGGCATGGCCGCGAAGTTCCTGTGCGATTTCTTCTTGCATCTCGCCTTGCCGCCGGAGGCGGACAAATGCCGTCACGTCCTCCACGCGGTGGATGATGTAACGGACATTCTTCCGTGAATCGAAGACCGGAGAGTTAATCGGACTCCAGTATCGCTCCTCAAACCCTCCACCCTCCGCGGCTGGTCGGCGAATGTCGTACTTCTGCACTGGCATCGTATCAACAGTGCCGTTTTGGAGTACTCGTCCCAGGGACGCCCGCAGATTATGTACGCCGGTAGCCGTCGCATCCCCCGGATCGTCGGGAAAGACGTCAAAAATACCGCGTCCCAGAATTTCCTCGCGCTTGGTCATCGTGGCTCGGAGGTACGCCTCGTTCACGGCGACGATCGCGAGGTCCGGTTTCAGAACCAGATAGAGCCCAGGCGCAGATTCAAATAGGGCCTGATAATCGAGGTCGGGGTGCCTGCTGCCGGAAGATCGCATCGTATCTACACGTCAATCTCGTCCTGGAATAAGTGCAATTTCTGACTGCTTTACCCCTCATTCAATGAGATTTATCGGACAATATATCGTCATTGAACAGAAAATGAAGTTACTTTGATTTTACCGCAGGTCGGACTCCTCGTGGCTACCACAGTCGCTGGTTACGAGTCTATCTGGTCCTCTTTCGAACAGTTGCAGGCCCGCCGTTGCCCATGGCCAGTCACAGGGACCCGTAATACTCGTATCCGGCACATAAGAAATCACTTCCCATCGTTCCCCCTTCTCTGCAAGGCTGATTTCCCGCCTCTCTGCCATATAGTCAGATTGGACTATGCTTTCACAAGTCAATCTCGCGAACTTTTGCCAACAGGACTTAGTGCGCGTGCCGCCGACCCGCGTTACAGAAACGCCGGGACAACTAAAAAAACAAGATGTTCCAGCAAATCCGGCCTATCTATCAGAAAACAATAGCAACCCGCCGCACGGGAAACCCATTTATAAGCCATTCTCAAGCCATTTCCGGTGTGTTTTAGCCCATTTTCCGGCCGGGAAAAGCCAACTCAACCCATCCAGGGACACCAAGACCCATTCCCGGATAGACTCGCGGAAGACTTTGGTCCGGCCCCTGACATTTCAGCGGAAGCCTGCCTTCTGCCGCTGTCTTATGTTTGACATTCGTGTCCAGTCTCGCTATTGTCATGAGTTGCCCTCTGTCCCGGGTTTTGGTCCGAAACGGGGTTCAGCGTGGGCTTCGCCGTACTCAATTTTCGTGTCCGATCCAGGTTTGTACAGCCGCTTCTCCGGTCCCCATTTGCGGCCTGCCGCCATGATTGCGTCAGTGCTGCGCGGGCTTGCGCTTGCCGCCCTCTGCGCGGTCGGAATAACTGCGCTCCAGGCCCAGCAGCAGCCCATCGCCTATTCCCATAAAAAGCACATTGCATTAGGTTTAGCGTGCCTCGATTGCCACAGCATGGCGGATATTGGTCCAGCCGCTACCATCCCTTCGGTGAGGAAGTGCATGCTGTGCCACTCAACCCTTGCGACCGACAAGCCTGAAGTCAAGAAGATAGCCGACTACGCCGCCAAAGGCCGCGAAATCCCCTGGCAACGGGTCTATGGATTTGAAACTCAGGCGCTGGTGAAGTTCAATCACGCGCCGCATATCCGGGCCAAAGTGGAGTGCGCCACCTGCCACGGTGACATGACTCAGGCCGATACCGCGCAAAAACTGGTGAACCACAACATGGGCACCTGCATCACCTGCCACCGGCAGAAGGGGGCCTCGCAGGATTGCGCAACATGTCATTACTAGGCCCTAAACCTAATATGGAGCGCCGTGACTTCTTCAAGATCCTGGGAGCCGGCACCGCAGGCGCGGCTGCGACCAGTTGCGGCAGCAAGACCGATGCCCTGATTCCCCTTCTGGTCCCCGAACACGACATTCCGATCGGTGAAGAGCGCTGGCACCCCGCTGTCTGCACGGAATGCGCGGCCGGTTGTGGAACTCTGGTGCGCGTGATGGGCGCCGAACGGGTCATAGAAATAAAGGGTGAGCAGGTTCGCCAGCGCGTTGCCGCCGTGAAGAAGATCGAAGGCAACCCGCTTGATCCGATCAGCGGTGGCCGTCTTTGTGCCCGCGGTCAGGCAGTAGTCCAGGCGCTCTATCATCCCGACCGTCTGCGTGGCGCGATGAAGCGCACGGGTGATCGTGGCAAAGCATCATTCGCGGCTGTTTCCTGGGATGATGCCGTCGCCGGTGTCGCGCAGAAGATTCACGCAGCCGACCCCTCGCGCATCGTGTTCCTGACCGGACCGAATGCGGGCAGCCGCTCCGCCGCAATTCAGGGATTCCTGAAGGCCATCAAGGCCCCGTCCGCCACTGTGTGCTCGCTGGCGGATTTCGCGATCGAGCGTAAGGCAGCTGAAGAAGCGCTGGGCTGGAAAGGCCTGCCGGTTTACGATGTCGCGAACGCCACACACGTCCTCGGCGTAGGCGCGGACTTTTTGGGCGGATGGGAATCACCGGTTTACTACGCGCGCCAGTTCGGACATTTCCGACAAGGCAGAGTGGGCATCCGCGGCACATTGTTCCAGGCGGAATCGCGCTTCTCCACAAGCGCGACGGCGGCTGATCGCTGGCTTCCCATCGCGCCTGGCTCGGAGCCTCAGTTCATCGCGGCAGTGGCCAGAATTCTGATCGACGCAAAGCTCGCCCCAAATGTAGCTGCCTTGCCGGCATCGGTGGCGCAGGCATTCCGTTCAGCCGATGTGGCTGCCCTGCTGAAGGCTTGCGGACTCGAAGAGAAACGCACGCTGCCGATCATCCTCGAATTCGGCGCGTCGCGAGCGCCGCTGGTGTTAGCCGGCGCTTCGGCGGTTCACACGAATTCGCTGGACGCCGTGATCGCATCGCATTATCTGAATCTGATGCTGGGCAACGTAGGCAAGCCCGGTGGCATGACGGCCCCGGCGACAAGCGCGATTGGCGTGGAAACCAGCGAGTTGGCCAGCAGGCTCGCGAATGCCCAAGTCATTCTGATCGACGGCGCCAATCCGGCGTACCTGTTGCCGAAGTCATCCGGCATTCTGGATGCACTGGGCCATGCGGATACCGTCGTCAGCTTCGCACCGCTGGTAGACGATTCCGCCGCCTACGCCGATTTCATTTTGCCGGATCATCATGCGCTCGAATCGACCGTCGTGGTGGCGCCGGCGATGTCGGACCGTACCGCCATGGCGCTCGCCGAGCCCTTTGTCGAGCCGCTCTATGAAACGCAGGCGGTAGAGAAGACGCTGGGCGATATTGCAGGCAAGCTCAACGCCACCTACACGGCGATAACTCCCGCCGATCTGGTGAAACCGCTTTTGAAAGGCGACGCCACTTACGCCGAAACTGCCCGTGAAGGTGGCGTGTGGCTGGCACCCGATGCGAAACCGACGCCAGCGAAACCTGGCAAGGACGTAACATTGAGCGCGGCAACATTCGCCGGCGATGCCGCGCAGTTCCCGCTCTTCTTTCAGCCGTATCTTTCGCTGCAGTTCCACGATGGCAGCAGTTCACACCTGCCGTGGATGCAGGAACTTCCCGACCCCGCATCGAGCGCCATTTGGGGGTTGCCCGTCGAGATCGATGGTAAAACCGCCCAGGGCCTGGGAATTGCGGAGGGCGATCTGGTCCGCATCGAATCGCCACACGGCGCGATTCAGGCAGCGGCGTTTGTCCATCCGGCTGCGATCCCCGGCGTCATCAGCATGGGGATCGGTGGCGGCCACACTCACTTTGGCCGCTATGGTTCGGATCGCGGTGCGAATCCGCTTTCGATACTGGCCCCGTCAACCGAGAAGACAACGGGCGCCATTGCCACCGGGGCAACCCGCGTAAAGCTCAGCCGCGTGAGCGAAGAAGGCAGACTCATTCAGTTCTCCACGCAGAAGAGTGAGAACAGGGGCGCGCACAGGTAAACGCTATGGCACACCGCTGGGGAATGGCTATCGATCTCGACCGTTGCACAGGCTGCGAAGCCTGTGTTGCGGCCTGCCATGCCGAAAACAATATTCCGATTTCCACGCCAGAGCAAGCCGCATCCGGCCGCACCACGCACTGGATCCGCGTCGACCGTTATTACGAAGGCGCCTTCCCCGACGTGAAGGTGAAGTACATGCCGGTGCTGTGCCAGCAGTGCGATGAAGCGCCCTGCGAGCCGGTTTGCCCGACGTACGCGACGTATCACAATCCCGAAGGCCTCAACGTTCAGGTTTACAACCGCTGCGTCGGGACTTTCTACTGCGCAAACAACTGCCCGTACACGGTTCGCTATTTCAACTGGTTCGATCCCGTCTGGCCGGAGCCAATGCAACTGCAGCACAACCCCGACGTGGCGGTCCGCATGGCCGGCGTGATGGAGAAGTGCACGTTCTGCATTCAGCGGATCAAGCGCGGCAAGGATGAAGCGGAAACCGCGGGACAACCCGTGGCCGATGGCGATATTCAGCCAGCATGTGTACAAGGCTGCCCGTCGGAAGCAATGGTGTTCGGCGATCTTAACGATCCCGAGAGCAAGGTTTCGCGCATGGCTGAAAGCAGCCGCGCGACTCGTTTGCTCGAAGAACTCGGGACGAAACCGAAAGTGTTCTATCTGGAGCGTGGCCGCTGATGTATAGCCACATCAAACAGCCGGAGCTTCTGCCATATGGCAAGATTCGCGAGGATTTGTTCCGCCCGCTTTCCGGACTGACGAAGAAATACTTCCTCGCGATTCTGATTCCGCTGCTGGTGATTCTGTTTGGTGCATACGCATGGTCCGTGCAGCTTCGTTACGGCATGGGCGTCACTGGCCTGCAGCGACCGGTCTTCTGGGGCTTCTACATTGTCGATTTCGTTTTCTGGATTGGTATCTCACACGCCGGCACTCTAATCTCCGCGATCCTTCGCCTCACCGACGCTGGCTGGCGTAAGCCCATCACACGAGCCGCGGAAGCGATTACGGTGTTCGCTCTGATGATCGGCGGTCTGTTCCCGATCATCCACCTTGGCCGTGCGTGGCGTTTCTACTGGCTGATGCCGTATCCGAATTCTCGCCTGTTGTGGCCGAATTTCCGGTCGCCGCTGCTTTGGGATCTGACAGCCATCTGCGCTTATGTCACGGGCAGCGTAATCTTCCTTTACCTGCCGCTCATTCCCGATATGGCGCAGCTGGCGGAGCACAACACGCCGTGGCGGCGAAAGCTCTATAGCGCACTTTCACTCGGATGGACCGGCAGCGATAAGGAATGGCACGCGCTCGAACGCGCCATGAAACTGATGGCCGGGATCATTTTGGCCGTGGCGGTTTCGGTGCACACCATCGTCGCGTGGGATTTCGCGATGGCAATTGCGCCCATGTGGCACAGCACGATTTTTGGCCCTTACTTTGTGGTGGGCGCAATCTTCAGCGGTCTCGCCGGACTGATGATCGTGATGGCGCTGATTCGCAAGCTGATGGGCCTGGAGTTGTACCTGACCCGCCATCACTTCGATAATCTCGCCAAGCTCTTGCTCATGATGAGCGTCCTCTGGCTCTACTTCACGCTGGCCGAACATATCACCGCGTGGTACGGGAACGACCCGAGCGAGATGGTGGTCTTCGGCGCGCGCACGCGAACTCGTTTCGCCTACCTGTTCTGGCTGATGGTGTTCGTGAACTTCGTGGTGCCGTTCATACTACTGGGAATCCGCAAGCTGCGCAGTATCACAACCGGGGTTATCGCATCGTTCGGGATCTTGCTGGGCATGTTCCTGGAGCGGTACATCATCGTAGTGCCAACGCTAAGCAACACTAGGCTGCCGGCGGCGACTTCGGGTTTCTACGCGCCCAGTTGGGTAGAACTTGCCATCACGGCTGCTACGTTCGCTGGGATGATCGTTCTGTATCTGATCTTCTCGAAACTGTTCCCAATCATTGCAGTTTGGGAATTCAAGCCGCACGCGCAGGAGGATGAGGGCTAGTATGGCATCCATCACCTATCTCCTGAGCGAATTCCGGGACAAGGACGCGGTAGCCACGGCTATTCTGTCTTTGCGCGGCGCCGGTGTAAGCACGAACGATATCGATCTGTTTTCGGAAGAGCCCGTGGAACTGAAGCGCGGCGTGCTGGATCGGCCGAGTCATAGTTCGCTGGTGGCTGTTTGCGGTGCGATCGTCATGGGCGTTGTGGCGACGGCGTTTGTCTGGTGGGCGCAGTATAACTATGAGCTCATCACGGGCGGCATGCCGACCTTCTCGTTCTGGGGCACCGGCGTCATCACGTATGAGATGACGATGCTGGGCGCGGTACTCGCGACGTTCGCATATTTCCTGTGGGAGAGCGGCCTGCTCCGCAAGCGCGACAGGACAGCGCCTGTGCCCGTGGTTCCGGCGGAATGCATCTGCATCCGCGTGCGCGTGGCAGGAGAAACCGCCAAGCCAATGACGTTGCTGCAACAGGCGGGCGCGATCTCCGTGGAAAAGAAGGCTCCGCTATGAGACGACTTTCCATCTCATTGTTGATGGCGGCGTCGCTTTTCGCTGCCGATCAGAAGCCATTGCCCTGGGAAAAGAACCGTTTGCAGAGCGGCCAGGCACTGTTCCGTGCCAACTGCGTGGTCTGCCACGATGTCGACAAGACACAGGCGGAGACGAAGAAGTTCGGCCCGAGTTTTTATCAGCTTTTCCGTGGGGACAAGCTGCCGATGTCCGGCGACAAGCTGACGCGTGCTGCCGTAAAAGACAAAATCAAGTCCGGAAGCATCATCATGCCGGCCTTCGACAAAGTACTGAACGATTCCGAAATCGATTTGTTAATCGACTACCTTCAGTCGAAATAGGGAGGGTCTAAGTCCGTGCGCCGAGCTGTTGTTCTTGCGTGCCTGGTTGGTCTGAGCCTTAGCGCACAGTCACCCCCGAAAATCGAATTCGATGTTGTCTCCGTGAAACTGGTCGACCCGGGTACCGGCGGGGTCGGCGACAGGTTTCCGCAGCGCGGCACGTGGAACTGGACTGGAATACGGCTGTCCGGTTTGATTACCTATGCCTACGGCGTATCGCAGGTTGAGATCGCCAACATTCCAGCCAAGTTCCAGAGCCGCGACGTGGCGTTCGGGATCACGGCAAAGATGCCGGTGGACGTCACTCACGACCAGTTCCGGGCGATGCTCGAATCGATGCTGGCCGACCGGTTCGCGTTCGCGATGCACCGCGAAATGCGCGAGGTTCCCGTGGTGACAATTGACGTGGCGAAGGGCGGCTCTAAGCTGAAGCCCGCCAGCGGCGACTGCGTGCACCTGCCGCCGTCGGCGGCATTGCCAGCGGGCCAACGTCGGTGTGGCGAAGTCACCCGCAGCCTCCAGATACAGGACGGTATCCTACGCTGGCAATATTCAGGGCGATCGATTTCGATGGCTGATCTGGCCACGTTTCTTTCGGACGACGGGCCGGTGGTTGACAACACCGGAATTAAAGGCTTGTACGATCTGGATGTGACGGTTGAAGCGCCGACCGCCGCTCCACCGACTACCTCAGATGAGGCGGCCAACAACCAGTTCGAGTTTAACCACACGTTCAACGCGGCGTTTGAGAAGCAGGCCGGGTTGAGCATCGATAAGAACAAGCTCAGCAAGCGTCCCATATCGGTGATTGTCGTCGATCACGTGGACCTGCCAACTCCGAACTAGGGCTTCGCGATACCGCCCCACGAGGGGCCGAGGCGTAGCCAGCGCTGGCGATCGGACCAGATCGCCGGCCATTCCGGAACGTAGAGCAGGCCGTGTCCACGGTCGCACATGAACTCCGTACCGTGCCACTCCAGCAGGATCCGCGACGATTCTCCGATGCGGACAGGATGGGCCAGCAGTCGCAAGCAGACAGGGCAGCGATCGCGCTGATCGACAAGTGTCCAGCGCGCAGCGAGAAAGATTCCGAGCATAGTCAGATTTAGAATCAATGGTGTCATCGAGCCGGAGAGTGCCGTCAGATCGAGCGGGCCGAAGGCAACAATCGGAAGGAGCAACACTGCCTTCGCCAACAGGAAGAGACTCCGCCGCAATCCGGGTGTTCCCGCTGAACCGGCCAACATCATTCCCCAGAGAAGGAATGAAAACACGAACACCGGCAGCATGCCGAGACACAATTCTAACCAACGGTCGGCGATCCGGATGTAGTGGAACCGGCTGTTCTGTAGCGTTCCATACCGCAAACTACCTACGGCAAGCCCCTCGGTCGTCGCGGGCAGAGTGGCAAGGGTGGAATCGTCTGCGACTAACCATCCGTCCACGTGTCCGGGAAGGTTCCACGCCAGGTCGGGAAGAATAGTGACTCGCGGATCGTCGTTGAAGTATTGGCGCCGGGCGTCGCTCGTCAGTATCAGGGTTGGCGTGCCGCCGTGTACCTGGCCGATGGGAATGTTGAGAATCCGAAAGAGGCTCGCGGTGGTTTTCGCGACGTAGAGCGTCCGGTTTCCGCGCGGCGTCTCAACGTCGAGTTTCGTGAGCGAATAAAATGCGAGGTCCGTGAACTGCCCGCCATCCAGCGCTTTGAGCGATTCAAACTGGCCGCGCGAAACCGAGGGATACGGGCGGGAAAAGTTCGCCGCAAATACGTCGTCTATTGGTCGGGGAGTGAGCAGAACCAGATTCCGGGGATAGAGTGCAGAGAGCAACACACTTCGCACATCAGGCAGGAGGAGCCCGACGACGAGGCACAGCGCGCCCAGCGTCGCCAGCCAGCCCAGGCACCGAACCGGGGATGACAGCGCGGCCACACCCTGGTCCGGGAAGCTCTCTATGCCTTCCGGTGTAGGTGGAGCATCCAGTTGAAGAAGACTGCCGGACCCGATTGGCACGTTGCGACGCAGCCAGTATGCATCGCGGAAAGCTCCCATGCAAAAGGCGCCTACATTGGTTCCGTGAGAGTCGCGCCGAATATGCCAGAGTTCGGATCGCCACTCGGCGAGCCAATCGGTGCGCTGTTCCGCCGGCACAAGCGCGGCGGCACAACGGAGGATGGCGAAGTGGAAAGTGGCCGGACTCATGCGCCTTCTCCCATTGCCGCGGGAATCAGATTTGCGAGCAGCGGATAACGCTTTTCCGATGCCTCCAGCGTGGCCCTCCCCGATGGCGTCAGCGTGTAGTATTTTCGGGGCGGGCGCTGCTCAGCGTCGGCAATCGATTGCCTTTCCCAGCGCGAGCGGATGAGGCCGTCGCGTTCGAGCCTGCGCATCGCGGGATAGACGGTACCGCTGGGCAGGCCGGTCACTTCCATCACGCCGAAGCCGTAAACATGGCCGGCATCAATGGCCTTGAGGATCATCGCCGCCGTGTGGGATAGTTTCAGTTCCGTCGCCATTCCCGGATTATACCTATGTAGCATTCTACTTGACAAGGAGAAAGTAGAATGCTACATAGGGTACGGAGGTTTCTCGTCCCACATGAAAAACGTCACCGGCTGGATCGTCGCAGTTCTTCTCGCTGTCCTCTTCGCGCTTGTCGGCGGTCTCAAACTGATTGGCGTACCCGCCGCTGTGAAGGAGTTCGAACAGATCGGATTCGGGCAGTGGTTTCGCTACATCACTGGAGTATTGGAAGTCACGGGCGCCGTGGGGATGCTGATTCCGAAATACCGATTTTGGGCGGCACTACAGATCGCTACTATTATGCTCGGGGCTACGATGATCAACCTTTGGGTGTTGCATCTACCGCCGCTTGCCCGGGTGACCGCCGTTCTCATGGCGCTGGCACTGGTGCTTGCATGGCTTCGTCGTCCGCAAAAGGAGAAGGTTTAGGATGCTGGAACTTCGGGAAGTTTCAAAGAGATTCGTTGGAACTCTAGCGGTAGATCGGGTGTCTTTCTGCGCCCGCGCGGGGGAGGTGACCGGCTATCTTGGCCCCAACGGGTCCGGCAAATCGACCACGATGAAGATGATCACGGGCCTGCTGGAGCCGACTTCGGGGCAGATTCTTTTTGGCGGAGTTCCCATCCAGCAGGACCTGATCGCGTGGAAGCAGCGCATGGGCTACGTGCCCGAGGAGCCGCATTTATACGGTCATCTTACGGGCCTGGAATATCTGGTGATGGTGGGGCAACTGCGAGGACTGCCAGACAAGCCGACTGCCGAGAAGATCGATGGCCTGTTGAAATTGTTCGCATTGCACGGTGACAGGCACGTGCCCGTTTCGTCGTATTCGAAAGGAATGCGGCAGAAGGTGTTGCTTTCGGCTGCGCTGCTGCATAATCCCGAACTGATCCTGCTGGATGAACCGTTTTCAGGGCTTGACGTAGGGACCGGGCTCGTCCTGCGGAGCCTGATCCAGGAACTGGCGTCGCGCGGGAAGGTGATTCTATTCAGTTCACATGAGCTGGAAACCGTGGAACGGGTGTCGTCGCGGGTCGTGATTCTGCATCGCGGCAAGCTGGTAGCGGACGACTCGATTGAGAACCTGCGAAGCCTGATGGCGCTGCCAACACTCGAGAAGATTTTTTCGCAGTTGGCCGTGGAGCAGGATACGGGCGCGCTGTCGCGCGAGATTGCCGATCTGATTCAGGGATAGGTCGCCATGAAAGAAACTCAGTTTCGAGTCTTGTATCGGCAATTCTTTTTCCGCATGGTAGATCTCGATATCCTCTCCGCCGACGCGAAAGGCGACATGGGGAAGTTGTTCGGCCAGATTGCGGCGTTATTGATCTTTCTGAGCATCTTCCTCGCCGTGATTGGAGCAGGCGTCGGGGGAGCGGGTCTGATTGCCGAATGGAGTGGCGTGCACTTCATGATTGCCACCACGATGCTGGTGGTCGAATTGGTCGCGATTCTCAGTTGGGACTCGACATTTCCGGACCGTCGCGACGTGATGGTGCTGGCGCCGCTGCCTATTCGGACACGAACGATCTTCTTCGCCAAAGTGGCTGCGGTAGCGACGGCGCTGGGGATGACGGTTGGTATCCTGCACGTACTGGCTGGCATCGTCTGGCCTTTCTCGCTGAACCACTACCACCGGGCCGAACCAGCCCCCGCCATTACGTTCGATTCGACAATGGCTCCGTTGGATGCTGTCAGTCTCCAGAACGTGCTCAACCATGATCTTGAACAGGCAGTAAAGACAGGGCCGTTCGCACCAGGCACTGGCGGCGGTGCAGTAATCGGCGTTTCAAAACACGGTGTGCAGCGCGTTTTCGCTTACGGCGCGGCGAAGCCGGATTCCATCTTCGAAGTCGGATCTATCAGCAAGACGTTTACCGGCCTCATCCTGGCGCAAATGGCGGCACAGGCGAAGGTCACGCTCGACGAGCCGCTGCGCGAACTGCTGCCGCCGGATACAGTGGTCCCGCCGACGGGAGTGGAGATCACGCTGCGCGACATGGTCACGCACAAATCCGGATTGCCACGCCTGCCGAACAATGTTCATCCGGCGGGCGCGATGAATCCTAACGCTGGATACACGACGGATGATGCCTACGCTTTCATGAAGTATTGGGGAGTTACGAAGGCGCCAATCGCGCCTTTTGGATACAGCCACTATGGCATGGGCCTTTTAGGTCAGGCGCTGGCGAACCGCGCCGGCCGGAGTTACGCGGAGCTGGTGCGTGAGCAGATCACGGAACCGCTGGGAATGCGGGATACAGTTCTGCATCTCTCCGAGAGGCAGGAGGGCAGAGTGATCCTGGGATATGCCGCGCCTGGGCGGATCGCCGATGCAATAGACGCCGATGGCATGCCGGGAGCGATGGGGATTCGCTCGACAGCCGGGGATCTTCTCCGATACCTGGTGGCGAATTTGCATCCGGAGACAATCAGGGACGCAGGCACTCTGCCGACCGCGTTGACGGCTTCGCACAAGTTGCAGACGGACGTGATGCCCGGCTGGCGCATGGCTATGGCCTGGTTCTACGATTCCGATACAGAGACGTATTTTCATGGCGGCGCGACGGCTGGCTTTACGAGCTACAGCTTCTTCCGGCCCAAGGACGACAGTGCCGCCGTCATTCTGATCAATGGGAGCCCGGACACGTTCGCGCTTTACAACGTGCTGGCCGAACATGTGCGGGCGCGACTGGCGGGCGAACCGGCGATTTCGCTGGACGTGGTCATCGTGCCAGCCGGCGGCGGGGGTGCGTGGGCACTTCTCCGCGAGTTTGCAGCGTGGTGGATCACGATGCTGCTCTCCGGAGCGTTTATCTTTTGCTCCGTGTTGGGCGCGCAGGGACTGGCGGCGGAATTGCTGCCGCGCAGACACTTCCTCCGAGTGTCATCGTTTCTACAACTGGCGGCGTTTGGCGCGTTTGTGAGCGTCTATTTTTTGGAGCCCAAGGTCGTGGTGCCGGGCGAAATCGCCGTTGGCCGCAGTTCGGCGTATCTGACATGGTCGCCGTCGTACTGGTTCCTTGGATTGTTTCAGCAACTGAATGGCTCGCCTGCCCTTGCGCCGCTGGCAAAACGGGCGTGGATCGCTATCGCAGTGGTCTTTGGAGTCACGGTCTCCGCGTACACGATGGCATACTTTCGCACGATGCGGAGAACGGTGGAAGAACCGGACATCTCTCCGGCGCTGGGTGGACGCAGCTGGTTGCCGGGATTTGGAAACGCTTTCGCCACAGCAGTGGGGCAGTTCAGCTTTCGGACATTGCTACGAAGCAGACAACATCGCCTGATGCTGGCCTTCTACCTGGGGTTGGGATTCGCGCTGGCGATCTTCTCGCGGAAGACCGATGAGGCGGCCGCATCGTCTGGCTACACCGTGAGTATCGGGCTGCTGTGTTCAACGATCACAATTATGCTTTTGTGCGTATTGGGAACCAAGGTCGTGTTTTCGCTGCCTTTGGACATGAGGGCGAACTGGATTTTCAGGATTACGCCGACACCTGGCGGACCCGCATGCATGGTTGCGCGACGGCGTGCCCTCTATGCGCTTTCGGTGGTTCCAGTCTCCATAGCGGCGGCGGTGCTCTTGTTTCAGATCCTGCCGTGGCAAACGGCGGCAAAACATCTGGCGGTGCTGGTGCTTTTGGGAGGGGTTGTCGCCGAGTTGTGCCTTCATGGCAGCCAGAAGATTCCGTTCACGTGTTCCTACCTGCCGGGTAAGTCAAACTTCAATATCGCGTTTCTGCTGTGCAGTACGATGATCTTCGTTGTGGTTGTGAAAGGGGCCGAACTGGAGCGGGAATCTTTCGATGATGCCGCGGGTTATGTGGCCGTGCTCGGGGTATTGCTGGTCCTCGTAATCGCGGGCCGATGGAGCGCGACAAGATTGGCGAGTTCTCCGGAAGGGGCATTACGCTTCGAAGAAACGGCGGAACCGGCGGTCTTTGTTCTGGACCTGCATCGGGACGGTGTCACGACGATTACGGACTCCGACGATTGATCGTCAGGGTTTGTTGGTAAGCGCGCCCTTGGCCAGATTGCCGAACTCCATGTGCAGACGGATGGACGGAATCCAGAGCGGACCGCGCGCTTCATTGTAGCCGGGGTTAGCGTCGTGCTGCAGATCAAAGCTGGCGAAGAAGCCGGGAAACAGACGCGCGCTATAGTACATTTCCGCCACGTACTCGGGGCCGTATTCCAGGTGTCCATCGCCTAGCAGAAAATCGTGGCCACCCATGGCGAGATACTGCGCGTGAACACCCGAGATGCCGCCTACGGTCAGTTCGCCAGCTACATTGTCGTTAGGGCGATGCCAGCGCGCGCCGTTGAATGAAGCGCCACCGGTGGCGAGACGATCCATGGCGGTGAAAGCGAAGCTTTCGGTCTTGCCATCATTCCAGCCCAGACGCATGAAGACGCCGAAGTCCTTCGTGACTTCCTGATCCATGCTGATGCCAAGTCCGTACTTCATCGTGCCGTTTCGACGGGTGGCGACTACATCGGGCACACCGCCGGTTTGTTGGGCGACGCGGATGGCGGTGGCGTAGGTGCCGGAGTCAGCGTGGTTGATGAAGCCGAGAACGCGGACGACGCCATCGTGTTTCAGTACACTCCAGCGGCGTTCTCCTTCGACGACGTCGCCGCGATTGACGAATACACGGCGATCGAGTTGCGATCCGTTGGCAACCTTCGGCATCGCGGCACTCGCGTACCGGAAAGACCAGTCGCGCAGATGGAGTTCGTGAACCCAGCCCCAGGTGTAACCACGTACGTCGGCGGGGTAATCCCATGCGCCGTTATACATGGCGGCCCAGCCAATGAACTGCATACGCGGATCGTGCGTGTAGCGGTTGTCGTCGAAGAAATCGGTCAACGTGAAACGGCCGGCAGTGATTGTATAGCGTCTTACAGGGCGCGTGCCGGCAAGCTGGTTTTCGTCGCTCTCGACGTTTTCGGTTCCGCCGCCGAGGTTGAAGTCCTGCGAGATGTAAAGGCGTGCGAGATAAGGCTTGGGTTGGGCCGAGGAGACGCGGGGCAACTCACCATTCGAAGAATTGGCAAGACCGTTCACGCCACTGAAGCCGCGCCCACCGGCGATCTCGGGATCGAAATAGAGGGTGGTCAGATTGGAAAGTCGGAGGCCGAGGAAGAGTGTAGTCGTGAGAGAGACGTCACGCTCCGGATAGTTCTGGAGACTGAAGGCATCGGAATAAGGCGAAGTGAATGTACCGTGGTACTGGCCGATGGATGTGGCCTGATAGTAAAGATTCCAGCGTTCAGAATCCGCCGGTGGGGTTGCGTCGGGCGTGGCCGACGACGTAGCGTCCGCAGCTACGGGTTGCTGCTGTGCGCCTAAAGGAATTGATCCGAGCGCGAGCAAGGCAAGCAGGGCGGAAATCTGGAACTGACGGACCATTTTTTGTGTTCTTCTTATGCAGGCACACAGCGCACACTCAACCGGGTGCTGGGAATTATGAGAGTCGGTGTCGACCCCAAGGACTATTTACAGCTTACACGACTGAACAATTGCGCTGGACCTGTAACACATTGTTAACAATTGACTTACGCGCATATGACGCGCAGAGTGGCAGGCCGTGCCGGGGGATTCCGGTCGAGCGAGGTACTCTACCAACCTTCACCATCATATACCCACCGGGGTATACTTGTAAAGACCCTTTGGGAACAACAGATGGCACACACAACCGAAGAAAAGAAGAAACTGCTAAATCGCGTGAGGCGAATCAGGGGCCAGGTAGAAGCTATCGAACGGAATCTGGATCAGGAGGCCGAGTGTTCCGACGTGCTGCACAACATAGCGGCGTGCCGGGGCGCGATGGACTCACTGATGGCGGAAGTCATCGAGGGCCACATCAGATTTCACGTCCTGGATCCGAAGACCGAACCTACCGACGATCAGGCGCAGGCGGCTGACGATCTGATTCAGGCTTTGCGCGCATATCTGAAATAAGGCGCGATCGAGGGCCACTACTTCAGCGAATTGAGATAAGCCACCAGCGCCTTCATTTCGTCGTCAGAAAGCTTCGGAGTGGGCATGCCGCCAGCAACGGCTTTGTCGGACGGCTTCTTGAGGAAGTCGGCGAGTTTATCCGCAGGCATGCGCGAAGCTATTCCGGTGAGCGCGGGTGCCAGGGGTCCGCCCGTGCCGCCATCACCGTGGCAAGCGCTACAGGCGTTCGCATCAAAGAGCGCTTTGCCCTGAATCGCAGGATCATTGGCGGCGGCACCGACGAGTTTGCCAAGGTAGTCACCCAACGCGGTGATTTCGTCAGGAGTGCCAACGAGAGGTGGCATATAGTTCTTGTAGGGTGAACTGGCTGGCGCATCGTGAAGCAACCCAAGAAACTTCGAGATGGAGCCGCGATCACGGCCGTGAAGTAATTGAGTTATCGAGCGGTAACCATCCAGGGTGTGGCAATTCATGCACTGGCCACGGAACATAGCTTCGCCGGTATTACCGGAAATCCACAGACTACCGGTGAGAAAACCGACCTTGTTGTAGTTGACGACTTCCGATCGCCGCACGCCGTTCGAATACATGTACTGGCCGATGGTGTAAGGTTTTCGAATCATTTCTCTGGCATGCTCCGTGGCCCCCGTGGCGGCAAGAGCGAGGAACACCACGGCAAGAGCGTGGCCCAAGCCGAAATCCTTCGGATTTTTCCATGCGAGGAAATAGACAATCGCCAGAATTGTGGCTGACGACATAGTGGTCACGAGTGCAGCGCGCGCCACCTGAGTAAACAAGCCAGAACCAATAGTGCCGACGCCAAGCTGGAGCAGTTGACGGCTGGTATCCGGGACGGTGTACAGATACCAGGCCAGGGCCGGGGGAATGAGAATAAATGACGGGAGAAGCCACCGCGACGACCAGCGAATCACTTCCGATTTCAACGCCGGCTTCGTAAATCCATCGATACGGCTGGCCGTGACCAGTGCCCAGACTCCGGCCAACGCCAGGCAGGTGAGGGTTCGCAGTACCAGACTGGGCCAATAGGTTGGGTTGAACAGCGCCGGCCAGAATTCCGACGCTTCGCGCCCGGTGCCGGCGACTGCCAGCCAGGGCTTACCCGGAGTGAGCATAAAGGTTAGAATGCCGTTGATGACTGCAAGGGTGCCCCATGAGGTCCACGCATAGAGCCAACCGATGCGCATATGCGTCTTTGCATCGACGCGATCCCACGTGGCGTAGTAAACGATGATGGCGGCAATTTCGACAATAAAGAAACACCACTCGATCGCCCAGCCAAACACGAAATTATGAATGAGGGCACTGGTGCTTTGCGGGCTGGCGAGGCCAATGGAGAACCAGATGCCAACGCCGGAAACCGCCCCAAAGCAGGCAGTAAGGATCAGAAAGAAGCGCGAATGCGCGCGAATTACATCGAGCCAGTCTTCACGATTCTCGCGGCGTGCTTTTCTCTCCGCAAGAATCAGATAGAAACCGCCGCCGACCGCGAAGTGCGAGATCATGACGTGGAAGATCGCAATGATGCCGACGATCCAGCCGCTACCAAGAAACGGGACATCCCAAACAGGGAAATTCATCTCGTTAATCCTCCATTCGCTGCGCTCATAGTGCGGCGTACCCCCAGATAGTCAGGCCAAGCATTCCGGTGACGACGAGATAACCCGTCCATGTTGCGATGCGAGCGCGTTTGCCTGCGACCGTTTCAGAATCAAACAGCGGAATCAGCGCCCAGAAAATGAGAACTAATGTGAACAGGCCCATGCCCACTACTTCCCCTAACATGCCGGGCAAAACCAGGCCCATGCCTTTCAGCAACTGGAACTGAGACATGAAGTACCACTCGGGGTGAATGCCGACCGGAGCTGACGACAGCGGGTTGGCGGGCTGACCGAGATCCCACGGGAACATGGTCGCCAGGATGGTGATCACATTGAGGGCGATCAGCCACATGGCGAGATCCATGGCGAAGAAATTCGGGAAGAACGGCACACTTCGCCGTTCGGAGGCAGGTTTGGCGGCTTCGCCGGCCGGCACTGCATTGCCGTGTTTCTGTACCAGCGCCAGGTGAAGACCCAGCAATGGCATGAAGAGCAACGGCAGCACGACGGTGTGCAGCGCGAAGAAACGCTGTACTGTGTTTTCGCCGACCGACGGGCCGCCGCGGACAACGTTGTTCACTACAACACCAACGCCCGGAAGCATGCTGGGTAGCTGCAGGCCGACTTTGGTGGCGAAGTAGGACAACTCGTCCATAGGCAAGAGATAGCCGCTGAAACCGAAGATCATCACGACGCCGAGCAGGCCGAGTCCGGTCCACCAGCCGAATTCACGAGGCTTTTTGTAAGCCTTCATGAAGTAAACCGAGAACATGTGGACGAAGACTGCGAAGACCATGATGTTGGCCGACCACGAGTGCGCGGAGCGAATCAGCCAGCCGAAATCCACGTCGTAAGTAATCTGGCGTACCGACTCATAGGCATCTTTGCCTGGACGGTAGTAAACGAGCAGGAGGACGCCGGTCAGCAGTTGCACAATAAAGCAGAGCAGTGAAATGCCGCCCCAGTAATACCAAAAGGAGTGCTTATGTTGCGGTACCTGCTTGTGGGTGGCGAGCGCGATGACATCCGTCAGGCCAAGGCGTTCGTCCATCCATTTAAAGATGGCCGACTTAAGATCAACGGAGGGTTCAGGCTTTGGAAATGACGACATGATCGTCTTTGACCTCCACTTTGTAAACCTTCAGACCCTTCGGTGGTGGGCCGGAGACGACCGCGCCGGTATTGATGTCGTACACGCCGCCATGGCATGGGCAGAAGATGCGGTGATTCTCCGGTTGGTAAGCGACCGTGCAACCCAGGTGGGTGCAAACGGCATCGAACGCGACAAAATGCTTGTCCTCGTGCTGAATCAGCAGCGTCGGGCGTGAGCCGAATAGAAAGATCGTTCCCGTGCCGGGTCCGGGAAGGCCTGACGTCGGGATGGAGACAGTGGTAATTTCGCTCTCGGCAAGTTCCGCGCGCCGCGCGGGCGTGGCCAAATAGCGGTAGACAGGGTAACCGATAGCGCCGGCGTAACAAGCACCCGCCAGCGTGATGCCCAACTGCAGCAACCCGCGGCGGGCCGGTTGGCCGTCGCCGATGTTATTCAATTCCGATACGTTGCCATCAGACATAGTTTTCTTCCACCCGCTTCGCCTTCCCTGCTACATTCACCAGCCATGCAATAACGACGAGGGCGGTGACCAGCAGCACCAGAAACAGACCAATCACAGACCAGTTCGCGGCCACCTGCCGGTCCCACACGTCGAAGCCCGCGGCGCGCAGCGTGACGTCGCGGACGCCATCGCGCACCATCGTTGTGGAGACAACATTGACGAAGGCGACGACCGAGGCGACGACAGCAATCAGAGCGTTGGGGCGCTTGCCGATTCCGGCCAGAACTCCCAGAAGAGCCAGTAACAATGCGGTGGCCAGCCAGCCCAGAACGAAGGGGTGATAGAGCGAATCGCCCATGACGGTTGCAGCGACATTCTGAGGCTGCGCCCCCATGGTCATTTGCGCGAGCAGGGCCTGAATCACGATGGAGATTGCCAAAACCACTCCACCGGCGCGTGAGAGAAAGCGCGCCAGTTCGTCGCTCAGTTCGGATCTTAACGACAGCAACATCAAAGCTGCTCCAGCGGCGGGAAACGAGCCAGCCATGAAGAAAAGCCAGCGCGGCATCAGCGTAGGATCAGAGGAGTTGAGTTGAAGACCAGCGGGGCTGTGCAGATACATGGCGCTCCAGGACTGCGGCCGGACCATGAGCGTCATGTTGTTGCTGTAGATGAACGCGATAGTCAGGATCAGCAGCAGGGCGGCGAAGCCTGGCCCAAACCATGGTTTTTGTCGAGCGGCCAATCCCGCAGAGACATAGAGTCCGTAGTAGCTGCCCATCAAGAGGAGGATGACTGCGATCCAATAAGTGCCGATCAGGACGCTGCTGGTATATAAAGCACGCCCGTATAACACCTGCGCGAAAAGGAGTGGCGGTATCCCCAGATTGATCACGAAGGCCATCACGGTGGGGAGGCGATGAATCAGCATGCCTGCCGCCTGCGTCATGACCGGCGCCTGGCGGAGTTTGCCAAACACAGCGAACGCGAGCGCCAGCATGAGACCGCCGAGCAACAGGCCGACCGAGGCCAAATGGAGCGAAAACGTCAAATCATGGAGAGCTTTTAGCAGCCAGACGGGCGCTGGCAACGGAATCTGGTCTACTGAGGGGAAATTGTTCATAATTGAGTCACCGCACTCCCAAGCTGCGCTAAATGGCGCTACCGGAAACTGAAACGTGTATTGTTTGCAACTCCTTGACACTGAGTGGGGCAATCGGAGGACCAGAAAGTTTGTGGGAACGCACATCGGGGAGCTTGACGTACTTGTGAGATTAGGAGGGAGAAGGCCGCTGTGAGAACTGCCGTAAGAGCCGCACTTTTTGCCATCCCCGTTTTGTTGAGTGCGCAGTCGCCCGCGCCGCCGAACCCGGCGGAACAGAAGGCGCTTGTCGCCCGTATGCGGGAAGCTGCGCTGAACTATTCCGACCGGCTGCAGGACTTCCTTTGCACGGAGTTGCTGACGCGGACGGCGGATACCTCGGGGACTGGAAAGAAGTGGAAACTCCTGGAGACGCGGGAACTAGAACTCGGCTACATCTCCCATCAGGAACATTACCGGCTGGTGAAGGTCAACGGGAAGGCGACAGAAACCGACAAGAGGGTGAAGCGGGGATACTGGACGCCGGGCGGCGAGTTCGGCTCGTCCTTACTCTATATTTTCGGACCGAAGGTGGCGGCGGAGTTCACATGGGATCACGAGGAATCTGCGGGTGACGCGCGTTCCTGCGTTTTCCGTTATCATGTGCCGGTGGCGACAAGTTCGCTGGTCATTAACGCGGACATGGACCATGTGAAGGTGGCCCATGGCGGTTTTGTCACGGCCGATTGCAATACGGGGGCAGTGATGCGTTTTCAACTGAAGACGGAACCGGCGTCAGTCAAGCGAGGGGGGCGTGACATCGCGATCGGGATGGAACTGGATTTGAGGTATGCGATGACGGCCATCGGATCGGGCGAATTCTTACTGCCGCAGCACGCGATCGAAATGGCGCCGTTTGGCCCGACGGAAACGAAAGCGGAGATCGATTTCCGGGATTACCGGAAGTACGAGGCGAGTTCGAACATTGTGTTCGACGATGAAAGCTTAGGAGCGGGTAAATAGACTGCTCTATGATTTCCGCTTCGCAGCCTTCTTCGGAGACTGGCGCATCTCCGCAAAGTGTTCGTTCATCGCGATCCATTTGGTTGCCGGCATCTTCGCCACGAGATTGCCAATGACATCGGGTGCCACGTCGTCACGGCTCTTGAAGCGTACGCAGGCTTTCCCCATATCGAGTTTCTTGCCGGTCTTTGCCCATTCTTTGACAAACCATTCTTGTAGCTTTGCGGCAGGACTGGTTTCATCGCCGCCCGAATAGAGGAAACCGAGATGGAGCGACATGTAGTTCTTCTGCGAGCCGAGATTGACGAACGGCAGAGGTTGTTTGGGATCGCAGTGGTAGCCGGCGGGGTAGACGGAGTGCGGCACGAAGTAGCCGATCATGCCGTAGGTGATTCCTTCTTTGTAAACGGGGTCGAGATTCCGGAGGATGGCTTCGCGCACCGCGGTAATGGCGGCACGGCGATCTGCTGGCAGCGCTGCGAGATATTCCTCTACGGTCTTAGCTTTGCTGGTCATATTTAGGCAACAGTATGCCATAAAAACGAACGGGGCGAGTGCCCGGTTGATCACTCGCCCCTTTCCGAAGACTTTGGCTTCGTTTTTGTAGAAATACTAGAAAGTTTTCTTGACTTCGCTATAGGCCCAGTCGAGCCATGGCAACAATGCCTGAAGGTCAGACGTCTCCACCGTCGCGCCGCCCCAGATTCGAAGGCCTGCCGGAGCGTCGCGGTAGGCACCGATATCCAGTGCCGCGCCTTCCTTATCCAGCATGGAAACGATGGTCTTGGCGTGCTTCTCCTGGGCTTCCGCCGGCAATGCCGTGTAGGCCGGATCTTTGATCACCAGGCAGATAGAGGTGTTCGAACGAGTCTCCGCGACCTTCGCGAGGAAGCCTGCCCAATCGGACGCCGCGACCCAAGTTTCAATCGCCTTCAAATTCGCCTGTGAACGGCTAATCAAGCCAGCCAGTCCGCCAATCGATTCCGCCCACTGCAACCCGTCAATGGCATCTTCCACACAGAGCATGGAGGGGGTATTGATGGTTTCGCCGACGAAAATCCCGGCGATGAGTTTGCCGCCCTTGGTCATCTGGAAAATCTTGGGGAGCGGACGATCCGGCGTGTAGCCTTCGAGGCGGGCTACAGCGCGCGGGCTCAGCGCAATCATCCCGTGGCCGCCTTCGCCGCCCAGCACCTTCTGCCAACTCCAGGTAACCACGTCCAGCTTGTTCCACGGAATATCCATGGCGAAGACGGCGGACGTGGCATCGCAAATCGCCAGGCCTTCGCGATCGGCTGCGATCCAGTCGCCATTCGGCACTTTGACACCTGAGGTGGTGCCATTCCACGCGAAAACCACGTCGCGCTTCCAATCGACCTGAGCCAGATCAGGCAGTTCGCCGTAGCCGGCTTTGAACACGCGCAAATCGGCCAGTTTGAGTTGGTTTTTGCAATCGCCCGCCCAGCCGGAGCTGAAACTTTCCCACGTGAGCACATCCACGCCGCGCTGGCCCAGCATGGACCACATCGCCATTTCGACGGCGCCGGTATCGGATGCGGGAACGATGCCAAGCACGTAATCGGCGGGCATGCCAAGCAGTTTCTTGCTGCGGTCAATGACTTCGGCGAGCTTGGTCTTGCCGATCTTCGCGCGGTGCGAACGGCCAACGGCAGCCTTCTTCAGAGCGTCAAGGCTCCAGCCCGGGTGCTTCGCGCACGGGCCTGAAGAAAAACAGGGATTATTCGGGGTTTGTGTAGGCTTCATGAGGGGAAAACTAGATGATACCGAATCGCTTTGGACGCTCTTCATCGCAACGCCGCCTGCAGTATCGCGCCGTACTGGCCGCTGTTCCCAATGGTGTTGTGGCCGACGCCCGGAATTACGGTCATGGACGCGACGCCCTTGCGGAAACGCCCCAGCAGCAGCTCCGTGCTGGCTCGTGGAATTATTTCGTCGTTCTCGGCGACGATGATGGTAGTGGGAATCCTTATGCCGGGCGCATACTTACCGGAATCATACCGATCCAGAAGCATCAGTCTCACGGGCAGCCAGGGAAACTCGGAAGCGGCGATACCGACAATGCTGTCGAACGGTGTCACCAGAACCAAACGCGAGGCCGGCTGCTCACTCGCCAGATGGACTGCAACTCCAGTGCCGAGGCTGCGGCCGATCACGGCAACGTCGGGATGCTGAACCTTCACCAGCCGGAACAGCGCGGCCGCGTCGCTTTCGTTGTTCCGTTCCGTGGGACTTCCGGTGCTGCCGCCGTAGCCTCTGTAATGGAGAAGGTAAAGGGCGTGATCGGGGAACCACTCAGAGAAACTCGCGAGGTTAACAGAAACGTCCTCGGCATTACCACCGAAGTAAAGAATCGCCTTCGGGCCGGGGTACGGTCTTACGGAGACTACGAGCACTGCGGAATTCACCGGCAGAGTCATTGTGGATTCCGCCGCCTTAACCGCGCGAGGCTGTGGGAAATAGATGAGTCGGCGCTGGAGAACAAACATCGCCACGCACACGCCCAAATAAACGATCCCTGCGGTACTCAGGGCGATGTGGAGTGCGCTTCTCAACGGTGCCCATTGTACGATGGGCACTGGATTGATCTTGCCTGGCGCTAGAACATCAGTTTCAGGCTGAATTGAATCTGCCGTGGCGGAAACGTCGTGGTAATCGTCCCAAAGGAAGTGCTGGTGCTGGTCTGGTTCGGCGCTCCGAAGTTAGTGTGGTTCAGAACATTGAAGAACTCGCTGCGAAACTGCAGGTTGGTGCCCTCGCGGATACGAAAACTCTTATTCACGGCGAGATCCCACTGCTCCAGGCTCGGTGCGCGGAAGGCGTTGCGGCCCAGGTTGCCAAACGGAGCACTGGCTGGCGGCGTGGTGAACGTGCAGGCGGCAAAGTAGGTCAGCAGACTCTGTGCTGCACTTTGGCTCGTACCGCTGCACGACACGTTGGGCCTCAGAAACGCCTCACCCCGATATTCGGCAGTCAGCCCGGTTACGTCATTGGCCGTGGAAGGCGCGTAATACACGTTGATCGGAGTACCAGTGTTTGCGGTGTTGATGCCACTGAGTTGCCAGCCACCAAGGACCTCATCCAGAACAGGATTCATGCCGGACATAAACTGGCGCCCCTTACCAACCGGCAAATCGTAGACGACACTGCTCACGTTCAGGAGTTTCACGTCATAGCTGGACGGCCCATACTCCGTCGCGAGATTCTGCATGTTCTGTGGATTTGCGCCGGTCGTGGTGGAGTAATACTCGAGCGCCTGTTCCGAATCACCCATCGCCTTACCCCAGGTAAATGAATCCAGGACGTACAGGCCCTGGCTGAAGCGATGCTCCAATCGCGCGGAAAGTCCGTTGTAGTTGTTCTGACCGACGGGATCGACCCAGGTAATTGCGCCAAAGCTCTGATCCGGTCGTCGCGCCTGGACACCGAGAGTCCCTCCCGGCGCATTCGGTGCAGCCTGATTCCAGTCGCCCAGGATTGGCAGGCGATTGCTCAGATTGCCGTTATAGGCCACTTCAAGGACAGTGTTGTTTGTCAGTTGATGCTGAATGGAGGCAACCCACGACTGGATGAACGGCCAGCGCGTGTTCGCGGGAATGTAATCGTTATTCGAAAGAATCGGATTGAAGGTGCTCGCGATCCCCGCGGCAAAGCCTTGCTGAGTCGTAAGGAAGCCAGCGGGAACAGGACCACCTGGCGTCATCGACTGGTTATCCACACCAAAGATCGCCAGCGGACCGTTGATACCTTCTTCCGCGCTACCGGGACGATTGAAAAACGCGTAGCTAATTCCATAGCCCGCGCGGAAAGACGTCTTCGGATCGATGCTGTAGGCCAGACCGAGGCGCGGCCCGAAATCCTTATGATCCGGGTTAATCCCGGTGCGATTGAACAAGCTGCCGCTGGTGGCGCGCACCAGTGTATTGGTCGCGGGGTTGAAGTTTGACCAGAGATTGTCACGCTCCCACTGCGGAGTTGCGTACTCGTAGCGGACACCAAGATTAAGGCTCAGTTTCGACGATGCGCGCCAATCGTCCTGCACATAGAGCGCGTGGACGTGCTGGCGCAAATTGGTTGCGAGGTTGCTGCCCTGCGCGATCTGGCTGGGCAGGCCGAAATAGAAATCGGCGAGCGCGTACGTTGTTGCATCGGAAGCGGGAGTACAGCCGCACTCCGCCGCTGTTGGCTTGCTGAAACCGCCGGAGTAGGTATCCATGCCATACAACGGGTTTACGTCAAGTACTTCGGTGCGAATGGCAAGAAACTCATAGCCGAGTTTGATCGAGTGCCGTCCCCTCACCATCGAGTAATTCAGTTTGGGATTGAACGAAGTGGGATTCTGGAACTGCGGATTGGTAGACTGCCTGCCGATGGTGGGATTGCTGAAACCGCTGATCACCTGAGTGGGAAAGCCTCCGGCCAGACTGCTTGGCAGCCCCGGGATATTGAATTCCGACGCCACGTTGGTTCCGCCAAGATACGGCGGTTCTTTGCCACCAAGCACGTGGTCGAAGCCGAAGCGAAATTCCAGCAGAGAAGTCGGCGATACTGTCCACGTGTAGCCCGCTGCCGCCTGCTGCTGGATGGCGTGAATGAAACCATTGCCGTCACCACCCGAGGGTCCCGGATCGGCCGGTCCGTAGTAGGAGATGTCTTTCCTCTGGCTGAAACGCAGGAACGAAGTCATTTTGGCGCTCATCACATAATCGAGCTTTGCATCGTACTTGTCGCTGTAATCCTTCAGCGGAATTGTCTCTTCCAGATTGTTTGCAAGGCTGGTGGCCGAACCCGCGTTGGCTGGCGCCAGGCCTGCGAGTCCAGCTGCCGCGAACGGATTGATTTGCGACAGTGGAATCTGTGTGTTGGCAGGGTAAATGGCCATGGTCAGCGGGTCGATCACCGTCTGGGGCAGGAAGCCGTTGCGCTCGGCCTGATCCGGCAGGGAATAGAAATTCAGGTAACCCTGCAACTGCCGGAAACCTTCGTAGTCACCGAAGAAGAAGAGTTTGTCCTTGACGATCGGGCCGCCGATAGTCAGGCCGAACTGATTGCGGTGCATCGTTGGCTTGAGGAAAGTGGAAGGTCGCGCGCCAAATACGTAGCCGATGGCATTCAGGTCGGTATTGCGAAGGAATTCGTACGCTGTGCCATGAATGCGGTTCGTACCGGATTTCAGTGCCGCATTGATTACGCCGCCGCCCACCCGCCCGTATTCGGCGGCGAAGTTACTCGTGATCACCTTGAATTCCGCCAGCGCATCGGGGGATGGTTGAACAACCTGACTGGAATAGTTCTGATTGCTGGTTCCATAGGAATTATTGTCCAGACCATCCATCAGAAAATCGTTGTACGTGCTGCGCATGCCGTTGACGTTGAAAGAGCCCTCGCGCGGCGTACCGCTGGGGGAGAAAGATATGGCTATGGGCGAGACGTGAACGTTGGTGGCGAGAAGCGCAAGGTCGGCGTAGTGGCGTCCGTTCAGTGGCAGGTCCACCATGGCCTCCGTGCCGATCACCTGACTGTGCTCGCTGGTGTCCGTGTCGATCAGGCTCTGGCTGGTGACGGTCATCGTCTCGCTCGAAGCCCCCAGCTTCAAGACGGCATCTACGCGCTGACGAACATTCACATTGACCAGAATGTCGGTGGCTGAGAATTTCGCAAACCCGGCCTGATCAATGGTCAAGTTGTACTTGCCGACCTTGACGTTGAAGAAGTCGTAGTCCCCGCTGGAATCGGTTTTCGTCTTAGCTTCAACGCCGGTATCCTGACTGGTCAGTGTCACCGTGGCGCCCGAGACCGATCCCTGCGACGAATCGTGCACGGTACCCAACACCTCGGCTGTTTCAAACTGCGCTGACACAGAAGTCGTCAGCAATAATGCACCGGCGAAGGTCAACAACACACGTATAGCGGATCGTTTCATAAGTGTTTGCCTCGAACCATTAATGCTGGCAGGCGAATGTTTCGATGAGTTGACTCCCCGGTTACTACCGGGCTACGGCCGCAATCAAATTTATGTCGTGCGGCCATGGTTGTCGATTGGTATCGGTTATTCGAATCGGCGTCATTTCGCCATCAGCGGTTGACATCGATATTTCACGATGTTGTCGTCGAGTTGAAATGGTATATCCGCAAAGCTGGATACAGAGCGAACAACGCACTTGAAAGACAAGCGAAGCCCGACTTTGACGCCCAGCTGCCTCGTCGTTGGAATCCTGCTCGCACTCGTGCCCGCAACGGGCTCCGCGCAACAGAGCGACGCCGAGAAACTTATCGAAGCCGGTCACTGGAAAAAGGCGCGCACTATTGTCGACGCCAGAATCCGCCAGTCGCCGTCTGATCCTCTCAGCAACTATCTGCTTTCGCAGATCCATCATGCCTTCGGTGACGACGCTACGCCGCGAGCTCTTGCGGAGAAGGCGGTCAGCCTGGAGCCGCGTGTCGCCAAATACCATCGACAGTTCGCGGAGACGCTGGGCATTGAAGCGCAACACGCCAGTCCAATCCAGCTGGTATTCATCGCGCGCCAGTTCCGGAAAGAACTAGACACAGCAATTTCGCTAGATCCCCGAGATATTCAGGCGCAGCGCGATCTTCTGGAGTACTATCTCGTCGCTCCCGGCCTTGCGGGCGGCGACATACAGAAAGCCGCCGCTGCTGCCGACCACATTGCGGAACTCGATTCAGCGGAAGGTTTCCTCGCACGGGCGCGCGTCGCTGTTGTCAGGAAGCAATTCGCACAGGCTGAAACATTCCTGCAGAAGGCCACCGAAGCCCAGCCGCCCAGCTACCGCGCGTTGACGGAACTCGCCAGGTTCTGCCTCGCGAGGGAACATGCGGACCCCGGAACAGCCGAACTAGCTGGCAGAGAAATGCTGAGGCTCGACCGCAGTCGCGCGGACTCATATACTACGTTGGCTGAAGTCTACGCATCACGCGGCGACTTCGCAGCACTGGACGCGATACTGACAGAATCCGCAGAGCAACTCTCCGACGATCTCTCCCCTTATTACCGGGCAGCCGAAGCCCTTCTCAATAACAACCGCGAACCAGCGCGCGCTGAACGGTACTTGCGGACTTATCTCTCCCAAGAGCCAGAAGGCAACGAACCGCCGACTGCCGATGCGCGCCATAAGCTCGACCTTGCCCTACGCGCGCAAGGCCGATCGATTCTGGCTACGGCCGGCCCAAACGGCCCCGAACAGAGGAAACAATAATGCCAAAGATCACGCTGCTTTACATCGATTCCGGCGGCGGGCACAGGGCAGCCGCAAACGCCCTCGTGGAATCCATCCGCATGCAGCGTCGCCCCTGGAAGATCGAAATGGTCTCGATTCAGGACATCTTCGATTCGGTCGATTTCATTCGCCAGTTCACGGGCATCCGATTTCAGGATGTCTATAACATCATGTTGCGCCGGGGCTGGACTCTCGGTTCCGCACAAATGATCAGGCTGATGCATTCGATTATCAGCAAGAGCCACCCGGCTCAGGTAACTGCAATGCGCCGTCACTGGATGAAGGCGCGTCCAGAGATGGTTGTTTCGCTGATTCCGCATTTCAATCGCGCCATCAAAGAGGCACTCGACGGCGTCTGGCCCGGCACGCCTTACGTGACGTTGCTCACCGATATTGCCGACCATCCGCCACATTTCTGGATTGAGAAACTCGATCAACACGTCATCTGCGGTTCGACGCTCGCTGCCACTCAGGCGCGTGAAATCGGCATTGCGCCGGATCGCATCCTCCGGACTTCCGGCATGATCCTGCACCCGCGCTTCTACGAGAGCATGGAGATGGACCGGGCGGCAGAACGTTCTCGTCTCGGCCTCAAGCCTGACGTCCCGACCGGTCTGGTGCTGTTCGGCGGCGAGGGCTCCAATGAGATGGTGGACATCGCCAGGGCACTCGGGCGGTCGAAAACACCGGTCCAGCTCATTATGGTCTGCGGCAAGAACGAAAAGGTTGCCGCGCAACTGCGGGGGATGAGTACCGTCCCCATGTTTGTGGAAGGATTTACGCGAGACATACCCTATTACATGGAGCTGGCAGACTTCTTTGTCGGCAAACCAGGTCCCGGCAGCATCAGCGAAGCACTCGCGAAACGACTGCCTGTGATCGTACGCCGCAACGCCTGGACGATGGCGCACGAGCGTTATAACGCCGACTGGATTGAGACTGAAGGCCTTGGTGTGGTTGTCAGTAACTTTGCAAACGACATCGCGCAGGCGATCGAAACCCTGCTCTCGCCCGCCAGCAACTCAGCTATGCAGAGCAGGATTTCCGGACTAAGGAACGAAGCAGTCTTCGAAATCCCCGTAATGCTGGCAAGAATTCTTGAGGAGAGGAACTATGTGTCGCCAAAGCCGGAAATTGCCGGAGCGGTCTGCGCTTGAAATTACCTAGGCTGGCGGATTTGGAAGCATCCTGTTATGCCGCGCTATCTCGCCCAAATAGTGAGCACTCGGCTTGACTGACCGTGTCTGTGTGGCCCTGTCAACGGCCACCAGCCCGAACCGGGGCCGATACCCCATGATCCACTCGAAATTATCCAGCAACGACCAGTGGATGTACCCACGAACATCGATGCCGTCAGTAATGCAATTCAGCACGCCGCCGAGCGCACGGCGAACGTACTCGACACGGCGCTCGTCGTCGTCGGTTGCCACGCCGTTTTCCGTGATGTAAATCGGCACCTTCACGCGTTCGTTCGCATAGCGAATGCATGCCTCGAGCGCCTCCGGCCAGAATTCGTAACCCATTTGGGTGATTTCCGCCCCGGGCTCCGGACTCAAATCGCTCCGCTTGCCCACACGGCACCGGGTATAAGCCTGCACACCGAGAAAATCGCTCTTATCCGCCGCGTAGAGCCAAGGATCGTAGACCTCGGCGCATTTCTGGTTGCGTCGGCTATCGGCTCCGGCCGGTTGCTCATCCTGCAGTGAGACACTGACACCGACCTGATAATTGCCTGGCCCCGATTTCATCGCTTCCAACGCGCGGTGGTGCGCGGCGATCATGCGGTCCCTGAGGACATCGCCATTGCCGAGGAAGAAACAGCCGAACTTGTCGGCACCGATCGCCCGGGCCGCCACCTTAGCCATGCGCTTGACCTTGACGATGGGAACTTCGGTGATCGGCAGCCAGCGTAATTGCATCGGCAGATTCGGCTCGTTGAAAGTGGTCGCAAATTGCACCAGGTCGCCGAGGTGCCTTGCAACGCGAGCCGCGTAGCGCACAAACAGTTCGAGGGATTCGGGCCTTTCCCACCCGCCCATAGCAGCAAACCACCGCGGAGAGCTGAAATGATAGAGGGTGACCATTGGCGTGATCCCGTTCTCGTGGCAGGCCACCAGCACGCGCCGATAGTGTTCCATCGCCGCCGTTGAAAAGTGCCCTCGCTCCGGCTCTACGCGCGCCCATTCAATCGAGAACCGGTAGGTATTGAAGCCCAGTTGAGCGAGTAGTTTTATGTCCTCGGGATAAAGGCGAAGATGGTCGCAGGCGTCGAGTGACGGTTCCACGAACAACGTGGGCTCTATATGCTCCAGAACCCACAGGTCGCTGTTGATGTTGTTCCCTTCCACCTGGTGCGCGGCAGTCGCAGCACCCCAAAGAAACCCGTTCGGAAAGTGAACCACTAGGCTGGTTTCCCCGTAACTGGTAACGCGTTCCGGCGGCGACAGTGCAGCACCGCAGCCAAAATCACGTAAGCAACAATACCCGCTGGCACACAGAAGCAACACCAACCAACCACAGCGTTTCGCGCCGCATCGGCGAGATTCCACACCGCCGGATGCTGACCTAGACCGGGAATGCGTTCACCCGCACGGCCCAGCGGCACCAACAGCGCAATTTGCAGCGGCGAACACAGCTGATTGATTATTTGAACTGCCGCCACATTGAGGCGGAGGGCTACGGCCACAACCGCGCAGAGAACAGTTGGTGCACCATAAACGGGAAATACGCCCAGCACCAATCCCAGCACGAAGATCAACGCAACGGTCTCGGGGGACAGGCCTGTAATAGATCTTCGGAAGCGCTGAGTGGCTGCTCTCACTCGCGCCGTCACGGTAGAATTTCTCCGCGTACGGCCAGGAAATGCCGGATAGTTGGACGCAACCGCGGCGCAACAAGCAGCTGAAGGAAGCCGATTAGAGCACTCAGCGGGGTCGTCATCACCCAGGGCGTGCGTTCGCGCCATAGTTCCGCCAGCGTCCGCACTACGCCATCATCGCAGCGATAGAAGATGCGGTCCGTCCAGCGCTCACGTCCTGGATACCCCGGATATGGGCGAAGGATCTCCCAGGCCGTCTCGATGATTCGAAGTGCCATCGGCTCCCGATAGTGAGGCATGAAGTAGGGAACGCTCTTGCCGCGCCGAACCTCGGCCACGAACTCCGTGAAGCTGCCCGCATTTGTCAGATTGATGCAGGCGGCAGGCTCGCAGGCGTGGCGGTCGCCACCGGAGATCAATGGACGCCCGTACAACTCCGCGAGTTCGATGACCTTCTTGTTTTCCTTCCAGCTCCGTGTTCCGTTAAGTTCGAACGCGTGGATCGACTGCAAGCACTCCCGCAGAATACGCGGCAGCGCCCGGTCGTGATCCGACTGCAGTATTCCTTCTTCCAGCCAGAACGGATGATTCAACACCACCAGCACTTCCTGCATTTCAGCCAGTTCGCTAAGCAGGCCCGGCAGCGCACTTTCGTCCGGCGCAGCGGTGAACGCGGACATCCGCGACATGAGCCCGCGCGCCGCTGCTACGGGAAGATTGTGAATTCCGAAGTGGAATATGGAACGGTCGAACGGCACTGTCCACTCGACAGATACGGGGACTTCACGCGGATCGGCCGCAACCTGCAGTGACATTCCGGCTTCGATGTTGTCGTGATCCGTCAGCGACACCAGCGCGCGCAGATCCATGTTCTCAATTTGCTTTCTTTCGAGCCGTAAGGCGGAAGCCGGGCTCAGCGGAGGTGTCCAGAAGGCGCGACGGAAGTCGATGCGTTCCGGCGCCCGCTCATAGCCGCTGACAATCTGCGACACAACCGGGGCCTGATGCAGATAGCGCGGCAGGAAATCCAGGCACTCTTCGGAATGCATGGTGTGCCCGTGCAGACACACACCGGTGCCGAACTCCTGGGCGGATTCGGCGTCTTTCTCTTTCCAGGCAAACTTGACGCCGCCTAACCTGATATTCCGGTTCATTGTAATTCTCCCGTGTATTCAGCATGGCGGGAGAATGGTTACAATTCCTTGCCAAAGCAGTGATGCTTTCGCTAAAACATTTCGGTATCGCTATGTATTAGTTGGGTGACACGAGCATCGGTTGCGGGACACTTTTGGCCTGACTGACTATGGGTTGATAACCAGCGTAGACCTTTTCGAAGACTTCGTTCCACGACTCTTCGCGCGCATGTTCCCTTGCCGCGATAGCCATCGCGTTCCGTAACGCGGCATCGCGCAACAGCCGAACGGTGCGCTCAATGAACGTGTCGTCGGATTCCGCTATGTAACCGCTGACCCCATCTCGCACGATGTATTTCGGCCCTCCCGCCGCCGTCACCACCGCGGGCACTCCGGATGCGAGGGCTTCCAGCACAACGTTGCCGAATGTGTCCGTCCGGGAAGGAAAAACGAAGACATCCATATTGGCGTAGTCTTCGCTCAGATTCTCGCCGCGTCGAATGCCCTGGAAATCGGCATTCTTCAGGTGCCGCCGCAACCATTCCATTTCGCTGCCATCGCCCACAATCAGGAAGCGAAATGCCGGTACGCCCGCGGACAAGAGGGCAATCTCCAAATCGCGCAGGAATCGCACGCTCTTCTCCGGTGTAATCCTGCCCACGTAGCCGATTCGCAGAATGCCATCGTGGATCGTCCGCTTCGCCGGATCGAACAGTTGTGTATCGATACCCCGCCGCATCGGATACACCGGCTTAGAGGTACCGGCACGCAGCATCGCTACGAGTTCCGAATTGGGCGCGTACAGCACATTCCCCATCCTGTAGAAGGCCAGGCAAACCCGCAGGCATTGCGCTTCAGTGAATCGCCCGATTTGGGTACGCACGCTTCGCGGCAACCAGCGGAGCGAATTCATCAGACGCATCGCCCCGAACTCATGCAAATTCGTATGCCACGACATGGCCAGGGGAATTTTGAGTTTCTTCGCCAGATAAACACCCAGGCAGCTGATGTCACCCGGACTCACCACGTGGATAATGTCTGGCCTGAAATTCCGTACTCTCATGGCGAGTTTCTGGGCCGATCGCCACATGAACGGATCGTAGAGAAGCCCGCGGTCCAGGTGAATCGAAAACCGGCTGCGCGCCAGCTCGCAATGGATGACCGACCCGTCTTTTCGCTCTGCCTCCTTATCTGCGCTTCGAACGCAAAGCAGGGGATAGCCGTGGCGGCGGGCGAATTCGACAAACTGGCGGCTCGTCAGCGCAACACCGTTAATTTCCTGGAATGTATCCGTGAAAAAGGCAACCCGCGGCGGCATCGCACTGCAAGTAGACCAGAGGCGAGTGAATATTCGATTACGGTTAGCTGACTATCAGGCGAATTCGAGTCGTAACGGGGCCTGCAAATAGTTCTCCACGCCCCGGGCGCCTTCGGCGTCAAGAATATTGACGGAAGGAGTCCCATGCAAAAGTTCCAAAGCCTGATTCTGTACGGCATCACTCTCACTGCAGGAATTCTTATTTCAGCGTCTGCGCTGCTGCCCCAACCCCGGGCCGGCGGACCCGGCTGGCAGTATTGCACAGTCACCGACACCTCCTATATCCAGCCCGTACGCGCAAACATTTGCTACGCGACCCCGAGCGGCTGTAAGAACGAAAGCGTCACCGCACCTGATTCCCGGACTGATGCCGAGGTCGCGGCAGCGCAAAAGCTGGGCGATCAAGGCTGGGAATTGATAGCGGCGACACATTCCGATAATCACGGGGAGACCTTGTATTTCAAACGCCTCAAAGCACTCGACAACCAGCACCCTCTGGGCAACTGAGCCTTAAGCCATTGAGTCACATGGGCAGAACAATCAAAGTCGCCGCAGTCGTATTAGCCGTTATAACCCTCGCTTACGGCGATGGCCCGGCACGCGAGAAGTTCGAGACCGCGTCTGTCAGGATCAGCCCGCTTGGGAGTACAGGAACCACGTCATGGAGCGACATGGGTTCGGGTACGTTTACGGCGAAGAACACACCGTTGCGCATTCTGGTTGGGATGGCCTATGGAGTGGATGACAAGCAGATCCTTGGCGAAGATAAGCTCGGAACGGAGCTGTACGACGTCTCAGCCAGACCGGAAGGTGGCGGGAAGCTGAGCTACGAGAGGCTGCATCCGATGCTGGAATCGCTGCTCGCCGAACGCTTCGGACTCGTCGTTCATCGGGAGACGAAAGTGTTTTCCGGTTATGCACTCGTGCCTGCAAAAACAGGAGTGAAACTACAGGCAAGCGGGGCAACAGCAGCAGGGCAATCATCGATACTTCCGGGCAGACTCATCGGCCACGCTGTCGGCATGGCAGTGCTTGCATCCATGCTGGGACGGCCGCTGGGTGCACCCGTTGCGGACAAGACGGGGATCGAAGGCACGTACGAAGTCGATTTGAAGTTTGCGCCCGAAGGCAGTACCGATTCTTCGCGTCCGTCGATATTCACCGCCGTTCAGGAACAACTGGGTCTGAAGCTGGAATCGCAGAAGGTCCCGCTGGAAATGCTGGTAATTGACCATTGCGAGCGAGTACCGACTGAAAATTAATTGCGGCCCCAAGCGCCGTCTAGAGTAATCGGAAATTTACTTCCACCTGCGCGCGGACGCGTACAGCCGCGCCGTGGTTCGTACCCGGCTTGAACAGCCATTCACGCACCGCCTCGATGGCTTTTTCATCGAGGCCCATACCCAGGCTCTTGACGACCCGAATACTCTCCGCACGGCCATCCAGGCCCACGATGATCGACAGCATAACGGACCCACTGTACTTCGCCTTACGCGCTTCTTCCGAGTACTCCGGGTCGACCCGGCTGATTACCGAGGGAGCCGTAATCCCATTCCCGGTGCTGTAAACCCCAATTTCCGAACCACTGCCGAGGTCGCCCCCGCTGCCCGTTCCGTTGGTGCCATACCCAACCCCACCCTGTCCTGGCCCAGGACCGAAACCAAATGTCCCCAGCGCCACGCCAGAGGTTCCGAGTAAAGCGTCCGGCGAATCGGGCAACGACAACGAAGGCGCAGAACTCCGCGTCGGCAACAAAGATGCAGCAAATGTCTTCACGGCGCGCGGCACGGCACTCGTCGCTGACGTTACCGGCGCAATAGCCGTTTTCCCGCCACCGTCGCCATGCCCTGCCGTCGCGACAATGTGCCTCACGACCGGTCTCGGTTCCGTCAGAACCACGTGCGACCTCCGACCCACGGCCGTCTGCGTCACACCCATCGTCATCAGCACCGCAACCAGCAGCCCCTGCACGACGAACGAAGCGGCTAAAGCCTGCGACCGGACGCCGCACCCTGACCGGCGAGTTTCCACGCCAGCCGTGGAAACCCTCCAAAGCACCCGATGCAGCGCCAGACGGATATCCAAATCACGGCCATCCGTCGCTACGCAAAGATCCCCGAGCCAGGCGCGAACACGCCGATTGGTGGCCATCGCACGCTCGAACGCAGCGCGACACCGTGGGCACTCCGCCATGTGCGCCTCCAGCGAACGGCACCATGTTCCCGAGGAGGGCACATCCAGATAAGCTTCAAAACCAGCGTCATCCAGGCATGTAGTCATCACACTGAATAAACGTCACCAGCCGCAACTTTCCAACCAGGTTGTTTTCCCGCTCTACTCCGATAGGAACTTCAACAACTCCCGATTGAAAACGTCCGGCGTCTGAATATGCGGCACATGCCCTGCGCCGGAAATGAGAAACAACTCCGCACCTGGAATCGTGTCGACTATGTGTTTTGCAAGCGCGGGAAAATTCTGCCCATCGCGCTCGCCACCCATCACGAGCGTCTTCGCTTTGATGTGCTCCCAGTCGTGTACTACCGGATCCAGATAGGTGATCTGCTGAATGATGGTGCGCACCATCGCGAACCTCGGCCAGTCGCTGCTCAGCGTGGGCGCATAGAGTATCCGGACGTACTGCTCATACTCCGGCTTCCACGCATCGGGGAAGTAGCGTTCGATATTCGCGTACGCCGCCTGCCACGCCTGATCGTTCGTTCGCGCCATGGTGGATTTGTAAGTCTCTTCCGCGCTGCGCCAGGGAGTTGTCCACCGCATATCCGTCAAGCCAATGGGATCGTACAAGACCGCACGTTCGGTCATATCGGGGTATGACGCCGCGATCCTCGCCGCCAGCATTCCGCCCATTGAATGCCCTACGATGGCAGCTTTAGCGATGCCCAGCGACTGCAGCAACGTGCGCGTATTCAGCGCCATGTCGTGAAAATTGTAAGGGATGACAGGCTTCGACGATCGCCCAAACCCGATCTGATCCGGCACCACCACACGGAAGCCCGCACTGCGCAGAGCCTCAATCGGACTGCCGAAGTAGAAACCACCGAAGTTCATGCCGTGCAGCAGGACTACCGTGCGCCCGTTCGGCTGACCCGCTGCCGGGACATCCATGTAGGCCATACGCACATCCTGCCCATAAACCGTCAGGGGCAAGTAGTGCACAGGATACGGATAGGCAACGTCTTCGTAGGTAATACTGCCTGGCTTCACATCCGCTGGAGCCTTACGGGCCTCCTGCGCGTGAATAGCCACCGCCCACGAACCAATCACAACTGCGATAAACCAGCAGCGACGCATAGGTTGCCCTCCGTCGCTATCATACGCAAGATCTACAGCAACCGGAAGTTCACTTCAATCTGCGCTCGTACCTTCACCGCCATGCCTTTGTTCGTCCCCGGCTTGAACCGCCATTTCTGCACGGCCTCGATCGCCTTCTCGTCGAGGCCCATCCCCAGGCTCTTCACAACCTTGATCTCTTCCGCCTTGCCATCGGTATTCACCACGATGGACAACAAGACAGATCCGCTGTACTTGGCCTTGCGGGCTTCTTCCGAGTATTCCGGGTCCACCTTAGTGATCACTGTAGGAGGCGTCGTGCCGTTGCCCACGGAATAGACGCCGCCCCCTCCGCCACCGCCGGCTCCACTGCCGTTCCCGTTGCCAATCCCGCTGCCCCGGCCATTGCCAATACCTCCGCCACTCCCAAAACCACCCCCGCCGCCAATCTGGCCCAGTGGATTTCCTATCGCCCCGGTCGGCGCGGCCCACGCATCGGGCGGAGCAATCAGTGAAGCATCCATCACCAGCGCCGGATGCTCAATGGTCACCAATGGCGGAACAAACTGCTTCGGTGCCGGCTTCGGTAATTGAGCTTTGAGCGGGGGCAAGGGCGAGCGCGAGCCACCGCCGCCACCCTGATTGGGTTTCGCCTGCACAGGCTTCGGCGGAGGAGGAGGCGCCATCAGAATCGTGCTCTTGACCAGCTTCTGCACCTTATCGTTGGTCCCGAGGAGCATCAGCACCGCGACCAACGCGCCCTGAAACACTACCGACGAGGCAATCGCCCGCGGATTCGTTCCCTGCCCCCAAATATCCTTCACCGCAACAGGCTTTGATGTCAATTCCAGCGGCGGCAGCTTCTCCGGCCGAATGAATTCACGAACATTCTGAACGATGGACCGATACCACGGAATCTCGGTATCAGGGGCCAGCAGTCGTGCCAGATGATCTTCCGCGCTCACGTGCGCGGGCGATTGTACTCGCGCCATTACCGAGGCCAGCGCGGCTGTCGAATCCACCTTCACTGCATCCGCGGGCGAAGCAAGTTCCCCAAGCCACGAATTCACGCGCTGATGCGTCGCGACTACCGCATCGAACGCGGCCCGACACTCCGCGCACAAAACCATGTGCTGTTCAGCTGTCAAACGCAGCGGCGTTGGCCCCGATTCTTCCAGGTAGCCCTGCAATTCCGCTTCAGTCAGACATGCCATATTATTCAGCCCTCCCGTACAGGCTCACGTACTCTTTCTCAAACTGCGCCTTCGCGCGTGAAATCAGAACGTAGAGCGAATCCGTCTTTAGCCCCAGCATCTGCGCCATCTCTTTGCATGTGAAACCACTGCTACCCATCAGAAGCACCTGGCCCTGAATCGGCTTCAAGCGACGGATCGCGGTGCGAACGCGTTCCCGCTGCTCTTCCGCCAGCAATTCGTATAAAGGGCTCCCCTGCCCGCTCTCCGCCTCTTCGCGATGCGCTTTTTCTTCACGACGCGACCGCCGCGCATTCGCACGCAGCGCATCCAATCCCAGATTCACCGCCGCGCGGTACAACCAGCCTGCGGGATTCTCGGCTTCCGGAGCAGTGCCGCCTCCCGCCCCAGTGTTTCTTCTGTGTTGATAGAAGCGACAAAATGCGTCCGAAGCCAGTTCCTCTGCCTGCCCCGCATGGCCCACCAGCCGTACCAGTATCTTCACCAGCCTCGGATAGTGAGCGAGAAACAGTTCTTCAAATTCCAGATCAGAGTTCACGCCTGCAGGCCCGGCACAAAGAATCGAAACTTCATAGCCTGGTTGCACATCCCTTCAACGTCACCCGCCGCCAAAATCTAACGGTAAAGATTCGTACGGCTTTGCCGCCGTCCGTCTGAGCCACCATTACCGATAGTTCTTGTCGTCAAGATGCGTAAAGTCCACGCCGTCTTTCATTACGCCAATCGTCACAATTCCGAACGTGAACACCTGCGTGCCCGGCTCCAGGTGTCCGCCGAAAGCATGGTCCGGCGTCGCCATCGTCATGTGCGCGTGGATCTTGCCGTCGATGATGTAGCCGTTCATCGAGATCAAATCCGCCGGCGCAGTCGGGTCGGTCTCGAACATGTTCTTCGACGGCAAATCGCGATTGCTCACCTGATGCACCTGATAGCCCCGCACCGAACCCGCTCCGGCGAGGATCACCGCATTCCTGATCTTCTGCTCCGCCACCATCTTTTCGATCCCAGCCAGAAGATCGGCGCCAAACTTAAACCGCAGAATCACGATCCGGTCGAATTGCCCCTCAATGGCATAAACATCCGGAACGGCCGCGCTGTTCGGCCTTAGATCGTCGGCAGGATTGACGGAGCGGTTCGTCTGCTCCCGACGTGTTTGCTGGGCGCTTGCGAAAGCGACAGGCAGGACAAGCAGCGTGGTTATTAACAAGGCAGTGCGCATAGGTTCATTATCTATCCGCTAAAACAGACGCGGTCGGGAAAATGAACCTTCAGGAAATTCAGCTGGCGCGCCGAACTAAGAAACATTCGCCGCCACGTGCGGCGCTGGCGGCAGCTTTGCCGAAGGGCCCGCCGGAATCGGAAACAGGGCCAGCCGCACCAAAACCAGCACCGGCACGCTGAGAAACACTCCCGCCACGCCGCCAATCGCGCCACCGGAAAAAATCCCGAAGATCAGCAACAGGGGATGCAACTGGATGCCCTGGCTCATCAGGCGCGGCCAAATCACGTAGTCCTGCACGATGCGGAACACCCCAAGAAAAGCAGCGAGCCACCAGATGTGGGGATAGCCGGTCAGCAGACATACGACGAGAATCACGACAATCTCGGCGATGGGACCCGCCATTGGAACAAATTCGCAGAAGAACGCAATAGTGGCGAGCAAGAGCGCATAACGCACCCCCAACATCGTCAGTACAAATCCGAATACAGCCATGGCGGTACAGCAGAGAACAAGAAGTGCCCGCATGTACTGGAGCATCAGTATGTGAACTTCCGCGAGCGTTCGCGCCGCCTTGGCGCGACTTTCGCCCGCACTGAACATCGCCAGAAAGCCATCTTGTATGCTCGCGCCGTCTTTCAGCATAAAAAAGCTGAGGATGGGAATCACGACAATGTAAATCAGATTTGCCGATGCGGCGAGAATCCGCAAACTCAGGCGCTGACCGAACGAGGCGACTTCCCCGAGCTGCTGCTGAAGACTACCGTGGACGGAATCGATCAGAGGTGATAGATCCGGATGGTCGGCACGCAACTGATTGACAGTACCTAAAACATCTGGAGGGTGCGCGATGAAATATCGCGCTTCCAAGGCAACTCGCGATCCGACCACGATGCCAATCCCGGCCAGCAATCCAATCACCAACAGGTAAGTAAGCGCCAGCGCCGGGGTCCTGTTTTTCCGCGGAAAGTGTCGGCTGATCTTGCTCGCCAGCGGCTGCAGCAGATAGGCCAGCAACAACGCTAGTGCAAACACGACCAGCGTACTGCGGATTGTATAAATGGCAGCGAGCAGAAGCAGCGTAACTGCCGCGGTCCATGTGGCGCGGGCGGCTTTAGGATCGATGCCGAGCAATAGTTTGGTTAATCCTTCCCGATCCCGATTATCTCTCTGCCCGGAGAATCGCGACCTTAGGGCCACCGAATTCGCTCCACGGGTGCGAGAGTTAGTGCGGAAGTCCCCGGCTAAGCACTGCATTCAAGAGCCCAAAACCCCCGATGGCAATTCCCGCCACGCGATTCATCCAGCGCATGCCCCCATCGGTGACCCTTCTGCGGAAAAGATTCACGGAACTGGCCAGAATAGTCCACCAGGCCATGGACCCGCAAAAGATGCAGCCAACCAGCAGCGAACTCTGCCAAAGCGCTCTGCCCTTGCCGAGACCAAGCGTAGCCAGCACTGCCAGAAAAGAAAGTACCGTAGTCGGGTTAGCTACGTTCAAAAGAAACGCGGACACAAAATCTCCGTGCGCCGATTCGTCCGACGACGCGCCCCCCGTCAGATCGATCGGTTGGCTCGGCTTGCGGTAGTACACGACCCCGATGCCCATCAGGAATATTCCGCCAATCAGTCGAAACCAGAATTCTTCGCGGATGAGAAACTGAATCACCAGACTGATGCCGAACCCCGCGATGGCCCCGTAAAAGGTATCCGCCACTGCAGCGCCCAGACCCGAGAGCATTCCCCAACGCCAGCCTTTGGCCAATGTCCGCTGCATACAGAGGACATTCACCGGGCCAACAGGCGCGGCGATGATCAGTCCCGCAGCGAGGCCACGGAGGGGCAGGTCCAGTTCCATTACCATGGCGTTGAAGTCAGCGGGATCTTTTGTCGGACGTTGGCGAAACTGATTTGCCGTCCGCTCTCCGATTCTATCCGATCGCGCTAAACTGCCCACAGAAGTCCTTCGGCAGGGTGCCGAAACCGTATGACTGACGCCGACATCGCCGCGATTTCCTGCAGGCAACTGGCAGACTACGAAGCTCACAGGCCCGGGCGCGTCTTCGAAGACCCCGCGTTCCGTCTAACGCTCGACGAAGCTTATGGCGTACAGCTCCAAACCGCCGCACTCCGCGTTGCCCGCGGCGAAGCTATCGGCGGCTATAAGATCGGCTGCACCAGCGAGCCGGTTCAGCGTCAACTGCACGTGAATCAACCGGTCTTCGGCCACCTGTTCACCACCGAGTTTCACCCTTCCGGCGTTACCCTGAATCCCGCAGCGTACGACCACCTCGCCATTGAGGGTGAACTCGCCATCCGCATGGGAGACGGCGTCGCGGATTTCGCCTCTGCTTTCGTCGTGATCGAACTCCACAACCACATATTCCGCGCGTCGAGGCAAACTGCCCAGGAATTGATCGCCAACAACGCCTTCCACGCGGGCATTGTTTTGCCTGTCGAGCTGAATGAGCACGCCGAATTCGGCGTGCCCTCGGAAACCGGACCGCTCGCCGTTTACCGCAACGGCAAGCTATTGGGCAGGGCTCCCGCAAGCGTATTCGCCGGCGGTCCGGGCGAGTCAGCGCGCAGGATCGCGGATCACGTTGCAGGCTGCGGCGGACGGATTCTTAAGGGCCAAGTTCTGCTGACCGGATCGCCGCTGCCGCTCTATCCCGTCGAGCCGGGCGATGAGATAGTGGTTCAATGCCCGTGCGCGGGCGAAGTCCGCGTGAGAATATCGGATTCAGCAATATGGCCGCAGAAATAACAGTCCACCTCCGCCAAACCTCGCCCTGCGCGTCGGAAGCGGCGATTCGGCAGCACGCCGTCCATATCGACCGGCCCGCGCCGAAAGGCGGTACTGACACCGGACCGATGGGCGGCGAACTCTTCCTGGCGGCCGTTGGCGGATGCTTCATGAGCAACCTGCTGGCCGCAGTCAAATCGCGCGATGCCGCTGTCTCGGACGTGAAACTGGAAGTCACCGGCGTCCTGGTCGACGCGCCAGCCCGGTTCGCCGAAATCAACATGCGTGTAATGGCGGCTTCTGGCGACCCTGCGCTCCTCGCTCACCTGATCGAAATTGCGGATCGGGGTTGCATCATGATGAACACGCTTCGCGCGGTTTCGGGCGTCAGGCTTTCCATCCAATCGGAATCGCGAAGTTGATGCGGCGTTAAGGCCTGCCCCGCAGGCGTTACACTTACATAAGATGCGCAAACAATGGCAGATCCCCGCTGGTCCGACCCGGTTCGGACCCAGATGCACTATGCCCGCAAGGGCCAGATCACCGGCGAAATGCAGTTCGTCGCGCAACGTGAGAAGCTCACGCCGGAACTGGTACGCGACGAAGTAGCGCGCGGCCGCATGATCATTCCCGCGAACATCAACCATACTTCGCTGGAGCCGATGTGTATCGGCGTGGCGTCATCGTGCAAGATCAATGCCAACATCGGAAATTCTGCGACCACGTCCGATATTGCAGGTGAGCTCGACAAGCTCGACTACGCGGTGAAGTTCGGCGCCGATACTGTTATGGATCTTTCGACGGGCGGCGACATCCCGGAGATCCGCAAAGCCATCATTGCGAAATCGCCCGTGCCGATCGGCACAGTGCCGATATACGAAGCACTCAATCGCGTGAGGCGTGTAGAGGACCTCAATATCAACGTCATGCTGGAAGTGATTGAAGAACAGGCAGAGCAGGGCGTCGATTACATGACGATCCATGCGGGCGTGCTGATCCAGTATGTGCCGATGGCCTCAAAACGCATTACGGGAATTGTGAGCCGCGGGGGCGCGATTTTGGCCGAATGGATGGTCAAGAATCACCGGCAGAATCTGCTGTACGAGCATTTCGACGAGATCACAAAGATCTTCCAGAAGTACGACGTCAGCTATTCGCTGGGTGACGGACTGCGGCCCGGTTGCATCGCCGATGCGAGCGACGCCGCGCAGTTCGCCGAACTCAAGACGCTGGGAGAACTGACAAAGAAGGCGTGGGAATCGGACGTGCAGGTGATGATCGAAGGTCCGGGCCATATTCCGCTGGACCAGATCGAAATGCAGGTCATCAAGGAACGCGAACTCTGTCACGATGCGCCGTTCTATACACTGGGGCCGCTGGTGACCGACATTGCGCCGGGTTATGACCACATCACGTCCGCGATTGGCGCGGCGATGATCGGATGGCATGGCGCGTCGATGCTTTGCTACGTGACGCCGAAAGAGCATCTGGGGCTGCCGAACCGCGAGGACGTAAAGCAGGGGATAATCGCGTACAAGATCGCAGCGCATGCGGCGGATCTGGCGCGGCATCGTCCGGGCGCGCGTGATCGCGATGATGCACTGTCGCGGGCTCGGTACAACTTCGACTGGAACAAGCAGTTTGAATTGTCGCTCGATCCAGAGACGGCGCGGTCGATGCACGATGAGACGCTGCCGGAAGAAGGCTTTAAGGATGCGGCGTTCTGCTCGATGTGCGGGCCGAAGTTCTGCTCCATGAACCATTCGTCGAAGGTAGAGGGGTTCACGGCTGCGCAGGCGGAAGAAGTGCTGCACAGTATTTCCGGCGCTGATTAGGGACCGATTCGTTCGCGTTCCACGAAAGCTGACGATGAAAGCCCTGCTGCTGATGCTGACGGGAGCGTTGTTAGTTCCCGCGCAGCCTGCTCCCGTTACAGTCGTGATCGAAACCGGACTCGGCGCTATCGAGGTTGAGGTCGATACCGTCCACGCACCCGTAACTGCGGCAAACTTTCTAAAGTATGTGGACGCAGGGCTCTACGATGGTGGTCGGTTTCACCGCACTGTGAAGCGCGATAATCAACCCAATAATGACGTAAAAATCGAGGTCGTTCAGGCAGCGGGAAAGCCGGGAATGCGGGACTTCCCGCCCGTCGCGCTGGAACGAACATCAGTGACGGGCCTCCTGCATCGCGATGGAACAATCTCGATGGCGCGGGACGGCCCGGACACTGCGACTTCGGAGTTCTTCATTTGCATCGGCGACCAGCCATCCCTGGACTTTGCCGGCAAGCGAAACCCCGATGGACAGGGATTCGCGGCATTCGGCAGGGTGGTGAAGGGGATGGACGTTGTGCGAAAGATACAGGCAGCTCCCGCGACAGCCCAAAACCTGACACCGCCCGTGCCGATCCGGACAATCCACAGAAAATAGCGACCAGACGTCGCGCTACGCCCGCGCCGCGCGCACGAGCTCTTCCGCATTTCGCAACGCTTCTGGTGTGAGCAACTCACCACTCAGCATGCGACCGATTTCTTCCATGCTGGTCCTGCCATCAAGCTCTGCTATTTCGGCCACCGTCCGGCCGTTGCGCTCGAATTTGCCGACCACATAATGATGATCCGCGAAACAGGCAATCTGCGGGAGATGCGTCACGCAGATCACCTGGTTCTCCGACGCCAGACCTTTGAGCCTCCGCGCAACTCCTTCCGCCGCTCGGCCACCGATGCCGGTATCAATTTCGTCAAAGACCAGCGTTCTTGTGGGCGCATTAGAACGTGCGGCGGGACCGACCAGGCAGGTTTTCAATGCCAGTGCTATGCGAGAGAGCTCACCGCCTGAGGCGATCCGCTCCATCGGCTTCGGCTCTTCGCCCACATTGGCGGAGACAAGGAACTGCACGCGGTCAGCGCCGGTTTCGCTCCATTCCGCCGCCGGTTCCACCACCACACGAAATACCGTACGGTCCATGGCGAGCGGCTTTAACTCCTGTTCCACGCGCTGACCCAGTTGGGTTGCGGCCGTAGTGCGGCGCGCAGTCAGTTCGGCGGCCGTCTTCTCGTATTCGGCCGCCACCCGCGTTTGCTCGCGTTTCAGTTCACCTAAACGCTCGCCGGCATTCTCGACGTCGTTGATCTTGCGTGTGACGTCGTCCAAATATGCCAGCATGTCATCGACAGAGCCGCCGTACTTACGTTTCAGCCTATCGAGCGCGGCGAGGCGATTCTCGATCTCTTCGAGCCGTGCGGGGTTGGCCTCCATGCGGCCGAGGTAGTCGCGCAGGGAGTAGGAGACGTCCTGCATGGCGATGAGCGCCGGTTCCAGCGCCTGGCGCACAGGTTCCATGGCCGCATCGATGCGGGCAAGTTCGTCGAGTTTTTTGGTGACGGCGCGCGCCGTGGTCCACGCGGATTCCGGTGCCTCGTAAAGTGCCTCATAGGCGGCGCCGGCAGTTTCGAGCAGCTTACCGGCATTTTGCTGCACACGGCGCTCGGCTTCTAGTTCGGCGTCTTCCCCGCTGCGCAGAGACGCGCCTTCTATTTCGCGACGCTGGAACTGCCAGAGATCGAGCAGGCGGTTTTTCTCTTGCTCCGCGCCTTCCAGCAGTGCGATCTCAGATGTGACTCGCTTCCATGCCGTGAAGACTTCGCGGGCCCTGGCGCGAAGGTCGCGCGTATGAGCGAACGCGTCGAGCATAGCCAGCTGTGCGGTCGGTTCGAAAAGCAGTTGCTGATCGTGCTGGCCGTGGATGTCCCCCAGATGCGGGGCGAGGTCTTTCAGCACCGAGACAGTTGCCGGACGGCTGTTGACGAAGACGCGGCTCTTGCCGTTCGACAGGATTTCCCGCTCTATCAGCAGTTCACCGTCTTCGGTAGCGGTGTCAAGCCCGGCGGTGGCGAGCACCTTTGCCGCGCGCTCGCCGGCGTCGAAAACTCCGGAAACGCGGGCACGTTCCTGGCCGGAACGAATCATGTCGGCGGACGCCCGCCCGCCGAGCAACAGGCCCAGTGCATCGACGACAATCGATTTGCCGCTGCCGGTCTCGCCCGTGAGCAGATTTAGCCCTGCGTGGAAGCGCACGCGCAGGCGGTCGACTACAGCGTAGTTCTCGACGACGAGTTCGTGAAGCATCCGTTGAAATTATAGGGTAGTGGATGGAGTAGTGGCGCAGAATGACAGCAGGCCGCCAGGAATTCTGTGAAAGTTGAGTGCCGGAATAAGTGCGAAACAACGCTGTGGACATTGCATTTGCGTGCTAAATTGAGATTTGAGTCCGCATCCGGCACTTTTACTCCAGACCAGTATTTTAGAGATGCTCGGCCACGGCACGCCGTTCACCTACGCGGTGCTCGCCATACTCGCGGTCTTTTCGATTTTTTCGATCGCGATTGCGCTATCCAAGCGGTCCGCGTTCAGCGCCGCGCGCACCGCCGATGCGCGTTTCGTGCGCGCATTCCGCAAGGCGAATTCCCTCGAAACTGTAGTGGCTGCGGCAGAAAACTTTCGTCCCGCGCCTCTAGTGAGGATTTTCGACGCTGGCTACCTGGAAGCCTCGAGGCAACTGACCTCGCATCGCAGGCTCACCAATAAAGAAGCGATCTCGCGCAGCCTGCAAATCGCCATCAGCGAGCAACTGTCTCGTTTCGAACACAATTTGAACTGGCTCGCAACCACGGCGTCGGTTTCGCCGTTTATAGGATTATTCGGTACAGTGTTGGGGATTATTCGCGCATTCGGTCAGTTGGGCTCAGCGGGGAGCACCAGTTTGAGTTCGGTGGGACCCGGTATTTCGGAAGCGTTGATCGCAACCGCGGTCGGGTTGGTGGCTGCGATTCCAGCGGCGATTTTCTACAACCTGTTCGGGCGGCAATTGAAGGAAATGGGAGACCGGTTCGACAACTTTGCGCTCGAGTTCATGAACATGGTCGAGCGGTCAGCGGGTGAGTGAAGAGGCTCGAATGAGGCAGTGGGGGATCTAAGTGGCCTTTAATCTGGCAAATGGCGCTGGCGGTCGGCGGTCACGGGGCCTTCCTGCGATGGCCGAAATTAACGTAACTCCGTTTGTTGATGTGGCCCTTGTGTTGCTGATCATCTTTATGATCACGGCGCACGTCATGGAGTATGGGATCGAAGTGGACGTGCCGAAAACAAAAGCTGTTGCGTCCAGTGTGAAGGAGCTGCCCGTAGTGCTGCTTTCAAAAACCGGGGAACTGGCCCTGGGTGGTTCCCCAGTGAAATTGGTGGAACTGGTATCCGAAATACACGCGCGCTACCCTGGCCAGACGGACGTCTACATTCGGGCTGATGGCAAGGCGCCCTGGGAGCAGGTCGCCCAGGTGGCGGCCGAACTCGGTGCGGCTAAACTAGGCCTGAAATTTGTTACACAGCCGGCTAACACCGGATCTCGTCGATAAAATGCATACAATGCCTCAACAGGATCCACTCGGCAAGTATTTCGCGGGATCTGTTGGTCTGCATGCCGCGATTGCCGGCCTGCTGATTCTCTCGGGCCTCTGGAAGTTTTCGAAGAATACCTGGGGTTCCGAACATGTATCATCCGGTTCTGTAGGAGCGACGATGGTGTCGAGCATTCCTATCCCTCGCACGGAAGCGCCGGAGAACCCGCTGGCGAACGATTCGACGTCAAACGTTCCTCAGGCACCCGCGCCGGTGAAGTTGGCGCCACAAGTGAAAGCACCGGAACCCAGGGCAATCGAGATTCCGGACAAAGTGAAGCGCAAGGTCTCGCCGAAAGCCCAGTCGCAGGAGGTCTACCGTCCGAAGCTGGAGTACAAGGCAAATCAGGTTTATTCGCAGACCGCTCCCGCGGCAAGTTCGAAAATGTACGGAGTGCAGGGCGCAGCCGGAATCGATATTGGACCCGCTTCGGTGCTGGGAGATCGCTGCCCGGCATATGTCAACCTCATGCGCAGCGCGATCGCGAGCAAGTGGAATACGGCGGGCGTGGGCGCGCTGCCATCGCAACGGGCCGCCGTCAGTTTCACGATTCAACCCAACGGCACGGTTACCGACGTTCGGCTCTCGCAACGCAGCGGCAACGTTTTGCTCGATACGTCAGCACAGCGGGCGATTTACGACGCCAATCCGCTGCCTCCCCTGATTGCACCGTGTAATGCAAAGAGTACGACTGTGGAATTACAGTTTCAGGTGACTAAATGATGAAGAGACGAGTAATCATCGGCGCGCCTGCGCTGGCTGTTTTGGCGGTGCTGAGCACTGCCATGCTGTTTGGCCAGGATATCAAGACCTTTATCAGTTCGATCGGCGGCAAACCGGCACTCGCGGTGGTCGATTTTCCCGGCGCAGGTGCCGCGGCGCCGCTGATGGCGGCGTTCAATTCGACGCTGTTCAACGATCTGCAAAACTCCGCACTATTCGACCTGCGCCCAAAGGGATTTTTCCCGTTGGGCAGTCCGCGCACGGCTGCCGATCTTCGGCCCGAAGACGCGGGCGGCGGTTATGCCCTGAAGGACTGGGCTGGCGCACTCGTGAATGCCTCGCACCTCGTGTTCGGTTATGCCGGCGTGACCAACGGGGTACTCGCTCTGTACGGGAACGTTTACGACACACGGCAGGATGCTCAGACCGCGCAGCTTCTTGCGCAACAATACGCCGGGTCGCCAGACGAGGCGGGAGCCATCAACCTCGCGCATAAATTCGCCAACGATATTATCCTGAGGTTCGGCGGTACGGCGTCACTACTCGATAGCCGAATCTACTTCACATCCACGCGTGGGGCGAGGAATCAGTTTGGCACCGAAGTCTGGGTGATGGACTGGGACGGGAATAATCAGAAGCAGCTCACACATCTCGGCGGGCAGGTGGCATATCCGGCGATTTCTCCCGATGGTTCGCGCCTCGCATTCACGATTTGGCCTGGAACGGGCGGGCAGCCGATCATTGGAATGGTGAATAGCGAAACCGGCCGCTCTATCAGCTTTTATAACCAGAAGGCATCGCTGAACGCGGCTGCTACGTTTGCGCCCGACGGAACGCACATTTACTATTCGTCGTCGGCCTCAGGCACGGCGCAGATTTATGTGGCCGGAATCGATGGCGGGGGATTCAACCGCGTCACCAGCACGCGCGGGAATCCGACGGAGCCGAAAGTGAACCCGAAGAATCCGGATTCACTATTGTTCGTAGATGGCTTCCCGAAGGAGCAGATTTACCGCATGAATGCGGAAGGCTCTGGAATCGAACGCCTGACGAACGGCGAGGGCGAAGCGGCGAACCCCTCATGGAGTCCGGATGGCCAGCACATTGCGTTCGCGTGGACGCGGGGCTATGCTACCGGCGATTTCAATATCTTCGTGGCAGATATCGGTTCCATGCAGGACCCGATCCAGCTGACGCACAGCGAGGGCCGCAACGAAAATCCTGTTTGGGCGCCAGACGGCAAGCATATTGTGTTTATGTCGAGCCGCGCCGGCAAGGTGATGCAGATTTATTCCATGCTGGCCAATGGTAAGCAGGTGAAGCAGTTAACGACACAAGGTGTCAACAAGTATCCTGTTTGGGGAGTTAAATAATTCTTATGAAAACTTCGTTACGCAATCGCAATCTGATGCTGGCCGCTTCGGCTCTGCTGGCAATGGGCCTGGTGACGGCGGGGTGCGGCAAGAAGGCACCTGTTCCGCCTCCACCGCCGCCGCCTAGTGCGGGACCGGGCCAGACCTCCGCGCCTGCACAGACTCCAGGGCGTCCCACGGCGACCCTGACTATAGAACCAAGCCGCATCGAACGCGGGCGATCTGCGGAGCTGAGTTGGACCACGACGAATGCGAACGATGTATCCATCAGCAATGGCATCGGCACTGTAGCCGCGACAGGTCGGCAGACCGTTAGCCCGACGGACACCACTACCTATACCCTGACGGCCAATGGCCCCAATGGCAGCACCACGGCGACCGCAACTGTTACGATTACGGCGCCCCCGCCGCCGGTCACGCCGGTTGTGCAGCCCAGGAATACAACAGGAACTTTCGAATCGCGCGTGCAGTCCGATCTGCGGGACGCGTTTTTTGACTATGACGCTATCAGCATCCGGGAAGATGCCCGGGCAGCGCTGCAGGCCGATGCCGACGCGCTGAAGCGGATCTTCGCCGATTTCCCGAACGCCGCAGTGAACGTAGAAGGCCACTGCGACGAGCGCGGGTCAGCGGAATACAACCTTGGACTGGGCGACCGGCGTGCTTCTTCGGCGAAAGATCTGCTGGTCCAGCTGGGAGTGCCTGCCGATAAGCTGCGTACGATCAGCTACGGCAAGGAGCGGCCGCAATGCACGGAAGCGGACGAAGCCTGCTACCAGAAGAACCGCCGAGCCCACATTTCTGCGGGACAATAAGGACTAGCCTATGCGCCTGACACGTTATACAGCTTTCGCGACTCTGCTTGGTACGATGCTGATGCTGCCGGGGTCCGCCCCGGCGGCGGCCAGCAAGGAAATGATGGATCTGCAGCGCGATGTGGCGTCGCTGGGGGATCAGCTCAAGGATCTGCAAAAATCGACCGACGCGAGGTTCGCGGATATTCAGAAGCAGTTGCAGCAACTGCTGGATGCCGCCACGAAGACGAATTCCGGCGTCAGCAGCATGAGCACCGGCGTGACTCAGACGATTCAGACTGAGTTGAAGGCGGTCCGCGACCAGTTGAAGACAGTGACCGATGTATCGGTCAAGGTGGAAAATACGTCGAACGATGTCACAGATCTGAAAGCTGAACTCCAGTCGCTTGAGAAGAACGTGAACAAGCTGCAAAGCGGGATGAGCGATATCCTGAACCAGATCAAACTGATTCAGGCTCCGCCAGTAGCGCCGCCGACGGCGGATACGGGATCCGGTGCGCCGGCGCCGCCACCCATGGCGTCCACGCTGTTTAGCACTGCCGTCGCAGACGAGAACAGCGGCAAAGGCAAACTAGCACTCTCCGAGTTCGACGACTTCCTGCGACTTTACCCGAACGACCCGAATGCTATCAAGGCTAAGCTTGGGATCGCTGAAGTTCACTATTCGCAGGGTGAGCTGGATGAGGCCGTGAAGGGCTTCGACGCAGTAATTGAACAGTATCCTGAAGACATCGACGTCACCCCGCAGGCTTATTACATGAAAGGGATGGCTCTCTACAAGCAGAAGAAAGCCGCCTCGACAGCCGCTGCCGCATCGACGTTCCGCGCGCTGATCGCAAAGTACCCGCACTCCGACGACGCGGCGCAGGCAAGGAAGCAAATGAACGTCATGGGACTGCCTATCGTGGCGCCCAAAGGCAGGAAATAAGCCGCAGCTCCCGATGGGGACTTTTTATACCGCCCTAACTTTATACCCCCTAACTCCGTTATAAAGTGTTTAACGCTGTTAGGAGGTTTTCCAGATCTTAACCTCCTAGACCATGTGCATGCCGGCGTCGACGAACATGATATTGCCGGTCAGTCCGCGGCCCAGATCGCTCGCCAGAAACGCGGCGGCGTCGCCCACTTCGGCCGGTTCGGTCAGCCGCTTCATAGGCGACCACTCTTTGGCGAATTCCATGAGCGACGTCAGATCCTTCACGGCACGTGCAGAAGCGGTCTTCACGGCGCCGGCCGAGATGGCGTTCACGCGGATATTCCGTGGACCCAGGTTGGCCGCCAGATACCTAACGGAAGACTCGAGCGATGCCTTCGCCGTCCCCATCACGTTGTAGTGCGGCATCACGCGCGTAGCGCCCAGGTACGAAAGCGTCATGATGGATCCGCCCTTTTCCGGCATCAGCGGAGCGACGGCGCGGGTCATGGCCACCAGCGAATAAGCGCTCACGTTCTGTGCGAGCAAGAAACCTTCGCGCGTGGTCTCGATGAAAGGATTACTGAGATCCTCGCGGTTGGCAAAAGCCAGACTGTGGACCAGCACGTCAATAGGCCGCTCCAGAGCCTTCAGGCCCTCGGCGAAACCCGCGATGTCTTCGTCCTTGGTGACATCGAGCGGCAGCATCTTGATCACAGGCATCGCCGAAGTGATCGATTCGATGGTTTCCCGCTGTTTATCGTTCACATAGGTGAGCACAAGCGATGCGCCTTCGCGCGAAAAAGACTCAGCGATCGCGAAGGCCAGACTCCACCTGTTGGCTATGCCGGCGATGACCGCCGTTTTTCCCTGCAGTATTCCAGACATGAATTATCAGCGTAGCGCAGCTAACCCCACCCGGACCAGGGCGGCCTGTGCGAGACTGGCTAACACGCCATGTCTCAGGTCAAAATCTATGGGTTGCGCGGCTCCCTCCATTCTATTACGCGCGCGATGTCGGATGTGATTCATTCATGCGTGGTGGATGCCCTGCAGTACCCGCAGGATAAGCGCGCGCATCGATTTTTCCCGCTCGAACCGCAGGACTTCTTTTATCCTTCAGGACGCACCGAGCGGTACACGATTATCGAAATCAGCATGTTCGAAGGCCGAAGCGTGGAGGCGAAAAAAGCGTTGATTCGCTTGCTTTTCGAACGATTCGCATCCGTCCTGGGCATCGGACTGCAAGACTTTGAGGTTACGATCTTCGAAACCCCGAAACACAACTGGGGGTTCCGGGAATTGCCTGGGGATGAACACACCCTGAACTACAAAGTGGACGTGTGACCTATTTGATGATGGCGTGGACTCGCAGCCAGTTGGTCAGCAACTTGGACCATTCCGAAATCGCGGGGTCATCCATCGCAAGACCGAGACCGTGGGGCCCCTTCTCGAAGATATGCATCTCCGCGGGGATGCCTGCTTTTCGCAGTGCCAAGTAGTAATAGGTCGCGTTTTCGGCTGGCACTGTGGTGTCGGCGTTGGTCTGAAAAATGAAAGTGGGCGGTGTTTCTTTGGTCACCGCCTGCTCGCCGGAAAGGCTCTTCGCCAATTCTGGATCAGCGTCCTGGCCCAGAAGATTGGTCTTGGAACCCTGGTGGGTCCAGGGTTCCACGAGTGAGATGACGGGGTAGCCAAGCACAGAGAAATCCGGGCGGCTGCCGACGCGGTCGATGGGATCGGCGGCGCTCGCCTGGCCAGCATCAAAGTGAGTGGAGGCGCTCATCGCGAGGTGACCGCCAGCGGAAAAGCCCATAATGCCGATGCGATCGGTTGCTATGTGCCAGTCGGCGGAGTGCGCGCGCAGCATGCGGATGGCGCGCTGCGCATCGCCGAGTTCCACAGGATGGTGGTACTTCGGACCGAGCCTGTACTTCAAAACGAAGGCTGCAATGCCCTGGGAGTTCAGGAAATTAGCCACCTGCCTGCCCTCGTGATTCATAGCCAGACCCGAGTAGCCGCCGCCGGGGCAAACGATCACCGCGGACATGCCGACTGGCGTGGTGCGCGGCAGGTAAACCGTGATGGTGGGAATGTCTTTGTCGTCGGTACCCTGCTGACCGGGCGCAGTGCCTGCCCAGAGAGGAATGATCTGGCCATCTTGTATCGGCATCGGAGTTGTTTGCGCAAAGGCCGAAGCGGCCACCGCGAGTAGCGAGAGAATTAAGGGCTTCATAGGGCGGACCTGCTCGTTTCCAGTGTTGCCGATCATATCAAGTAGCATGAGTTGATGACAAATCCGTGGCTTCAGGTGCCGCTGGGGGACTACGAAGGCCATATGACCTCACCGGCCGTGAAGCAACTGGCTGCGCTCGCCGAGTTGTTTGCAATTGCTCTGGGGCGCTGCGCTCCGACGAGCATGGCAATCCTCGGCATAGCTGGCGGCAACGGTTTGGAGCATATCAATGGAACGGTGATCCGCCGGGTCGTGGGGATTGATATCAACCCGGACTACCTCGAGGCAGTCCGGCAGCGCTACGCGCACCTTCTCGGACTGGAATTGCATTGCGCTGATTTGGCTTCCGACCGGCTCACTATCGAACCGCTTGCACTGGTCCATGCGGCACTCGTTTTCGAACATGCCGGTGTTGGATTAAGCCTTGAAAATGCACTGAACCTTGTGGCGCAGGGAGGAGCATTCTCCGTGGTCCTGCAGTTGCCCGGTAACGAGCCGGCCGTGGGCGACAGCGGCTTTCAGACGATCCAAACCCTGAGCGCGGATTTCGTCATGATCGACCCGACGTGGTTCCGACTGGAACTGGAATCACGCGGGTTCCGGCTGACGTTTGAGATGCGGAAATCGCTGGTCTCGGGCAAGGCGTTCTGGATGGGTATTTTCGCGCGCGAGCTGCCCGTGAGTTGCTAAGATCGAATCCTGTTCACGCTCTTCATCGCGACTCTAGCCCTGATCGCATACGGTTCCCTCTACCCATGGCATTTTGAAGCAGCGCGTCTGGAGGGGAATCCGTTGTGGATCCTGCTGCATGCGTGGCCGCAGAGTCTGGACCGTTTCATCTTCCGCGACATCGTGGTGAACGTGGCGCTGTATGTTCCCGCCGGCATCACGGGACATCTGGCGTTCCGAAGGTTGGGGAAATTTTGGCTCAGCGTCGTCGCGCCAGTTCTGATCTGCGCGGCCTGTTCCGGCACAATCGAAATGGTGCAGTTGTTTGTACCCTCGCGCGATTGCAGCGCGCTCGACCTGACCACTAACATTGTCGGCGCTGTGGCTGGCGTGATGATTGGCGTCCTGCTCGAAGAGACCTGCCTGCACAACCGCGACAGGCAGAACCGGCGAAGATCGCCCGATAGAAGTGCGCTGGCGTTACTGGCTTGCTGGCTTCTATGGCTGGTGTTTCCGCTTTTCCCCGTGATGGGCCGCACTCTTTTACGGCACAAACTAAGCGTTCTTGCTGACTCACCGGTTCTGGATTGGGTGCCTTTATTCTCCGCTACCATGGTATGGTTTGTGGCCGGAAATCTGTTTCGCGCGAGCGCGTTCCGTTCGTCACGCTGGCTGACCGCGATTTCAGTCGCTCTGGCACCGGCACAATTGTTCATTGTGGACCGCCAGCCCGTCGCGACAGAAGTGACCGGTGCTGTTGCGGGAGCGGCCCTCTTTGCGATCGTATGGCCAAAGTCTGTGAAGGGTCGTGACCTCTATCGGAAGATCCTCGCAGGGGTATTTGTGAGCCTGATCGTGCTCCGCGGACTCGCGCCGTTTTACTTCGCCCCGTACGCCGCACCATTCGTCTGGACTCCATTCGGGGGCTTCCTCAACATGGATTGGCAAACAGCCGTGCAGGTATTCGCTGAAAAGTTCTTCTGGTACGGCACTGCCGTCTGGCTCCTGATGGCTGCGGGGATGCGGCGGATCTACGCAATCAGCGCGGTGGTCGCAACGTTGCTCAGTATTGAAATGGCGCAGATGTATCTGCCTGGCCGTGTGGCTGAGATCACGGACCCGCTGCTCGGGGTTTTCGCGGGACTCACGTTGATGACGATGGGCCGCGCACGATCGCAACCGCATTAGGAACGTCAATCCTTCGCTTTAGGATGAGCATTGTCGTATACCCGCATCAGATCGGTCAGCGAAACCCTGGTGTATTTCTGGGTCGTCGAGAGGCGCGCGTGACCCAGAAGTTCCTGGATAGACCGCAGATCCGCTCCATCGCTTAAGAGGTGCGTCGCGAAGGCGTGCCGTAGAGTATGCGGATGGATCGATGAATCGCCCGTAAGGTACGTCGCGTAGAATTTCACGATGTTGCGCGCGCCTCGGTCCGTGAGTCTCCTGCCGCGATGGTTCAGGAAGAGTGCACGTGAATCCGCTGCGCGACCGTGACCAGTGAGGTAGGCGTCGAGCGCTTCGGCCGCCTTGGATCCGTAGGGCACTTGCCGTTCCTTCTTGCCCTTACCTCGCACGCGGATCCAGCACTCGGTCTTGTCGATATCGTCGAGGTTTATGCCTACCACTTCACTGATGCGCAGCCCGCAACCGTAGAGGATTTCAAACAGCAGGCGGTCGCGCTTCGGGTATGGCCGGTCAAGTTCGTTATTGCCGGCGCCATCAATGAGTGCGTTCGTGACCTCCGCATTCGGGACCTGCGGCAACACCTTCGGTATTTTTGGCAGGCGGAGAAGACGTGCGGGATCGAAAGCGATACGGCGTTCCCGCGAAAGATGGCGGAACAAACCGCGCAACGAGGCCATCTTGCGACGGATAGTCGCAGGTTGCTGTTCGCGGTCGTACAGATGGGCCAGCCACTCGCGCAAAGTAAGCACGTCGAACTCCGCCAAGTTGGGCGGTTCGGCACCCTCAGGAGAGAAGTAGGCCGTGAACTCACGAAGATCCGCGCCGTAGTTGCGCAGGGTGTGCGGCGATTCGTTGCTGCGCGCCAGCGAATCCAGATAGTCGTCGACTGCCCTGCTCAGCTCCGACATAGCCATGACTGAAACGCTATCGCAGCGCGGTCGCAGACGGCAATCTGCCTTTCGCGGCGATCGCTCAGCGGTTCCGCAAGCGGCGGAAATAAATCGAAGGCGATGTTGGCCGGCTGGTAGTGCTTGGGATCGGCGTGCGAAATGTAGTAAAGCAGCGAACCCATGGCGGTCTCACGGGGGGGCGCCGCGAGCATTTCACCTTTCACATGCGCTGCACTCAGGATTCCAGCCGCAAGGCCCGTCGCAATCGATTCCACATAGCCTTCCACACCGGAGATCTGTCCGGCAAAAAACACATTCGTATGATCTCGCAATTGCAAAGTGTCATTTAACAGCGCGGGTGCGTTGATGTACGTGTTGCGGTGGATCTGCCCGTAGCGCAGAAATTCCGCACTTTCCAGCCCCGGGATCAGACGCATGATTCGCTTCTGTTCAGCGAAGCGGAGGTGGTTCTGGAAGCCGACCAGGTTGTAGCTGTCGGCGCGCAGATTCTCCTGTCTGAGTTGTACGGCGGCCCAGGGACGACGGCCCGTCCGCGGATCAGTGAGTCCCATCGGCTTCATCGGGCCAAAACGCAGGGTATCGCGCCCGCGCCGCGCGATTTCCTCAATCGGAAGGCAGGATTCGAAGTATGGGACGTCGTTTGGAATGTGGGAGTCCACCGCATGTGCGGCCATCAGTTCGTCGATGAAACGCTCATACTCAGCCTTATTGAAAGGGCAGTTTAGGTAGTCGCCAGTGCCATCGAGCGATTTATCGTAGCGCGACGCCGGAAACGCGATAGTACGGTCAACAGTCTGGGCATCGACGATTGGGCTAATGCTGTCGTAGAAGAACAAGCGGCCCGACCCGGTCAGGTGACCGATGCTCGCCGCAAGGTTATCGCTGGTCAAGGGACCCGTGGCCACAATAGTGACGGCAGCCGGGTTAAGATCCAGCACTTCTTCGCGGCGAATCTGAATTTTTGGATGCGTTTCGATGGCGTTGGTGACTTCCGCAGCAAAAACTTCGCGGTCGACTGTGAGCGCATGGCCGCCAGGCACACGCGCCTTCGCGGCAGAGCGGAGCAGCAATGAATCGAGTCGGCGCAATTCGTCTTTGAGGAGCCAGGAAGCGGAAGGATGCTGATCGCTTTTGAGCGAATTACTGCAGACCAGTTCGGCAAGCCGGTCTGTCTGGTGGGCGTCCGTAGTGCGGACCGGACGCATTTCGTAAAGGATGACGTTGATACCGCGTTCGGCAAGCTGCCAGGCGGCTTCCGTGCCGGCCAGACCGCCTCCGGCTACCGTGACATGAGGATGCAAGTCCTATTCTAACGGGAAGCGGTTATATGTCGTAACGGTTCCCGGGAACGCATTACCTTCCCGTTTTTTGCTTTGGCCCCGCAGGCCCGCTGAGGAGCTTGTAAACCTCTCGTTTAGAAAGTCCGCGCTCCCGCGCCACGGTTTTCATGGCCTCCATGCGCTCCACACCGGCGGCCATCAGGCCCTGGATCATCGCTTCCACCGGAATCTCAGTCGAAAGGGGCGTCTGGGCTTTTGCCACCAGGATCACAAATTCGCCCCGGATGGAATCACGCGCGGATAGGGTCGCCGCGATTTCCGCCCCAGTCCCGCGCAGCACTTCTTCGTACATTTTGGTTAGTTCGCGGGCGACGGCGACATCGCGCTTTCCCAGCACCGCACCCACATCTTCGAGCGCTTCCACAATGCGATGTGGAGCCTCATAGAAAATCAGCGTCGCAGGCTCGTCCGCGAGGGATTCAAGCAACCGCTTGCGCTGCCCCTGCTTCGAAGGGAGAAAGCCACCGAAATGAAACTGATCTGTGGGGAGGCCAGAAACTACCAGGGCGGCCAGCAGTGCGGAGGGCCCGGGTACCGGCTCGATGCGGATACCCGCCGCGGCTGCCGCGCGAACGAGCCGGTAGCCGGGATCGGAAAGCAAAGGCGTACCCGCGTCGGAGACCAGGGCGCCGTTTTCGCCCTGCGAGATGCGTTCGATCAACTCGGCGGCGCGTTCGTTTTCGTTGTGATCGTGGTAACTGACGGTGCGAGTGGCGACACCATAGTGCTCCAGCAGATGTCGCGTTGTACGCGTATCTTCGCAGGCAATCCAGTCGGCTTCACGGAGGATCCTGACGGCCCGATAGGTGATGTCTTCGAGATTGCCGATTGGGGTGGAGACAACGTAGAGGCGGCCGGACATATCCCGAGTATATGATCGGCTGCTGTCACTCGGCTGGTGGACTGGGTAAGGCCAATCGGATGCTTTACTGCTTGGCGGCCGGGGCGGGAGCCTTGCGCGTCCGGAATTCGTACTTCTCAATCGTCATCGCAGCTATGCCCTTGATGTTGCGAACGATACGCCCTTCCGCCACCAGCTTCAAAGGAATCTGGTTTTCGAGGCGCGCAGGCCAGTCGACCGACACCTGCACCAGTTGACCCGGTTCCAGAGGCTCCGTGGTCTTAAACAACACGCCCTTACTGCTGATATTGAGCGTCTCACTCGACCCCTGGCCCGACAAAAACGGTTTTTCAAGGGTCTGATAACTGACCGCGAGGTGACAATCAAAACGGGCATTGGTCCGACGCTCCGCTTCTTTCTTCTCCGCCGCATCCGCCTGGGCACGCTTCAGCGCCCCTGACACGGATTGCTTGAAATTGGCAGTGTCCAGATCTTCGTAACAGAAAAAGTCGTAGGCGCCCTTCCGCACGGCGTTGACGGCGGCCTCGCGATCCTCCGCGCGACACAGAACGATGACCGGCGTTTTCGGCGCATGCTGCTGCAAGTGCCGCAATGTTGGAATACCCTGACCGTCTGGCAGGGATAAGTCCGCGATTACAAGATCGAAGGAATGGTCCTGAATAGCCCGCAGACCATCGAAGAGGGCTTCTACGCGCGTGCAGTCAATCGTTTGGGCCAAGTCGTCGCGCATCAGCGACTCCAGTCTATCGGCCATGCCCGCGTCGGCGCTAATGAACAGAACGGAATATTGGCTCATTGGAGGAATATTTCTATTCTTATTAGCATAACTCTGTTGACCTGCCGAGTGCGAGTCGTCTTTCCCATGTAATTTTCCCTTAACGGAAACTCTTCGGCACGACGTCGCAATATTCGAGAGGCACGCGTTGTAAGTCGGGTGATTAGCTGAGTAGCGCGCCGGATTCCAGGAACGGGATATCGCCCTCGAGAAAATCGTATTCCTGCAGATGACTAACGCGCTCCCAGACGATAGTGTCGAAAATGCGGTTTTCGATTTCACCGCGCCAGCCGGGAACACGCAGGAAGATCAACAAAATTGGATTCTTACCGGGATAAGCGAATTCGTAACGCGCGATTTCGACCGCCGGATCGGAATCAACGCCGAGCTCCTCCTGAAGTTCGCGCGCCAGTGCGGTCTCCGGAGTCTCCCCGGGCTCCATCTTGCCTCCAGGGAACTCCCATTTGCCGGCATGCGGCTGATCCGGCCTGCGCCGGCAGATAAGAACGGTTTCTTCTCGCTGCAGAATCCCGGCAACGACGCGTGTTTTGTGGCCTGTGGCTGACAAGACGACAGTTTACACTTGTGCTTACGTATGAGCCCTGAACTGATCGATCACTTTCGCAATCCGCGGAACGTCGGCGAACTGGCGGCTCCGGCATTGACCGTCGAGGCGTCGAATCCGGTGTGCGGAGATATCTTGCGGCTCTCGGTTCGAATGGACGGCGGACGAGTGGCTGAAGTTGCCTACAAAGTCCGCGGATGCGCCGCCTCCATCGCGGCCGGATCGGCCCTCACCGAACTTGTGAAGGGACGGGACCGGGCCGGTCTGTCGCTTGTCACAGTCGCAAGCGTGGAGTCGGCGGTCGGCGGACTCTCGAATGAGTCAAAACATGCCGCCGCGTTGTGCGTGGATGCGGTTCGTGCCATCCTGAAACTGTGCTGAAGAGTAAACGGGTCGTACTGTTTGGCGTGACGGCCATGTTGGCGGTTCTGAGTAATGCCCAGGCTCCCTCCCTGGCAGAGCGGATCGAACAGAGCCGCAATCTGGGCAAGGCATTCTACGAGAACCCGACCACCTCGGCGGAAGCCGTTGCGGAATTCAAAAAAGCGCTGGACCTTGCACCCTCGTCTGACCGCGAAGAGCTAAATTATGCTCTGGCGCTCCTGCGGGCAGGGAAAACGGATGTCGCCGTGCCGCTGTTAAAGGCCGTACAGGCGCACGACCCGACCCTCCCGCACACCTGGTTCAACCTGGGGATTTTCTACAAGAACGAGGGCGAACAAGAGCTCGCCATCGCGCAGTTCGAGCAGATGGTAAAGCTGACGCCAAAGGAACCCATCGCGCACTATCAACTGGGCGCGCTCTACCGCCAGTCTGGCAAGATCGCTGACGCTATCGCCGAAATCGAAAAGGCGGAGAGACTGGAACCGACGCTGGCCGCCGCGCACTATCAGCTCAACAGCCTCTACCGGCAGGTGGGCCGCGCCGACGATGGAGCGCGAGAACTCACCACATTCCAGGAACTGAAGAAACAGCAGGAGGGCGCGGCCCTCGCTGAGGACGCGAACTGGTGCGACTACGCCGAGATCTACGATCCGCCCAGCGGCGTTACCCCTGCCGCCGCGACCGTGCAGCAGGTTTACGACGACGCGATCCTCGAAGGCAAGGTGGACACAAAGACCGCCGGAATGGCCCTGATCGATTCCACCGGCAAGGGACAGACCGATTTGCTGGTGTGGTCAAACAACGGCGCGGCCTTGTATGCGGGAGGCACAAAACTGGTAGCCGAGTCCGGACTCGCTGAACTGAAGGGCGTAGTTTCCGCCGCGCCCGGCGATTTTGACAACGATGGACTGATGGATCTCTGCGTACTCACAGAATCCGGCGCATTCTTGTATCGAAATGCGGGCGGAAAGTTCGTGAAGTCCGGTATCATGCTGCCGCAGCGCAGATTCGAGCGCGCCATCTGGATCGATTACGACCACGATTACGATCTGGACTTGATCCTTCTCGGTGACAAGCCATCGCTTATGCGCAATCAGGGCGAGGCCGGGTTTGCTGACCGTACGAGCGATTTTCCTTTCGTCGCCGGCCATGCGCTCGACGCGTGGAAACTGCGGGCAGTGCCTGACAGCAAGGCCTTCGATCTGGCGGTGATTTATGCGGACCACACGCCCGTGTTGTATCGCGATCAGCTCGGAGGGCACTACGATGCAACGGCTTTCACAGGTACAGTCCGCGACACGACGCAGCTTGACGCTGATTTTGACGGCGACGGCCGCGATGATCGGGTACGTATCGCACAGGACGGCACGGTGCATTTCATGCACAACCGCACTGTATCCAAAGACCACTGGATCCGCGTACAGCTTACGGGCGTGAAGAGCCTGAAACTTGCTCAGGATGCCGAGGTAGAAATCAAAGCCGGGCTGCTTTATCGAAAGCAACGCTACGACGGCGTTCCCCTGATCTTCGACACGGGTGCCTACGCAACCGTCGACACCGTGCGTATTACCTGGCCAAATGGCCTGATTCAGAACGAGACCAAACAACCCGCCAACAAGACGTATAAGTACGAGGAAGCGCAACGGCTCTCGGGTTCCTGCCCCATGATCTGGACGTGGAACGGATCAGGGTTCGAATTCATCACTGACGTCCTCGGTGTGGCTCCGCTGGGTGCAGCCGACGGCGATGGTTCGTACTTCCCTGTGGACCACGATGAGTTCGTTTCCATTCCAGGCCGGGCGTTGAAAGCGGCGAACGGATATTACGATGTCCGCATTACTGAAGAGTTGAGCGAAGTTTCTTACCTGGACCAGGTGCGACTGTTCGCGGTGGATCACCCGGCTGATACCGAGATTTACACGAATGAGAAGTTTAAGGGTCCGCCGTATCCCGAGGAACGCCTGTTCGGCATAGAGCACCGGATCTATCCGACCGGGGCCCGCGCGTTTTCCGCGCAGGGCAAACCGGCCGACGTGTTGCCACTGCTTCTAAAAACAGACCATCGGTATCCCGATCAGTTCTCGCGCAAGGAATCGGGCATTGCGGAAATGCACACGCTGGAACTCGACTTTACAGGCGCGGCGAAATCTGGACGCGCGGTGCTGCTGCTACACGGCTGGGTAGATTGGCCGGACGGCAGCACGTTTCGCGCCGCATCGCAGGAAAGCAAAGCTGGCCTCGTAATGCCGTATCTTCAGATGCAGGATTCGGCTGGTAAATGGCAGACCGTAAATCCGGATATGGGAATGCCTTCGGGCAAGCCCAAGACTATCGCGGTTGAACTGAAGTTTCTTTCCTCCAGCCGGAAGTTGCGAATTGTGACCAACCTCTGCGTCTATTGGGATGAGACGTTTCTAAGCGAGGACTCCGTCGCACCGCGCGTCAATCAGAGAGAGGCCGCGCTGCTCTCCGCGGACCTGGGATTCCGCGGCTTTTCCGATTCCCGCATCGACGCCGAACGCAAACAACCCGACACTTACAGTTACGGCAATGTTTCGGCAATGACTTATTGGAACCCCACGCCCGGACTTTACACGCGGTACGGCGACGTAAAGGAACTTGCACAGGAAGTCGATGACAAGTTGATCATCATGGGCTCCGGCGACGAACTGAAACTGCGGTTTCGGGCGGATGTTTTCCCACCAGTGCCCGCAGGCTGGACGCGCGATTACCTCCTTAAAGTGGACGGCTGGGCAAAGGACAGGGATCCGAATACGGCATACTCGACCAGCGTGGAACCGCTGCCATTCCATGGTATGAGCGTCTATCCTTATCCGAAAACGGAACACTTCCCGGATGACGCCGAACACCAGAGGTATCGGCGAGAATACAACACTCGGCCCGCGTTGAGGCTGATTCGGTCACTAGGATTGTAAGGGCCAGGCATTTGGACTGGTACCGATGTTGGATTTTGAACCTTGACCTTACTCCTGATGGTTATTTAAGATATTACGATAAGGCAAGGCAATCGGAGGAGATTTATGGCCAAAGGCCAAAAATTAATGCTCAGGACTCGGCTGGAGTCACATTTCGCGACTTCCAAAGTCGCCGCGGGGCGTATTGGGACGCCAGCCCTGCGAGGTAAATGGTCAATATTCGCAACCGCCGCGGGTTCCGCACTGGCGATGGCTACAAGTTCCGCCGCCAGTATCATCTATAGCGGCCCTGAAAACATTACCGCCTCCGAAGCGGGCCCGGCGTCAGGAAGCTCCGTCAAGAACCTCAGCATTGACGGCGCGAACTTTCGACTGTTAGCCCATTACGGCATGAGTAACCGGAACATCGGCCTGCTTCGTCTGTCCGCCTTGAGTAACGCGAGTGTCGGACACAACAATTCAGGCGGAATCCAGCGACTATCGTCCGGTCAGAAGATTTCGGTGGGTGGCCCGCCGTGGGCCTCGCAGGGACGATTGCGGTCGGTGTTTAAAAATGGCCATGGATGGTCCGGTTCAGGAGGTACTTTTGCCTCGGGCCAAACCGATTTCGCGGGATTCAGGATTAAAGCCGGCGCTGGTCCTTTCGACTTCGATTACGGCTGGATCCGTCTGGTGGTCCACGACAATGGTAATGGTTACCCTGCGAGCGTCACGGCGATTGATTGGGCATATAACGACTCCCTGGGTCAGTCAATCAATGCCGGTGAAGGAGCGCCCTCGACGCCCGAACCGGGCACGCTGTCTCTGGCGCTGCTGGCTGGCGGTGCGGCCGGAGTGATGGCGTGGCGACGTCGCCGCGCGCAGGTTTAGACCTCGGCTTTTTTGGGCGTGATTCCTGACCGCTGGTTAACACCGGCGGTCATTTTTTTGAACTGCGCGATCAAGGCTCCCAATCGCTATATACTGTGCGAAGCATGCCACGCCTGACCCGCAGAGAATTCGTTGCTTCCGCCGCGTTCGCCGCCAGCACCG